>JANMUI010001039.1:0-27479 GCA_031391405.1 Betaproteobacteria bacterium
CTCGGCAAGTCTGTTGGAGGCGGGGGTCGGAATCGAACCGGCGTACACGGCTTTGCAGGCCGCTGCATGACCACTCTGCCACCCCGCCATACGTGCAGCGCGACGGCGCGCGACGTCGCACGAGAAAAATCAAAAGCGGAAGGCGCTTCGTACCGGGGGGTAGGGTCCTCCCGCGACAAGCGAACCTTCCGCGCGCGAAAATCTGGAGCGGGAAATGAGTCTCGAACTCACGACCTCAACCTTGGCAAGGTTGCGCTCTACCAACTGAGCTATTCCCGCAGCGAGGGCGGATTATAGCGGGGGAGGCAAGGCTACTTCAAGTGCCGTGATCGAAGGCCGGCCGGGGCATCGCCTGGCACGATGGTCCCGCACTAACGCCCCCGCAGCTCCGGCATCGCCAGCTTGAGGTAGTAAAGCATCGATGCCAGGGTGAGAATGGTCGCGGCGTACATCAGCCAGGTCCCGATCTGATGGGTCTGGAAAAGATCATGCAGCGGTGCGTGATAGAGCAGCATCGGAATGGCGACCATTTGGGCCACGGTTTTGAATTTCCCCAGAAAATTGACCGCAACGCCGCGCTTGGCGCCCGCTTTGGCCATCCATTCCCGCAGCGCCGAGATCGCGATTTCCCGGCCGATGATGACGCATGCAACCCACGCCTCGGTGCGCCCATGCTCGACCAATACGATCAAGGCGGCCGCAACCATCAGCTTGTCCGCGACCGGATCCAGAAACGCTCCGAAAGCGGAGGTCTGATTGAGCTGCCGGGCGAGGTATCCGTCCAGCCAGTCGGTGAGCGCCGCGATCACAAATAGAATTGTCGCGGTCAGATTCTTTCCTTGGGGCGCTAGCCAGGCGTCCGGCACATAGAAGACACCCACGATCAATGGGATGAATAGAATCCGGAGCCATGTGAGCGCAATCGGCAAATTCGGGATCATTGGGTTCGACTTTAGGTTCGACGCGATGCGGTTCGACTCAGTGCAGATTCTGATAAATGCGCTCGGCGAGCTTGCGATTGATGCCCTCCACATTCGCCAAGTCATCGATGCTTGCCGAAGCAACGCCGCGTAAGCCACCGAATTTTTCCAGGAGTTGTCGGCGCCGCTTGGATCCTACCCCCGGAATATCCTCCAAGGTCGACGTTGTGCGTGCTTTGGCACGCTTGGCCCGGTGTCCCGTGATCGCAAACCGATGGGCCTCATCCCGAATCTGCTGGATCAGGTGGAGGGCCGGCGATTCCGGCGGAAGCGTCATGCCGTCGATTCGACCGCTGACGATCAGCTCTTCCATGCCGGGCTTGCGTTCCGGCCCCTTCGACACCCCGACCAGCGGGATATCGTTCAACCCGAGCTCTGCCAGCACTTCCCGGGCAATATTCATTTGTCCCCTGCCGCCGTCGACAAGAATCAGATCGGGAACAACCCCTTCCCCGCGTGACACCTTTTCATAGCGCCGCGTCAAGACCTGTCGCATGGCAGCGTAGTCGTCCCCAGGCTCGATCCCGTTGATGTTATAGCGCCGGTATTCGCCATTGCGCATTGCCAGCTTATCGTAGACAACGCAGGACGCGACGGTCGCTTCGCCTTGCGTGTGGCTCACATCGAAGCATTCGATCCTCTGGGCGTGCTCGGCCAGATCGAGCGCTTCCCGCAGTGCGATCATGCGGCCTTCCTGCGTGCCGTGTTCGAGGAGGCGCTGTGCCAGGGCTTGCGCGGCGTTACGCCCGGCCATTTCGAGCCAGACTTTGCGTTCTGCCGTCACGCGGCTTGCGATCAGAACCGGATGTCCCGCGTGCGCCGCGAGAATCGGCGTGAGGTCATCCGGCTCGGGGTCCTCGCTCATAAGAATCAACGGCGGGACCGGCGCCTGCGCATAGTGTTGCCCGACAAAGGCGCTAAGAATCTCGCGATCCACCCGATCGTCGGCATGCTGCGGGAAAAAACTCTTGTCACCAAGGTAGCGACCGTTCCGCACCATCACGAGATTCACGCAGGTCATGCCGTTTGACCGCGCACAGGCAATCGCGTCCGCATCGAGCGCGGTGCTCGTATCGACGAACTGGCGCTGCTGCATACGGGACAAGGTACGAATCTGATCGCGCACGATCGCCGCCTCTTCGAATTCGAGGCGTTCGGAGGCTGCCTGCATGCGCTCGCCAAGAACCCGCAGCACGTCGTCTTCCTTGCCGCGCAGAAACAGTTTTGCGTTCGCGACATCGATGGCATAGGCCTCGAGTGGAATCGCCCCTACGCATGGCGCCGAGCACCGCTTGATCTGATGCAGAAGACAGGGGCGCGAGCGGTTGCTGAAGACCGAATCCTCGCAGGTGCGCAGTCGAAACACCTTTTGCAGGAGATGAATGCTCTCGCGCACCGCCCACGCGTTCGGATAGGGGCCAAAATAGTCATTGACGCGATCCAGCGCCCCGCGATGAAAGCTGATGCGCGGGAAGGCTTGGCCGCTCGCCATCAAATAAGGATAAGACTTGTCGTCGCGAAAAAGGATGTTGTAGCGGGGGGCGAGCGACTTGATCAGATTGTTCTCGAGGATGAGTGCCTCGCCCTCGGAGCGGGTAACGGTTATCTCGACTGCCGCAATCTGATCCACCATCATCCGAATGCGCGGGCCGAGGTCGCTCTTCTGAAAGTACGACGACACCCGTTTCTTGAGCTCCCTCGCCTTGCCGACGTACAACACCTCGCCGCGAAGGTTGAGCATCCGATAGACACCCGGACGATCAGGAAGGGTAGCGAGCAAGGTCGCGCTGTCAAACGGCAGGCGTGTAGGTGGCGTCGACACAGGAAATTCGGGGACTTGGGACCGCTATTCTAGCGTCGCATGCCGAGGGCTCGGCGTGTGGGTCTGGCGCCGCGCTAGCTGCTGAATTTCGACGCGTAGGTTCTGCGCGCAACGAGGTAGTCCGCTTCCAGGCGCGATCTCGATCCGGCGTTCATGCGTGGCCGGACCAGATCGATTTTCTCCTGGTCGAGACCCGGATTCCGGAGCTCTTCAAGGAGTTTGCTCGCGGCGGTCGGTGCATTGCAGACCAGGACCATATCGCAGCCGGCGGTAAGCGCTGCGTTCGCGCGGGCCACGATTCCCCCTGCCCCCGCCGCACCCTCCATCGACAGATCGTCACTGAAGACGATTCCGCGAAAGCCAAGCTCCCCGCGCAACACGTTCTGCAGCCAGTAGTTGGAGAATCCGGCAGGTCGCGCATCGACCGATCGATAGATCACATGCGCCGGCATCACGCCTGCCAGGCCGCTCGGAATGGAGGTTCGATACGGCCATAGGTCTTCTTCGTAGATCCGATCATAGGGGCGCTCATCAACCGGCACCTCGTGATGGGAATCCCCGCGCGCGAATCCGTGCCCCGGGAAATGTTTGCCTACGGCCCCCATGCCCGCCATCCGCATGCCGGACACCAAACGTGCCGCGAGCACCGCAACCACCTGCGGCGACCGATCAAACGCCCGATCACCGATGACGCTCGAACCACCGAAGTCGATGTCGAGGACCGGGGCGAATGTCAGATCCACGCCGTGGCTGATCAGCTCGTGCGCGATGATGATGCCGATTGCCTGCGCGACATCCCCCGCGACACCGGGAGACTGCGCATGCAGCGTCCCCAGCTCACGCATCGGCGGAATACGCGTAAAGCCGGTCTGGAATCGCTGTACCCGGCCGCCCTCATGATCGACCGCGATCAGCAGCCGTGGGTCTCGAAGCCCATGAATGTCGTCGGTCAAGGCGCGAAGGAGATGCGGCGTCTCGAAGTTTCGCTGAAAGAGGATCACACCGCCCACGGCGGGATGGCAAAGCATCGCCCGCTCCGCCGATGTCAACGTCGTACCGGCCACGTCGATCATGACGGGGCCAAGCGGCATTGCGATCGCGTTCATCGTGTCGTGGTCATCCTTCGAGAATGACAAACGCACATGCCATCGCGCGTTCGTCGGTAATGGTTAGGTGAACAGTGTGGATACCACGGCTCGCGACAAGCGCACCGAGTGCCTCGGACAGATCAAAATACGGCGCGCCGGACCTGCGATTGAGGACGCCGACATTGTGCCAGCTCATCGGCGCGCGAATCCCGGTACCGAGCGCCTTGGAGAGCGCCTCCTTGGCGGCGAATCGTTTCGCCAGATAGGCGGCCGGCTTGCGGTGTTGCAGGTAGCGTTGGAATTCCGGCTCTACCAGCACCCGCCGTGCAAAACGATCGCCATGGCGCGTCAAGGCCTGCTCGATGCGCCCGATCTCGCAAAGATCAGTCCCGATTCCGATTATCATCGGGAGTGCGTGGCGCCTTCACGCAGGAGCGACTTCATCTCTCGCACTGCTTCCCGCATGCCGACGAATACCGCGCGACTGACGATCGCATGGCCAATGTGCAATTCACGCACCCCCTGAAGTCCTGCGATCGGCTGCACATTGAAGTAGTTGAGCGCATGTCCCGCATTGAATCGCATGCCAAGATCGCGGATCGCCACACCGGCTGCACGGATCCGTTCGATCTCGACCACCACGGCAGGACTATCGGCATCGCGCCCGCGTGCATGGAACGCGTGGGCGTAGGGGCCGGTATGAATCTCGCAGACCTTTGCCCCGACTCGCGCAGCGGCCTCGACCTGCAATGGATCGGCGTCGATGAACACACTCACAATGATGCCCGCCGCGGCCAGGCGCCGCACCGCCGATGCGATGCGCGCCTCGTCGCCGGCGACATCGAGCCCACCTTCGGTCGTTACCTCGAGGCGGCCTTCGGGCACGAGCATCGCCATTTCCGGCTTCACCCGGCAAGCGATATCGATCATCTCGTCGGAGGCAGCCATCTCCAGATTGAGCTTGATGTGCACGAGCTCGCGCAGGCGGCGAACATCCTCGTCCTGGATATGGCGGCGATCCTCGCGCAGATGCACAGTGATGCCATCTGCGCCGCCCAGATGCGCCTCGACCGCGGCCCACACCGGGTCCGGCTCGTAGGTACGTCGCGCCTGGCGAATGGTCGCGATGTGATCGATATTGACGCCGAGCTCGATCATGGATTCTGCATATCCCGAAATACCTGTCGGCTGAGCAACGGCCGATCGTCCAGACGGTGATTGATAAGATGGCGCATCAGGTGCTTGGCCTCGAGCTGCGTGCGAGCATCGGTAAAATCGTCGTCGTCGAGATCGAGCAACGTTTGCCCGTGGACGCGCACGACGTTTTCGCGGTCACGCGGAATTCGCACCGCCCCGCGATCCGGAAGATAAGTATAAAGATCGCCGGGATCGATCGCCTCGCCTTCCGCGGTCTTGGACAGGGTCATCGCGTAACCAAGCTCCTGGAGGAGATGTTTCTCGAATGAACGAAGGGCAGGCGCGGCCTCTTCCCCGCGGGCGAGATCATCGAGCGCGTGGGTGTAATGCTCGAACAGTACGTCATGCGGGTCGTCGCGGGCAATCGTCCGCATGAGCAGCTCATTCAGATAAAAGCCGCAAAGCAAATTTTCTCCGCGCGGCAAAGGCATACCGCCGACCCACTCGATGCGCGTCAAGGTGCGAACCTCGCCCTTCCCCGTCCAGGCCAACGCCACCGGCTGGAATGAGACGAGCAGGCCCCGAACGGCCGAGCGCGGTCGCCGCGCTCCCTTGGCAAGCAACACTACGCGACCGGCGCCTCGAACGAACGCATCGGCCAGAAGACTTGTTTCCGAATACGGATAGGTGTGCAGAACGAAGGCGGGTTGCAGGTCCGCGCGTGGACGCCCAGCCATCCTATTCCTCCAGCCCGAATCGGCGCATATCGGTGGGATTGTCGGCCCATCCGTGCCGGGCCTTGACCCACACATCGAGGTGGACCTTGCCGCCGAACAGCTTCTCGAGGTCGCGCCGGGCGCTGCTCGCCATCGCCTTCAGCTTGCCACCGCCCGCGCCCACGATGATGCCCTTGTGGCTCTCGCGATCGACATAGATGACAGCCTGGATGCGACGCAGCTCGCCTTCAAGCTGAAAGGATTCGATCCCCACCACCGAAGCGTAGGGAATCTCATCACCTAGGGTGCGAAAGAGCTTTTCCCGAATCGACTCCGCGGCGAGGAATCGCTCGTCGCGATCGGTGATGTCGTCCGCGTCGAACATGAACGGCTGCTCGGGCAAGTGCTTGGCGATGATGGCAAGCAGCGTATCGATGTTGCGCCCGCCCTGCGCGCTCGTTGGAACGATATCGAGGCCGCCGAACCGCTTACCGGCGCGCGCAAGAAACGGCAGCATCTCGGCGGGACCGGTGACGCGATCGCTCTTGTTGGCGACAATGATGCGCACGATGGTATCGGGAATCTCCTCGAACGCCCGTTCGTCTTCCGGCGAGATGCTGCCGGCGGCGATGACGAGCAATGCGACATCGACGCCGTCCACCGCGCGCCGTACCGCGCGATTCAATGCCCGGTTGAGCGATCCGCCATGACGCTCCTGGAATCCCGGCGTGTCGACAAATATGAATTGGGTGTCGTCCTGGGTCCTGATACCGCGCACGCTATGACGGGTGGTCTGCGGTTTGCTCGAGGTGATGCTCACCTTGGTGCCGACGATACGGTTGAGCAGGGTCGATTTGCCTACGTTCGGCCGCCCGATAATGGCGATCGTTCCGCAACGCGTGGTCATATCCGCACCTTTTCCAACGCTTCCCGTGCGGCAGCCTGCTCGGCGAGGCGTCGACTGGCGCCGCGGCCCGACGTCTCGATCGCCAGGCTTTCGATGACACAGCGCACCTCGAACATCTGATTGTGGGCCGCGCCGGTCGTCGCCAGCACTTCGTAGACGGGAAGCGGCACGCGACGGCCCTGGAGAATTTCCTGCAATTCGGTTTTCGGGTCCTTGACGTGCGCGAGCTCATCGAGCCCACCGAGCAGCGTATCGAACAGATGAGCGACCACCGAGCGAGCCGCGTCGAACCCGCCATCGAGATAGACCGCACCGATGACACCTTCGAACGCGTCGGCAAGAATCGATGGACGGGTGAATCCCCCGCTCTTCAGCTCGCCCTCGCCCAGAAGAATCAAATCACCGATCTGGAGAGATTGCGCGATCTCGTGCAAGGTCGCTTCGCGCACGAGGTGTGCGCGCAGGCGCGAGAGCTCGCCCTCGCGCAAGCGCGGAAATCGGATGTAAAGCTCGATGGCGATCAGGCAGTTGAGGATGCCATCGCCCAGGAATTCAAGACGCTCGTTGTGGGGGGACCCGAAGCTGCGGTGCGTCAGTCCCTGGTTGAGCAGGGCTTTGTCGGTAAAGCTATAACCGAGTTTATGTTCGAAGAGAGGGATGCCTTGCATCCCGCATTTTAGTCCACGCCGGCCCGCTTGCGCGACGGCGCCGGGCCGCTCGACCCCTGGAAGTCGAAAACCACGCTCATATTGGACACGATCGGAATTTCCTTCCGATAGCTGAATGCCACGCTGAAACCGTTTCCGGTCTTGGAAAGATCGAGGTCTTGTCCACGAATGGCGGTGATGTACCCAACCTCTGCGCGCTTGTCGAACGATTCACGTACGGCAGGCATGGGCTTCGCGAGGTCCCCCGCCTTCTCCATGCCTGAGATCGCCTGACGGATGTTGTAGTACTCGATCCAGACCGGGCTGATCTTGATAAAAAATACTGCCACGATTCCAACCACTGCCAGACAAATCACGAGGGTGGTGATGGTGAGGCCGTGCTGACGACGTATCGGCGATCGAACCATTGGAAGCCTCCTACCGGAAGCCGCCGAACCGTGTCAGCTCCCCGAAATTGAACCAGATGAAAAATGCGCGCCCCACGATATTCTCGTCAGGCACGAAGCCCCAGACTCGACTGTCCTGACTGTTGTCGCGGTTGTCACCCATGACGAAATAGTGACCCGCTGGCACGGTACACGTAACGCCTTCGCGCGTGTAGTTGCAATTTTCACGGTGCGGAAAACTTTCTGGCGCCCCGACCATCGGGGGTGCATCGTCCTCAATCAGCATGAGATGCGATCGGTCCCCGAGCGTCTCGCTGAACTGCTTTACGAAGCTCACCTGGCGTCGGTTAGAGAATTCTCCTGCCGATTCGCGACGGGCCTCTACGCCATTGATGGATAGCCGCTTGCTGTGATATTCGATCTTGTCCCCAGGCAACCCGACAACGCGCTTGATGTAGTCGACACTTGGGTCTTTCGGGTAGCGAAAGACCATCACATCACCCCGGTCCGGTGTGCCAATGGCGAATACTTTCTGATTCACGATCGGCAGGCGAATACCGTACGTAAACTTGTTCACCAAGATGAAATCCCCGACGATCAAGGTCGGCAGCATCGACCCCGATGGGATCTTGAAAGGTTCGACCAGAAACGAGCGCAGCAGAAATACGATGAGAATGACTGGAAAGAAGCTCTTCGAATATTCGACCCACCAAGGCTCGCGGTAGGCGCGCGCGACCTTCTCGAGATTCGCTGTCTTTCGTGCCGCACCGTCGGCAACGGTTTCACCGACTTGCCGATCGGATACTGCCGCGTCTTGTCCGGCCTTGAGGGCCTTGCTGCGGCGAAGCGCCAGATACCGGTAGTCGATCCAAGTCACGAGACCGGTGATGACCAGCAGGACGAAAAGAATGAGGGCGAAATTCATGGCGTGCGTTCTGATACCACTGGATGTTGTGCGATCGGGATACCGAGCTACTTGCTTTCAACCTGGAGAATGGCGAGGAACGCTTCCTGTGGAATCTCGACCGAGCCCACCTGCTTCATGCGCTTCTTGCCTGCCTTCTGCTTCTCCAGGAGTTTCTTCTTGCGTGTAATGTCGCCGCCATAACATTTCGCAAGAACGTTCTTGCGCAGTGCCTTGACGGTTTCCCGCGCGATGATGTGCGCGCCCACCGCGGCCTGGACCGCCACATCGAACA
Source organism: Betaproteobacteria bacterium (assembly GCA_031391405.1). Classification (GTDB taxonomy): domain Bacteria; phylum Pseudomonadota; class Gammaproteobacteria; order Burkholderiales; family SG8-39; genus SHXR01. The sequence continues at coordinate 8,904 of JANMUI010001039.1, forward strand.
TCTGCCGCGGAATGAGCGACCGCATGCGCGCCACCAGATCGCGCCCGCGCCACTGTGAGCTCGAGCGGTGCACCATCAATGAGAGGGCGTCGATCTTGTCGCTGTTGATGAGGATGTCGAGCTTCACCATGTCGGCGCCGCGAAATTCCTTGAACTCGTAATCGAGCGACGCGTAGCCGCGACTCGCCGACTTCAGCTTGTCGAAAAAATCCATGACGACTTCGTTGAGCGGCATATCGTAAGTGAGCATCACCTGGCGGCCGACATACTGGATGTCGCGTTGCGAGCCGCGCTTTTGCGTGCAGAGCGTCATGATCGCTCCCACATACTCCTGCGGAACAAAGATCGTCGTCGTGATGATCGGCTCGCGAATCTCTTCGACCTTGGCCGGGTCGGGCATCTTGGCCGGGTTTTCCACCTGGACGATGGATCCGTCCCGCAACAGCACCTCGTAGACGACCGTCGGCGCGGTAGTGATGAGATCGATGTCGTACTCGCGCTCGAGCCGCTCCTGGACGATGTCCATATGGAGAAGACCGAGAAATCCGCATCGGAATCCAAAGCCCAACGCGTGCGATACCTCGGGTTCGAAATGGAGCGACGAGTCATTCAACTTGAGTTTCTGGAGTGCGTCGCGCAGCCCTTCGTACTGATTCGCCTCGACCGGATAGAGGCCGGCAAACACTTGCGGCTTGATTTCCTTGAATCCGGGCAATGCGGTGGTCGCGGGGCGGTCCACCCGCGTAATCGTGTCCCCTACCCGCGCCGCTTGCAGCTCTTTGATGCCCGCAATCACGAATCCGACTTCGCCCGCGGACAACTGATCACGTCCGAGGGATTTCGGGGTAAAGACCCCGACCTGCTCGCAAAGAAAATTTCCGCCTGTCGACATGAGCAGGATGCGATCCTTTGGGCGGATCGCACCATCCACCACGCGCACCAGCATGACGACACCCACATAGTTGTCGAACCACGAGTCGATGATCAACGCGGTGAGCGGGGCGTTCGGATCGCCCCGGGGAGCCGGAATTCGCGTGATGACCGCCTCGAGAATATCTTCGATCCCCTCGCCCGTTTTCGCGCTGGCGCGAATCGCGTCCTTGGCATCGATGCCGATAACGTCTTCGATCTCCTTGATCGACTGCTCGGGGTCCGCCGAAGGAAGATCGATCTTGTTGAGGACCGGCACCACATCGACGCCTTGTTCGATGGCCGTATAGCAATTGGCGACCGTCTGCGCTTCGACGCCCTGACTTGCATCGACCACGAGAAGCGCTCCCTCGCAGGCTGCAAGGGAACGTGAAACCTCATATGAAAAGTCGACGTGCCCCGGTGTGTCGATCAGATTGAGGTTGTAGACCTTGCCGTCGCGGGCACGATAGCTGAGCGACGCGGTCTGCGCCTTGATGGTGATGCCGCGCTCACGCTCGAGGTCCATCGAGTCGAGCACCTGGTGTCCCATTTCGCGCTGCGACAGGCCACCGCAGCGCTCGATAAAGCGATCCGCAAGCGTGGATTTGCCGTGGTCGATGTGGGCAATGATCGAAAAATTGCGAATGTGCTGCATAGCTGCCAGTGGCGGGGCGCCTTACCGGTGGCCGGTGATAACCCCTTGGCGACGCGGCGAAAAATCGAAAGAGTTTATCCTAACCGCGCGAGATAGTCTCGCACACGGGCGTGATCCAGGAAGTAATGGCAGAGCTTGTTTTCCGCATGGAGCAGAACGGGCACGAGGATCCCGTATTTTTCCTCGAGCAGCGGGTCACGATCGATGTCCACCAGTTCGAGCGTGGCATTGAATTCACGGAGCAGCGGCTCCAATGCCGCCGCCATGTCGTCGCACAGGTGGCAATACGTTCGGACGATCAGCGTCAATGCCGCCACGGGTCGCGGCCCGACTCAGCCACCACCGGTTTCGCCACGGATCGTCGCGAAGATGTTCGACTCGCCACGCCGGATCTGCAACGTCATCGTCGTCGACTTGTCCGTGGATGCAAGAAGCTTGTTCAGATCAGCGACCGTTTTCAATTCGGTCGTCACGCCACGGGCCGTTATCGCGACGATGACATCGCCGGCCCGAACATCGCCACGCGGTGGGCCACGCACCTCATCCACCGTCACACCCGCCTGCAGATTCAGTTTCGTACGCTGCTCGGCCGTCAGATCGCTCACGACGAGGCCCAGTCGATTGGCGGCGACTTCAGCCTGCGGTTTCGGTTTTGGCGCACGTAGCGCGACGCGATCGTCCGGCAACTCGCCGACGGTAACGGCGAGATCCTTGCTCCCGCCTTTACGCCAAATCTGCAGCGAGGCTTTCGTCCCGGGCCGGGTCGATCCGACGATCCGTGGCAGGTCGCTCGAACTGTTGACCGGCTTGCCATCGAACCGGGTGATGATATCGCCGGTCTCAACCCCGGCCTTTTCGGCAGGACCGCCTTTTTCGATCGAGTTCACCAGTGCCCCCATGGGCTTTGGCAAGCCGAACGAATCCGCCAACTCTTTCGACACTTCCTGGATCACGACGCCGATGCGCCCGCGACTCACGCGTCCGGTCGAACGCAACTGCTGCTGAATATCCATCGCGACGTCGATCGGGATCGCGAACGACAGTCCCATGAACCCGCCCGTCCGGCTGTAGATCTGGGCGTTGATGCCGACGACTTCGCCGCGCATGTTGAACAGCGGCCCACCGGAGTTGCCCGGATTGATCGCGACGTCGGTCTGAATGAACGGGACGAAATTCTCAGAGGGCAGCGCGCGCCCCTTTGCGCTCACGATCCCCGCGGTCACCGTGTTTTCGAACCCGAACGGTGAGCCGATCGCAAGAACCCATTCCCCCACCTTGAGCTTGTTTGCATCGCCCAGGCGTACCATCGGCAGCCCCGTCGCATCGATCTTGATGAGGCCGACATCAGTGCGCCGGTCGGTACCGATCACCTTCGCCTTGAATTCGCGCTTGTCGTTCAGCTTGACTGTAATTTCATCGGCGTTCTCGACGACATGTGCATTGGTCAGGATGTATCCGTCGGTCGATACGATAAAACCCGAACCAAGCGAATTCTGCTCGAATCGCGGCCCGGGACCCTGGCCAGGACCCTGGCCCGGCCCAGGCTGCTGCGGCCGTGGCGCGAAACGCCGGAAAAACTCGTAGAACGGATCGTCTTCCTCCAGTTGCGGCCCGCCGCCACCGCCACCCGGTCCGGGCGCCTGCGGTTGCTGCGGTTGCTGCGGTCGCGCCGGGCGACCCTGTGAGGAGCTGATGTTGACGACCGATGCTCCCTGCTCTTCAACCAGCTTGGTGAAATCCGGCAGCTCTCGTGACTGCGCAAACGATGCGGCCGGAGCGAGAAGCGTCAAGGCGGCGCTCGTAAGGAGTCCAGTGGCGATGCGGGAAAGGAACATGGTGGCCTGCGCAGTGTGATGAAAAGTGGATAGATGAGGAGGAGGCTGTACGGTGAGGCCTGCGTCCGGTACGGTTGGCGCGAATGAACCGACCCTGCGCTAACCGACCCTGGGCGCCCCGCTATTCTAGGCCTCAAGACCGGACGCGACGCGGAAACGTGGCAAACGCGAGGGACGCATTTCCCTCGCTTGAATATTCAGCATTGGTCGCGGGATGCCAACAAGAATACCGCTAGATTCTACCGCTGGCTATTGGGAGCCGCGAAACGTGATGCCGTTCGCGATCGTTTGTACGCACTCGGCAGGCGCATCGCCTACGGCGGTGATGAGGTGATTGTCGATCTTGCGGGTGAAGGCATGAATTGCCCCCTGTCGCGAGGCGCCAAGCGAGGGCGACTGCAGCCGGCCTTGCACCGGCTCGATGAACACTGAAACCGCTGACAATCCATCGCTCAACACGATCTGGCTCACATCCGGTGCACTCCGGAAGCGACGCTTCAGTTCGGCTAGCCGTTGAAACCCGGGCGGCGGGTTCTGAAGCGTCCACGCGGAGCCTGCCGCGACCACCGCGACCGCATCGGTTTCCTCCACCCGCCATTCCCGCGCCAATCCCGCAAAGCGCGGACGCAACCACTCTCGCGGAATCGCTCCGCCAAGTTTGATCTGGGTAAACGCGAATCCTTCCAGCGGTTCCTGCGCGGGATTGAGGGTCTGTGCTTTCAGCACCATGCGCGTTCCAATGTCAGCACACAGTTGATGCCCGTAGCGGAGCGCGTCTTTTGGCTCGAGCACCAGCGACTGACAGTCGTGACCGGCAACACGGTCGACCCCGGCGAGGCGAATCCGATAGTTCTCGGCGATGCCTTTGAAGTTGCCGGGCAGCACCGGCAGCAACGGACGATCGCCCAGATTCTTTTCGATCTTGACGGTCATCGTTGCCGGCGTATAGCAGCGCACTTCGTCGTTGGAACGAATAATTTCGCGTGGCGCTCCGTCCAGGATTTCGATCCGCTCCTGCACGTTCGTGCCATCGACAATATGGATGATCCGGGCGGTCTCGGCCTGCCTGCCATTCTGATAGGTGAAGACGCCGGCGTAGTTGAGCCGACGGGTCGCGTGATAGATCGACTCAAGCCACGCCAGCGGATCATCTTGCGTCTGTGCGAATGCGATCGAACAATGCGCGCCCGCAATCAGGGCGATTGCCAAGCGCTTCATTGCCCTGCCCCGCGCCCCGCAACGAGACGGACGTACGGCGCAACTTCATGCATCAGCGAGGCCGGCGAAAATCGTTGGTGCGCCCACACGTAGTCGTCCAGCATGTTGTCCGTGCCCGCTGTCGCGATGCCTTGCGTCGATGGCAGCAAAATGCCGTCCGGTCTGACGGAAGGCGGCGCCGCCACCGTCAGCACCGGAACCTGCTGGGCCGAGAGAAATCCCGACGGGGAAGTCGGTGATAGGGTCCCAGCCTGGCTCGACACGAGCGAAGGTCTCAGAATGGATCCGGCCAACGGATTCGCTTGACCAGGCGGATCAATGATCGAGCTTGCGAACCAGCCGACAACGACGACCGCCGCGATACTTGCCGCGATCGGCAGCGACCAGCGCATCGGGCGCGAGCCGGTAGAGGGCACGCGTCGCGGCGCGAGCACGGTCGGCTCCGCGGCAAGGCGCTTCGAGAAATTGTCGCGTGAAAGCCCTCCTGCCCCGTGCGTTGAGCGAAGCACATCGCCGATCAGGTGATAGGTGTTCCATTCCTCGCGCTGTGGCACGTGCTCGCCCAGTTCGCGCAGTACCCGATCGATCTCGGCATCGCTCCCCAGCTCGCCGTCAATCAAAGATGAAATTCTCTCGCTCATCAATCACCACCTCTTGTCCTTGCCAGTATCGAGGAGGGGCCGAAGCTTCTCTGCGATCGCTTCACGGGCCCTGAAAATGCGCGAACGGACCGTTCCGATCGGGCAATTCATTGCCGCTGCAATCTCCTCGTAGCTCATTCCCTCGATTTCGCGTAACGCAATTGCCGATCGTAAATCTTCTGGCAGCGAGGACATGGCTTGATTCACCGTGTCCGCAATCTGCCGTGACATCAGCACGCTTTCGGGCGTATTGATATCACGCAACCGCTCGCCGTCCTCAAAATTCTCGGCTTCGTCGGCGTCGTGCCCCGTTGCCGTCGGCGGTCGCCGTCCTGCCGCGACCAGGTAGTTCTTGGCCGTATTGATGCCGATGCGATAGAGCCAAGTATAGAAGGCACTATCGCCCCGAAAAGTAGGAAGCGCCCGATACGCCTTGATAAAGGCCTCTTGAGTGACATCCTCGACTTCGCCTGGATCACGCACCAGGCGCGCGATCAGACGCGACAGCTTGCGCTGATACTTCGAAACCAGCAGGTCGAACGCGGTCTTGTCGCCGCGCTGGACGCGCTCGACCAGCGCCTGATCCAAATCGCGCTCGCTCATGCCGAGCCTTCAATGCCCAATTGCCCGCCCGGCCGACCCGATGCACCCCCGCGGCGCTGGTCCCCGTTGCACCGCTCGCATCTGTGACCGGAATGTTCGGCGCAAGTTCATTGCCACATCTGAATATTGCCCGAAAAATCCACCCGCTTTCGATTCGCCGCCTTGCATGGGCCTCATTCATGCCCCCGCGACTTGGATCGCCACTGGAGCCACAGGCGCAGTCGCCGCAGGGTCTCCTCATCTTGATCCCACGCGACGAGCGGCAGTGACGTCGCGCGCCGGGCATTACCGGAGCGAAGCGTCATGACGACGAATCCAGGCGCAAGAATCCGATGAGATCGCAGCTCGAGCGGGATGGGTTGATGGTCCGCGTCGTGCCCGAGAATCGAGCCGTCCTCGTTCAGGGTGAGCGTATGACCGAAAAAATTCTTGCCGGGGACCAACGGAGCGATGCACGCGCAGGCCGAAACGACGACACCGGCCAACGCGAGCAGACCGGCGATTCCCGGCAGGGATAGCGCAGCGAACGCCGCCAAGCCATGCGCGGTAAGCACCGCCGCGCAGGCCCACGCGCCGGGCTTAACGGATACGCGAACCGAGGGCGCGCTCAAACGCGGGTGAAGATCAGCGTGCCGTTGGTGCCGCCGAATCCGAATGAATTGGACATCGCCGCGCGAATGGTCATTGCCCGCGCGACGCGCGGAATGTAGTCCAAGTCGCACGCGGGATCCTGATTATCCAGATTGGCCGTCGGCGGAGCCACTTGATGATGAATGGCAAGCGCGGAAAAAACGGCTTCAATGCCACCCGCTGCGCCAAGGAGATGTCCTGTCATCGACTTCGTCGAGCTGATTGCAACGCGCTTCGCGTGTTCGCCGAAGCATCCCTTGACCGCTACGGTTTCGGCGATGTCGCCAAGCGGCGTTGACGTGCCGTGGGCGTTGATGTAGTCGATATTTTCCGGATTGAGCCGCGCATTGCGCAGCGCGTTTCGCATACAGCGGGCCGCTCCTTCGCCATCCTCGCAGGGCGCCGTCATGTGATGTGCATCGGCGCTCATGCCGTATCCGACCAGCTCCGCGTAAATACGTGCTCCACGCCTCTTCGCATGCTCGAGCTCTTCCAGCACGACGATACCCGCGCCTTCTCCAAGTACGAACCCGTCACGATCCTTGTCCCACGGCCGGCTCGCGCCCTCAGGATCGTCGTTCCGCGTCGACAACGCCCGCATGGCCGCGAATCCGCCGAGCCCGAGGGGGGAGATCGTCGCTTCCGCGCCGCCTGCCACGATGACGTCGGCGTCGCCATATTCGATGAGTCGCCCGCCTTCACCAATGCAATGGTTCGAGGTCGTGCATGCAGTCGCGATTGCGAGATTCGGTCCCTTGAGTCCGAACATGATCGACAACTGTCCGGCGATCAAATTGATGATGCTGCCGGGAACAAAAAACGGCGAGATCTTGCGCGGTCCGCCCTTCAGGAGGTCGTTATGCTGCTCTTCGATGCCGGGCAGCCCGCCGATCCCAGAACCGATCACGCAGCCGACGTGCTCGCGATCCTCAGTATCGAGATCGAGGCCGGAATCCTTGAGCGCATCGATTGCGGCGCCCAGACCATAGTGAATGAAAAGATCGAAACGCCTCGCTTCCTTCGGCGCGAGGTATTTCGTGATATCGAAGTCCCGCACCTCTCCGCCGATCTGGGACGCAAACGCGCCGACATCGAAGCGGGTGAGACGCCGAACCCCGGACTTTCCTTCAGAAATATTGGCCCACGCTTCCCCGACAGAATTTCCAACCGGGGAGACGATGCCAAGACCCGTGATGACAACGCGCCGTCGCGACATCGATCGATCCGGTTGCTGACAGTGGGTTGTTCAGGCCTTCTTGGCGCGACTCGTGACGTAGTCGATCGCCTGTTGTACGGTCGTGATCTTCTCAGCGTCTTCGTCGGGAATCTCGGTCTCGAATTCTTCTTCGAGCGCCATGACCAGTTCAACGGTATCGAGCGAATCGGCGCCCAAATCATCGACGAACGAAGACTCATGCTTGATTTCAGCTTCGTTCACGCCTAGCTGTTCGGCGACGATTTTTTTTACGCGTTGTTCGACATTATCCATCTGGAGCTCCTTCTCCTTTTTATGGCCGTGCTCCGGCGTGTAATTCGATTTCTTGAGGGCGCGGATTGTAACAGATGCGTCGTCGACCTTCTCCAACCAAATTCGAGAAGGCGCCGGTCTCATGACATGTACATGCCGCCGTTCACATGCAAGGTGACGCCGGTGATATAGCTGGCTGCCGGTGAAGCGAGGAACGCAACAACGCCCGCGATGTCCTCCGGCGTGCCGAGTCGGCCGACCGGAATACGTTCCGTCAGCGCGGTCCGCTGCGCTTCGGATAGGGAACGCGTCATATCAGTATCGATGAATCCGGGCGCAATGCAATTCACCGTAATGCCGCGGCTCCCGATCTCCTGGGCGAGCGCGCGCGTCAAGCCGCCCACGCCGGCCTTCGCGGCGGCATAGTTGACTTGCCCCGGATTGCCCATGCTGCCAACGACCGAGGTGATGTTGATGATGCGTCCGCGTCGTGCCTTCATCATGCCACGCAACACCGCCTTCGAAAGCTGGAAGACCGATTTTAGATCGGCATCGATCACGCCGTCCCATTCGACTTCCTTCATGCGCATGGCGAGGTTGTCTTTGGTGATCCCCGCGTTGTTCACCAGCACCCCGATGGCGCCGAATTCTTTTTCGATGGCCTCGATGAGTGGCGCGATCGCACCGCTCACGGTCACGTCGAGGACCATGCCGCGCCCCTTGCCGCCGGCGTTCGCAAGTGCATCGGACACCGCCGCTGCGCCCGTCTCCGTGGTTGCCGTCCCGATGACCGTGGCACCTTGTTCCACCAAGGCAAGGGCAATCGCCTTACCAATGCCACGCGAGGCGCCAGTGACCAACGCGACTTGATCCACCAGATTCATGAGGCGCCTTTGACCGTCGCGATGCCTTGCTCGATCGCCGCGCGATCGACCAGCGCGATGCCGCTGATGCGCTCATCGATGCGCCTGGCCTGTGGTGCCAGGACTTTTCCCGGGCCGCTTTCCGCAAGTTGCGTGACACCGAGCTCGGCCATGCGCCGAATGGTATCGACCCAGCGCACCGGATGATTTGCCTGCCTGGTCAGAGCGTCCCGGATCCCTTGTGGGTCGATGTGCTCGGCCACATCGTAGTTGTGGATGACCCGAATGGCCGGTGATTTGAATTCAACCGCCGCGAGATATTCCTTGAGGCGATCGGCCGCGGGACCCATCAGGGAAGAATGAAACGGCGCACTGACCGGCAGCGGCACAGCACGCTTGGCGCCTTTCGCCTTGCATAACTCGCTGGCCCGCAGGACGGCCTGCGCATGCCCCGCTATGACCACCTGGGACGGCGCGTTGAAATTGACCGCTTCGACGACTTCACCTTGGGCGGCCTCGATGCAAGCCTCGCGAATTTTTTCATCATCGAGACCGAGGATTGCGGCCATCGCACCGACCCCTTGCGGCACGGCGTCCTGCATCGCCTGCGCCCGCAATCGCACGAGCGGCAGACACGCTTCGAACGACAACGCGCCTGCCACCACGAGCGCGGTGTATTCACCGAGACTGTGTCCGGCGACAAATGTCGGCAGCGGACCGCCCTGCGCCTGCCAGCAGCGAAACGCCACCATGCCCGCGATCACCATGAGCGGCTGGGTGTTGGTTGTCTTGCTCAATTCTTCAGCGGGGCCATCTCTTACCAGACTCGCCACGTCCTGATGCAGAATCTCCGATGCGAACCGCACCGTATCGAGCACTTCGGGTGAGTCGCCGTACGCATCGAACATGCCGATCGACTGCGAACCCTGCCCCGGAAATACCATTGCAAAACTCATGAATCCTCCCCGTCGCCAAGCGCACGGCTACATCGTGGCAAGAACGGCGCCCCATGTGAAGCCACCACCGACGCCTTCGAATAACACGCGTTGCCCCGATCGGATTCGACCATCGCGCACTGCCTCATCGAGCGCCAGCGGAATCGAGGCCGCTGACGTGTTGGCGTGGCGATCGACCGTGACGACCAGGCGTGACGCATCCACGCCGAGCCGCTTGGCCGTCGCTTCGAGGATGCGAACATTGGCTTGATGCGGAATCAACCAATCGATGTCATCGGCCGTCAACCCCGCTTTATCCATCGTTTCGCGCGCAACCTCTTCCAGGACCCTGACGGCGAACTTGAATACCGCCTGCCCGTCCATCGTGAGAAACGCCGAGCCTTCGATCTTGCCGCCACACACATTGCCAGGTACGCAAAGAATGTCGGCCTGCCGGCCATCGGCGTGCAGCGCGGTTGCAAGAATACCCGGTGTATCACTCGCGCTCAGAACGACCGCGCCCGCCCCATCCCCGAACAACACAGAGGTCCCACGGTCGTTCCAGTCGATGATGCGCGAAAACACCTCAGCACCCACGACCAGCGCACGTTTGTACTCGCCGCCACGAATGAACGAATTCGCGGTGGCAAGCGCATAGACAAATCCGCTGCAAACAGCTTGCAGGTCGAAGGCGGCGCCGCCTGCGATCCCGAGCCTTCTTTGCAGCAGACATGCGGTGCTCGGAAACACAAAGTCCGGCGTGGATGTCGCGACGATGATCAGGTCGATCTCGCTGGCGGCGATGCCGGCGGCCTCGATCGCCCGCAGCGATGCATTCAAAGCGAGATCGCTCGCTCGTTCATCGGCACGAGCAATGTGGCGCTCTCGAATGCCGGTCCTCGAACGGATCCATTCATCGGAGGTGTCGAGTCGGCGCGCCAGTTCGTCGTTCGCGACGATTCGCTCGGGAAGGTAACTTCCCGTGCCGACAATTCGCGTGTAGATCATGGTTGGGTGGTACGCGTAACGGGAATCACTGCGCCGGGGCCGTGGCGGCCGCGAGCCGCTCGGTGATACGTTCCAGCACGCGGTTCCGAGCTTCCTCGGCGGCCCGTTCGAGCGCACAAAGAAATGCCAATCGATCCGCGGAGCCGTGGCTTTTCACCACGATCCCACGCAGACCGAGAAGACTCGCGCCGTTGTAGCGCCGATGATCGACGCGCCGCCGAAAACTGGCAATCACAGGCCACGCCACCGCCAGTGCGATATACCGAAACAGGTTGCGTGTGAACTCCTCGCGGAGCATTTGCCGCAACATCTGCGCGAGGCCCTCGGAGGTTTTCAGCGCGACGTTCCCGACGAAACCATCGCAGACGATCACGTCGGCCTTGCCCTTGTAGATATCGTCGCCTTCGACGTTACCGATGAAATTGAGTCCGCTTGATCGGAGCAATTCGCCTGCCTGCTTCACGACTTCGTTGCCCTTGATCGCTTCCTCGCCGATATTGAGCAGCCCGACTGTCGGACGATCGAGATGCTCGACCGCCGCGACCAGCGAGGCGCCCATCAGGCCGAACTGGAGAAGGTGTTCCGGCGCGCAATCAACATTCGCGCCAAGATCCAGTAGATACGTACGCCCCGTCATGGTCGGCAGCACCGAAATGATCGCAGGCCGGTCGATGCCCGGAAGCATCTTCAGGACGAATCGTGAGATCGCAATCAGCGCTCCGGTATTGCCTGCGCTGACGCTCGCGCCGGCCTCGCCGCTCTTGACCAGGTCGACCGCGACCCGCATCGATGAGTCACGCTTGTTGCGCAGGGCATTCGCCGGCGGCTCGTCCATCGCGATGATTTCACTTGCAGGCTGAACGCGCACCCGCTCGTCCGGCGATTTCCGATGCCGGCCAAGCTCCGAGGCGATCGCCTCGCTCGAACCAACCAGGATCACGCTGGCATCGGCATTCCGTCTGAGGAACTCGAGTGCTGCGGGAACGGTCACTCGCGGTCCATGATCGCCACCCATGCAATCGATGGCGAGGACGAGTGGCGAACCGCTGGCGTGTTGCACGTCAGGTGCCAGAGTCTAAGGACACGCGAGGGTCGATGCCCTCGCAGATTGGATCGTCCTTGCTCAATCCGCCTTGGTCTTGATGACCTTCTTTCCCCGATAGTAGCCGGAGGGGCTCACATGGTGCCGCAGATGGACCTCGCCGGTCGACGGTTCGAGGGCGAGCGGCGGATTCGAGAGTCCGTCATGCGAACGATGCATGCCGCGCTTCGATGGGGACTTCTTGTTCTGTTGTACAGCCATGGAAAACTCTCCTGTTCAATGCCGCGGGGCCAGACTCATGCCCCATTCGATTACATCTCGTGTGACCTTCACTCATTCATTCTTGCGGTCATCGACGCGGACGACTAGCGAGCGCCGCAAACGGACTGGCGCGCTTCGTTCCGGAAGGATCGTCGTTGATGGACTCGCATGCTTCATGGCGGGCCACCATCGGCAATTCCAGCAGGACTTCGTCTTCCACCAAAGTGGCAACATCCATCGACTTGCCGGCCAGCACGCGATCGACATCGTCGTCCGCGCCTTCAATCTCGTCCAGCGCCTCGCGCATTTCGAGATCGCTGTTGAGCGCAACCACCAACTCTACAGGCTCCAGACAACGCTGACAGGCCATCATGACGCGCCCATCCACCCGCATGCGCAAGCTCGGATGGCCAAGCATGTTGACAAAACCCTTGATCGAATAATCGAGCGCGGACGCCGTTCCGCCCATCGCATTGATACGCGACAACCGGCCGCTCCCGATCGTCCCTGCGATGAATTTGCCATCACGAGCGAACTGCACGCCATCGCCGATGACGCCGTCTCGTCCGCCTACTGCGCTGTTCGCTATTGGAGGCATCGACACTGCGCGATCCATCGCTCCGCACAATCGAGGGATAATAGCAACCAAGGCCGAAGACTGTCAAAGAAATCATAGCTCTAGCCAGATGTTGCCGTCACCCGCGCTGACCACTCATTGCCACCGTGTCCACCTTGCAGCCCCCCTTGATCCTCGCATCGACGTCCCGTTATCGCCGTGAGCTGCTGTCCCGTTTGCGCCTGGCATTCGAGGTGGTCGCGCCGGATGTCAATGAAGTCGAACGCCCTGGAGAACCTCCCGGCAGCCGAGCCGAGCGACTCGCGCTTGAAAAGGCCCGCGCGGTGGCCGATCGCCGCACCGATGGATTGATCATCGGCTCGGATCAGGTTGCGGCCCTCGGTTCCGACATTCTGGACAAGCCGGGTGGGTTCGAACGCGCCTTCGATCAATTGCGCCGGGCACGCGGACGCGAAGTCATCTTTCACACCGCGGTCGCGCTAGTGGATGCGGCGTCCGGTCAGGCAAGCGTGCAACGCGTTCCGTACGCCGTGGTCTTTCGTTCGACATCCGATGCAGAGATTGAACGCTATTTGCGGTTGGAAGAGCCGTACGATTGCGCCGCTAGCGCCAAGGCGGAAGGGCTCGGCATCACGCTCATCGAGTCGATGCGCGGGGACGATCCTACGGCGTTGATCGGCCTGCCGCTGATTGCGCTATCGTCCATGCTGCGGCGCCACGGCGTGCCGATTCCCTAGGCGTTGACTGAACAAGGGGGCTCGCCCCCTCGTAACTCCCTGAAAAATTTGATCACGCTGATGGCGCCAGATAGCTTGATCAGCGTTTCCCCAGACGACATCGACGTGCAAGGCGAGCTGATCCTGATTCCCGTTCCGCTCGGTCCGGTGCCGGCCGGCGATTGCCTGCCCGCCCCGGTGATTGTGAAGGTGCTCGCGCTCGAGTATTTCATCGCCGAGTCGGCAAAAAGTGCGCGCGCCTTTCTCAAGACGATCACCGCGCGACCGGTGAGCGAGCTGCATATCGTCGAGATCGATCGGCACATGGGTGCATTGCACATCGCAGCGTTATTCGCGCCGATCGAAGCCGGCAAGTCAGTCGGGCTACTTTCGGAGGCCGGGATGCCGTGTATCGCGGACCCGGGGCAGTTACTGGTGCGAGCCGCGCATGAACGCGGGATTCGCGTCGTGCCATTGGTCGGCCCCACGTCGATCGCATTGGCCCTTGCGGCGAGTGGTCTCATCGGACAACGATTCACCTTTCATGGCTATCTACCTGTCAAGGATGAACCGTTGCGCGAAGCGATCTTAAAATTGGAACGCGATGCGTGGGATTCGCGCACCACGCAAATCATGATCGAGGCACCCTATCGTAATGATCGGCTGCTCAAGATTCTGATCGGAACATGCCGCGGCGCCACGCATCTGGTGGCTGCGGTCGATCTCACACTGCCTTGCGAAGCGATCATCGCCAAGACGATCGAGCGGTGGCGAAAACATCCATTACCATCGATCGACCGGCATCCGGCGGTGTTTCTGATCGGCGCGGAGTGAGCGCGCCGATTGTCGTGGCTATCAGCGCAGACCGAAATCGCCTGTTCGCACCATGCCCGCGAATGCACCGGCCGCCGCCATCCCGAGCCGTTTCGCCAGACGGTCTGCGATGTTTTCCTTCTGCGTGAAATCGACGACCAGCTCGGCTTTGATCACCTCACGCGCAACGTAATCGAGACTGCCCAAGCCGTCCGCGAGGCCCATCTCGATGCTCTTCGCGCCGGTCCAGATCAATCCACTGAATAACGCCGGATCCTCCTTCAGGCGATCCCCGCGTCCCTTCTTGACGACGTTGATGAATTGCTGATGGATATCGCCAAGAAGGGTCTTGGCGAACTCGCGGTGCTGCGCATTCATCGGCGAAAACGGATCCAGGAATGCTTTGTTTTCACCAGCGGTCACGAGCCGGCGCTCGACACCGAGTTTTTCCATCGTTTCGGTGAAACCGAATCCATCCATCAGCACACCGATCGACCCGACGATGCTCGCCTTGTCGACATAGATCTTGTCGGTCGCCGCCGCAATGTAATAGCCACCGGACGCGCAGATATCTTCGATCACAGCGAATAGCGGCGTAGTCGGATATTTCTCGCGCAGGCGCACGATCTCATCGTAGATGATGCCGGCCTGCACCGGGCTGCCGCCCGGGCTATTGATCCGCAATACGATGCCCTGGGTATTCGCGTCCTTGAAGGCGTTCTGCAAAGCGGTCGTCACGCGGTCCGCGTTGGCATTGCCTTTTGCATCGATGACGCCGGCGATTTCGATGAGGGCCGTGTGCTTGCCGCTTTTGCCGCCAAATCCCCAATCGACCGCCATCACCAGGATGAACGTCACATAGGCGAATCCGAGAATCTTGAAGAAGATGCCCCATCGACGCGCGCGCCGTTGTTCTTTGAGTCCCTCGGATGCGAGACGCTCGATGACCAGCCGCTCCCAACCTTCCTTTAATTCATCCATCATTGTTTTCCTTGATCAGTATGAGGCCGTCGCGTTCGATGATCGGCACCGCGATGAGTCCGTTGCCGCGACATGGCCCGCCGCGGCACGCACCGCTCGCCGCATCGTAGATTGCTCCATGGGTCGAGCATATCAAGTGAGTCTCCTCGGCATCGAAGAACTTTCCGGGATTCCAATCGAGCTCCATCGGTACATGTCCGCACCGATTCAAATACGCATGCACGCGGCCACGGAAACGAATCGCAAAAGCTTCCGATTCGCCATCCGATTGGCCATCCGATAGGCCATTGCGCGCCGTGATCGTGAATCGGACACCGTCGCCGCCATCCTGCAACGCCGACGATGCGCAGATCACCCGTTCGTCTTCAACCATTGCGCAAGCGCAGTCACCGAATCGAGCCTCGCAAGGGCCGGACACTCCGCGAGCGTATCGATCGGGTGTGCGCCATAGGTAACAGCCAGAGCGGCCACGCCGGCCGCCGAAGCCATCATCAGATCATGCGTGGTATCGCCGATCATCAATGCATTGCCGCGGGCCACATCCAATTCGGCCAACAGCTCATTCAGCATGGCCGGGTCCGGCTTCGGTGCCGTCTGATCGGCGCAGCGGGTCGCAGTGAACAAGGATCCGAGGTTCGCCGTAGCGAGTGCCCGCGATAATCCCAACGAGCTCTTGCCGGTCGCGATAGCCAATACATACCCGCGATCGCGCAGCCGATCGAGCAGATCGCGCACGCCGTCGAACAGAGGAAGCTGTTCGTCGCGCTCAAGAAAGTGCTGTCGATAACGCTCGACGAGGCGGCCATAGTCATCCGGTTTGAGCTCTGGAATCGCATGACTGAGGGCGTCGCGCAGACCCAATCCAATGACATGGCGAGCGCGTTCCGTCGAGGGCACCGGGAGCCCAAGATCCTGCGCGGCAAGCTGAATACATGTTGCGATGGCACCGGCGGAGTCGATCAATGTGCCGTCCCAGTCGAACACGATGAGTTCAAACCGATTCGACATCGCGGGCCTTCAGCATGCGTTGCGCGAAGGACGAAAGATCTTCGGGCAGCGGGGCCACCAGGTCCAATTGAACGCCGGTGAGAGGATGCTTCATTCGCATTCGACAAGCATGCAGGAACATTCGTTTCAATCCGCGTTTGGCGAGCAGTTTGTTCAAGGCGAAATCGCCGTATTTCTCATCACCGAGAATAGGTGTCCCAAGATGCGCCAGATGAACACGCAGCTGATGGGTGCGCCCGGTTTCAAGATCTGCCTCGACCAATGTGGCAATTGGCCCCGCTTCGATGCGCCGGAACACCGTGCGCGCCGATTGACCTTCGCGATCGATGCGCACGCGCCGCTCGCCTTCTTGTGTCAGATACCGATGGAGCGGCTCGGCGACTACCTGCCCCGCACGCTCCCACGCGCCGCTCACGAGTGCCAAGTACTGCTTTTCAATCGCGCCCGCCCGCCAGGCAGTGTGCAGCACGGTGAGTGCCGAGCGCTTCTTGGCAACGAGCAGCACGCCCGACGTGTCGCGATCGAGCCGATGGGCGAGCTCGAGGAACTTCGCCTGCGGCCGGCCGATGCGTAATTGCTCGATCACACCGAAGGCCACGCCGCTTCCACCATGCACGGCGAGATGCGCCGGCTTGTTGATCGCGATGAGCGCGGCGTCTTCATACAGTATTGGCAACGTCGCGAGGACCGTCGGCGGCGCCGGGCGCGTCGACGCGCTAGCGGAAACTCGAACCGGCGGAATGCGCACGCGATCACCAGCACATAGGCGATAGGTTTGATCGACGCGACCGCTGTTCACCCGGACTTCGCCGCCGCGCACGAGCCGGTACACGTGGCTCCGCGGCACCCCTTTCAGCTCCCGGAGGAGATAATTGTCTATTCGCTGGCCTTCTTCGCCCTCGCCGATGATCGCGAGCCTTGCGCCCGCATTGCCTAACCCTTTCATTCTGCTTATACTCTTTTGACGATCCGGGTTTTCTTACCCGAGCCTTTCAAGCTGTGCCGAGGCGGCTGCCCATATGCCACCCGGCAGAGACGCACTCTCCAGAGAAATCTCAAGATAGTCGCTGAAGGGCTCGATGCACGCTTCGAGCGCCGTGGCGCGGCCGCAATCCAGCCGTCCGGCTTACGACGAGGCGCCGCTCTCAAATTCCCGTGATCGCGGCGTGGTAGTCACGCCTGGTTAACTTCGCTCACCAGAAAGTAGCGATGGTACTCGATAGCGCGTACGCAGTTAGCAGCAGACGACTGGCAGATTATCCGCCCACTCGCGGCTACGGCCACGAGCAGGCAATTTGGCAAACAACCAGGCCCCATCATCATTTCTCGACAGCATCGCATCCGGGTCGACGACTCTTTCCTCCACGGAACCATGCATCAGCCGATGAGTCCCAACCGCTCATGACAATCGAGCGAGATATGCTCCAGGCAACCGCCCCGCTTCGCGCGTGCGCGGTCACCCGAACCGAGCCGGCAACGGCGCGAGCATGTCGGTTTGCCCTGCCCAGACGAAAGGTGCTTGGCACCTGTCCGGACGCGCAGGAGAAAAATAATGAAACGCATGCTTTTCAACGCGACGCAGGCCGAAGAACTCCGTGTCGCCATCGTCGACGGCCAGAAACTGGTTGACCTCGACATTGAATCGGCCAGTAAAGAACAACGCAAGAGCAACATCTACAAAGCCGTCATTACCCGGATCGAGCCCAGTCTCGAAGCGGCGTTCGTAGACTACGGCACAGAGCGGCACGGCTTTCTCCCTTTCAAGGAAATCGCACGCAGCTACTTCAAGCGCGACGTCGAGCCTGGGCGTGCCCGCATCCAGGACGCGATGCAAGAGGGCGCCGAGCTCATCGTGCAGGTCGAAAAGGACGAACGCGGCAACAAAGGCGCGGCGCTCACCACCTTCATCAGTCTGGCAGGCCGCTCTCTGGTCTTGATGCCGAACAATCCGCGCGGCGGCGGCGTCTCGAGGCGCATCGAAGGCGAAGAACGCAACGAGCTGCGCGAAACCATGGACCGGTTGCCGGTGCCGCAAGGCATGAGCATCATCGGCCGCACCGCGGGCATTGGGCGCACCTACGAAGAGCTCGAATGGGACCTCAAGTATCTGCTCAAGCTTTGGTCCAAGGTCACCGAAGCCGCTGACCCGCAGTACGAGGCGTCCCCCGAAGGTGAGGAAGCCGCGCCGCAGAACAAGCGCAAGCTCCTCAATCCGTCGCCGTATCTGATCTATCAGGAGTCAAGTCTCGTCATCCGGGCGATCCGCGACTATTTCACGCCCGACATCGGCGAGATCCTGATCGATACCGACCCGATCTACGAGCAGACGCAAGCCTTCATGGCGAATGTCATGCCCGATAACGTGAGTCGCGTGAAGCGCTACCACGATGATGTCCCGCTTTTTTCGCGC
>JANMUI010000003.1:0-4227 GCA_031391405.1 Betaproteobacteria bacterium
CCACGTTTTCTGACAGAAAACGTGGTCTGTCCCCTATTCGCGCTCTCCAGCACCTGGTTAGGCAAAACCGACTCTAATCATGTCCAACCCAAGGCGGAGTTACGGGTGTGGAAGCTCAAGCGTGGCCGCGACCCCAGCGTGATCCGACGGCCAGAGGCCCGATGGCGTCCGGTCGGCCGGGGTGTCTCCGATGACATCCGCACCGCGTACCGTGAAAGCGCCACGGAAGAGGACGAAATCGATTCGGCTGTTGAGGATCGAAGCGGCGTTCAGGAGATCGGCGTCCTGACAGCAGGTCGGGACGCCTCCAACTCCCCCCGCGAGCGCCGCGTCAGCGAACCCTGCTGCGATCAGGTTGTTGTACGTTACGCCGGTGCCGTCGCTCGGCGAGTTGAAATCGCCGACGAGGACGACGGGCAGCCCGGTCGCGGCGGGCCCGCTCAGTACCTCGGCTGCCTGCGCTTGCTGGATCGCAGACGTGAACGGTAGGCAAGCAACGTCCAAGTGCGTGCTAATGAACCGGAAGGACTTGCCGCGGATCTTGACGTCGACCGCCACCCACCCGCGCCGGAACGTTATCGGCCCGACGATCGGACTGGGAATCGTGCAGTTGGTGACGAAGTTTCCTCCTTGTGCATTGGAAAGCTTCAGATCGGACGTCTTCAGGTCGGCTCGGGCAAGGATCACCTCGCGGTCGGTGTGGCGGACATCGAAGCCGAGCGCGCTCGGCAGCTCGGCGTCGAAGTTGGGCGATTGCACGACCACCTCGTAGCGCAGCCCGCGCGCAGCCAGGGCGTTCAGGAGCATCTGAACGTAGTCGAGCGCCACGGTCGTGGCCGGAGTGGCTGGGCCGTCCGGCGGAGACTGGGTACGCACCAGGACGGCCTCCTGGAGACCGATCAGCTCGGGCCGCTTTGCGTCGATCTCCGCGGCGAGAGCCGCCGCCCGCTCGGAAAAGTTCCTTGTGAAATAGGCCTGGTACACCGCGGCTACATTCGCGAGCAGGTCGGGGAGACTCGTGGCAGTAGCGACGGCTTCGAGCTTGTCATCGACGCCGTTATAGACGTTCTGGGTCATGACAGTCACCACGCGGTCACCCGCAAATGGAACCGCCTGTTGCGCGATGACCGGCACGGACGACAACGTCCCTAACAACGTGATTGTGAAGATGAGTGCTTTCATGTGCTACCTCCTTGGTTGATGGTGCCGTTTCTCAGAGACATTCCTCTCGATGGCTCCTTCGGTTCCATAGCAGTGGCCATCAACCGCCGCACGGGACGATCTTGGCGAACGCCTCGTAGTGGTCGCGGTAAGTCTCCGTGAACGTCAGCGGGGGGCAAAGTGCCGCGCGGTTGCGCATCGCGGTCGCGTCCTCGTTGATCATGTAACCGGCCTTGACGTAGTCGGCGACCTTGTTGGCGAATGCCTTCACGTACGCGTGGTGACTCGCGAAGCCGAGGTCCTGGATCGTCTTCACACCGTCATAGCTTCCGCGAAAGCCCGAAATGAACCGCGCCTCGCGCAGCTCGATGATCGGCAGGCGCGGGACCGGCCCGTTCGCGTCCACGGTAATCGCATTGCCGTTCGCGTCGCGGTCAAGCTTATTGCCACGAGATGTCTGGAGCTGCGTACTCGGTGGTGGCGGCCTGCCCTGCTGAACCCAGCGATGGCCTTGCAGAAAGTGCGCGCGCAGCGCGGGCTCATAGGTCGCCGGAGTCGTCCTGTTCGAAGGGGACTGCACGTCCAATGGATCGGGGATGTGCGGCGTCCCGGCGACGGCGTAGAACCGGTACTGATCCGGGACGGTGCCGCTGTCGACAAGGCCGGCGGGCGAATCGTCCTCGGAATTAACGATGATGAGCTTACCGCCGTATCGGCCGGCGGCGAGAGCGGCCTGCGGCTCATGTCTTACTGCGGTGAAGGGCAGCGCGAAGTCGAACACGTTCGCCGCACGCCCCGACGTAACCAAACGGAGGACCGGATCGGAGGAATCGGAGAAGCCGGTCATGTACCGTCTTTGCACCGGGCCAACCATCGAAGCGGCTTCGGGATCGACCGCGAGCGCGCGAGCAAAGTCGACGATGACCTCGTCGTCGGTGTTCCCACCAAACTGACGGAATCCACCTTGAATAAATGTGCCGGGCACCGAGGGATCAAGGATGCGACGATTGACCGTGCTCCACCCGATTCCGGCGTGCACGAATCCGCGCGAGAAAAGGAAGTCCTCGCGCAGGTAGACGTCAAGTGCGCCGAGCGCGATGGCGAAGTGAGCCGGCTCTACGACGACAGTCCGGTTCGCGAGGCTCAAATTCGCCGGCGCGCTGATCCGATATGGCACACGGTATGCCCCGGTCGAGGTCTGGCCCGCGAAGATGCCGTCGTACTGGATGTAAGCAATCCCCCCGAAGGTTCCGAGCTGTGTCGCAACCGGTTGCTCGAGTACACCATCGGCCGCAGCGGGCGACGGAGCAAGGAGCGCCACAGCCGCAAGTGCAAGGGAAGCGAGCACAGCACCGACGCTAACTTTCATGATTACCTCTTGTTCGTGCATAGTTCAGGTCCACACCAAGGCGGCGCTAGAACGCTGCTGCGGTTGCGAAGCGCTGAACATTCACTTGGTTATTGGCGAAAATATTGTCCCGGACGATATGTGGGTTCGATGACGGTGTTGCAAAGACCAGAAAAATCCCGACCGGAGACTGCGGAACCCCATGCGCCCCAATGAACGCGTGATCCGTGATCACATTGCCGGAGATCTTGCCCGCAGCCCCAGAACGAATTTGAATCCCGATCTGCAATTCGTCATCTACCGGTCCCCGTCCTCTAATCGCATTGTCGGTCAGGGTGCATCGGGTGCCGGCAAAGGCGCAGGCAATGCCTGTGGTGCCGTAATGGTCCATCAGGCTCGACTTCACAGCGACGTCGCCGGTCTCCGCCCGGATCGCAAAGGCGCAGGCAGTGCCGCTTTGAATCCCAGTCACGCGCGCGGTGTCGACGGTACCAGAGCTATTCCCGAAAAAAATACCGACATAAAAGGGCAATAGAGGGCAAGGCGGAGCGATCGATGCGCCACTGTCGGCAACACTGCCATCGATTGAAAGACTCGCGACGATCACATTGGTCGCTCCGTTGACCGCGATGATCGCCCTCACCGGGTTGCCAAAGAGGTTGGTGGCGTTGTAAACAACTGCCGTTGGCCGCAACACCGTGTCGCTCTGCCCGGCGCCCCTGATCGTCAGGTTGCTTGTTGTTACTACGACCTGTTCGTTATACGTGCCGGGGCAAATGAAGATCGTGTCGCCAGGCGCTGCCGCGTTCACCGCGGCTTGAATGCTGCTGAACGCGGGCGCGCCAGCACTGCAGTTAGTTGCCGTACCCTGGCCGTCGTCGTCGACCACCAACGTGGTTTGAGCGTAGCTAGGCAGCGCTACAAAGACACCGAGAACTAAGAGTCCCGACGAAAGACATCGTTGCAAAAACTTGGGCGAGCGCTTCATCGCAGTTACCTCCGAGCTGGTTCGGCTTAGTGGGGTGCTACACGAACCGATGCGTTAATCTGTTTCGTTGCTTCATGAGACGAGAAGGGTGAACCCATCAATCGTAAGCTGTCTATACACCAAAGGACGTATAAATAGCAATGCGAACCGCAAGCCACCACCCGCGTGACAATTGGTTCCCGGCATCTCGCGGTTGTGCGCTGAAGCGAAGGGTTATGCCTTGCAGGCGGCCAGGCGAATTCCGCCAAGTTTCCCGCTCACGAACAGTCCGACGAGCTCGCTGTACGCACGATCGTATTCGAGGTAGCGCGCCTCGCCGAACTTGGCGATGGTCGTGTCCCGTAGTGACCGGTACATCTCCAAGCGCGCGACGAGAATGCCTTTCCACTCTTCCGACAGATCAATGCTCTGTTCAATGGCGCTACCACGGTCAACCAGCAAGCGGGTGTAATCGCCGACAAAGGAAGGCCTGGGCATCAACATTCCAGCGAGTAAGCGCCGCTCCTCCTCTGCGTCCAGATCGGAGAGCGAAATGATGTCGGTGAACGCTATAACGCATTGAGGCTTCAGTACTCGGACACATTCGGCGATGAGCGAGGCCTTGTCCGGGATGTGGCGCCAGGCTTCCTGGCTGACGACCCCATCGAATGCCACATCGGCGAACGGCATCGCAGTGGCGTCGCCCTGCTTGAACTGCACGCGCCCTTCGAGCCCGATGCGGCGCGTGAGC
>JANMUI010000047.1:0-2241 GCA_031391405.1 Betaproteobacteria bacterium
CAAGAGCTCGTCCCGCCATAGCGTCATCCCTCCTTGTCGACTAGATTGAACCGCACGTCCGGCGAGTATCGCATCGGGAGCCATCGCGCGCCTTGCGCCGCTGGTCGCGATATTTTTCCGTTCAGTGCGTGACGCAGGCAAGGCGTGCCGCGATGAAAGCAAGAATGATGGTGCAGGTCGCCAATTGCGAGAACGTGCGAGAACGTGCGAGAACGTCGTTGAACGGGTCACGGCCATCACCGGTGGGCGCGGTGCCGATGTCGCGCTCAAAATCGCGCGCCGCAGGTCGATGTCGATCTTTTGCCGCTGCATCGGTCAGACGCAATGGTTCAGCCGAACGACGCTTTGCGAACAAGACCGGCTCGTTTTCGGAGAATTTCATGAGCGCGGTGCTCCTGGCGATCGCCTGCGCCCTGGAAGAACTGTCGGTGATGATCATCATCCTGCCTATCCCCTTCCCGCTCGTGGTCGCGTTCGGGTTCGACGCCGTGTGGTTCGGCATCATCATGATCGCGCGGCTGGAGATCGGCTTCACTACGCCGCCGGTGGTGCTGAACTTGTTCGTCATACAGGGGATGATGCCCGGCGCATCGGCACGCGACGTTAGGGCCAAGGCCCGACATCATCCCGATCGCGAACGCCCCTTCGTAGCGCGCACCAGTTATCCACGCAGTCCGCTCAAACGGGCGTTGGTGACGAGGACCAGACGGTAGCGATCCCAGTACTTGGCGACCTGTGCACTGGCGGCGGTGAAATCGACAGCTTCGCCCGGCGCCTTGACTTCGAGCACACCACGAGCAGGCGCAGCAATGTTCTTCGGTGCCTCGGTCTTGCGATCGAACTGGTCGGCGGTGAAGAGCCCTCCGTCGGGGTTGCCGGCGCCCAGGCTCTTGAGCTGCATCACGCAGCGCACCTTGGGTTTGAGCGTCTCGCCAATGCCGTCAAGCAGGTTGTCGAGCGCGGTGTAGTACGAGGTTTCCTTGGTGCCGGCACCGGAGACATGCACGCCATTCACGGCGGCGAGGAAAGCGGCGAGGAACGGTTTGTCGGCCATTGGCTCGCTACGGCTGAGCAGCGAGCAAGCGCGTCAACGCGGCGCGCAAGGGCACCAGGTCGTCGCTGACGATGCTCCACAGCGTGTCGTCGCGATACCCAGGTAGCCGTGGATGAGTCGATTTCGAGCCGCGACGACCATCCGCCAGGGCACGTCCGCTGCTGCGTTTCGCACATCGGCGGGAACGTGCGTTGCCGCTTCCCCGATCAGTTCGAGGTTCCTCAGCGTCGCGTCGTAGCGCATCGGATCGGCGGCGAAGTTCGAGCGATCGAGTCCCTTCGTGTAGGCCAACGCCTTGTCGCAGAAGGCGATCATGTCCTCGACGTAGAAGCGCCATTCGCGCGGCGGCGCGGCAGCGTCAGACATGGATCGCGTCGCGCTCGACGAAAGGCCGCAGTTGCGGCCGCAAGGCCTGTCGGGTCACGAGGTCGACCGGTGCGCCCAGCAGATCTTCGAGAAAGAACTGCAGGCCGAAGTAACGCGCCGAAGTTGCCGGGCCGTCGAACTCGACAAGGAGGTCGATGTCGCTGGCGACACGCGACTGCTCGCGTGCGAGCGAGCCGAACAGCGCCAGGCTGCGCACACCATAGCGGCGCTGCATTTCAGGCTTGTGCTGGCTCAACAGGGCCAGGGTTTCGACTCGGTTCATGCTCGAATGATGCCGCAAGACCCTCGACCCGTGTTGCGCAACCCGGCGCGGTGTCGGTGCGCCGACCGGGCGCAGTTTGCGACCGGCGCTTCGGCTCCCAGTTGCGAACGAGTTCTAATCTTCGCCCATGGTGCAAGCACAAGCCCGCACACCTTCAGCGTCTTACCGTCGGGGTGGCGCACCGTCAATGCGAGATCGGCTCGCCGCGGCCATGCAACGACGTCGAGAGACCGGTTATGCAGCGGGTGAAACGGGTAGTGCACCGTCACGGTCCACATCAAAGGGGTCAGAGTGAATTGCTTTGGCGAAAGCAACAACGCTGCTCCCGTTCCCGCAAACGTTATGCGTCGATGGAGATCGCACCCGTGAACGAACCGTCCAAAGCTGCCCAGCCCAGATTGCTGGCGTGGCTCGTAGCGTCTGTCCTAGGCGTCGTCGTGGTTCTTGTCGGCTACGCAGTCCTTTCCAGGGTTGGGCGATCGTGGGCAGTTCGGCGACATGTTTGGTGCCGTCAATGCGTTGTTCTCCGGACTCGCCT
>JANMUI010000347.1:0-5298 GCA_031391405.1 Betaproteobacteria bacterium
TCTGCGTTTTGATGATTGGAAGACCGGCCTCTTGATTGAAGGGCCGGGCGGCGCCCAGGTGCTCGATGTGGGCGCGAACCTCGAATTGCTGCGTGCCCATGATGTCGCTGCCGCGACCTTGCTCCAGGCGCTCCTCGGCGCGCAGGGCGACGGCGATTGGGGGCCGATGATCGACAGTTGGGACAGTGCGGGCAAGGTGTTGCACGCGATGGTCAATTTCGCTGGACCAAGTGGCGGTTCCCGCATGCTATTGAAGCCGCTGTCATCGGTTCGCCTGCGTGCGCCGCTGCCATCGCCGCATGCGCGCATCTTCGCGCTCGGTGGCAATGTCGCCTCGCATATGGCGGCGGCGATGAGCAAGATTTCCGGCAAGACCGTCACCGTGGAAAGCATTCTCGCCGAGCGCCGGCAGGGATTGCCGCCATGGGGCTTTTACGTCATCGCCGATACCGTGGTTGGTCCGCTCGATCCGGTCAGCCCGCCCGCCGGCATCACCAAGTACGACTATGAGGCCGAAGTCGCAGTGCTCCTGCGTGGCGGTGGGCGCAACGTCAAGGCGAAGGATGTGACCATCTGGGGCTACACCGCCTGGAACGACTTGAGCATTCGCGACGGGCGGTTGGGTATCGGCCCGCCAATCCATCGCGGTGCGTTCAACTGGGCGATGGAGAAGAACTTCGACACCGGCAACTCGTGTGGCCCGTGGGTCGTGGTGGACGAGCCGCGTGATCCGATGAAGCTGCGAGTACAGATGCGCGTCAATGGCGTTACGCGGCAGGACTGGTCGACCGAAGAAATGATGTACAGCTTCGGCGACACGGCGGAGTTTCTCTCGAAGTTCGCGACGCTCAAGGCCGGTGACATCATCTGCTCCGGAACCGGGCATGGCACCGCGGCGGAATTCGGTGCTGACGGTGATCGCTGGTTGAAGCCGGGCGACAAGCTCGAAGTGGAAGTCGAAAGTGTGGGGATACTGCGGAACGACGTCGTGTCGTGGTAATACGACGCTGCGCAGCGTCTATCGATTCACCGTCGCGAGATCTGCGCCGGTGAGGTGGCTGAATCGATCGGTGATCGCTTGCAACGCCTCGCTGCTGATCACGTCTTCCAACCGGTTGAACCGCTCGCCATGGGTGAGCTTCTCCACCGTTTCGATGATCAGATCGGGCGGACTCGAGCGGCTCGTCACGACGATCTTGTTGACCGATTCGAGCCGTTCCTTTTCATAGGCTGCGAGCGCCTCGACCGGCGGGAGGGTTGCAAGCAGATTGGCGATCGACTGGCCGTCGAGGATCGACTGCGCGGCGCCATTGCCGCTGCGCGGATACATCGGATGCGCCGCATCGCCCAGCAACGTGACGCGCCCGAACGTCCAGCGATCGACCGGATCCCGATCGACCATCGGATACTCGAGCACCATATCGGCGTGACTCACCAGGTCCACGAAATCGACCCACTCGATACTCGAATCCCGATAACGCCAGATGAAGTCCTCGACATTGCCGTTCTTGTTCCAGGCGTTCGGGCCGGCGACTGCCGATTTGACTTCGACATTCCAGTTGATGAGTTGCGTACCGTCGGCGTGGTTGCGCATTGGATAGATCACGAGCTTCCCGAATTCGAGCGATCCGGCGAGGATCACGCTCTTGCCATCGAGGATCGGCTTATAGACGGTCGAGCCGCGCCACATGTTGATGCCACCGAAGGCGAGCCGTCCCTCATCCGGATAGAACTGCCGCCGCACGGTCGAGTTGACGCCGTCGCATGCGATCACGATGGTCGCGTCGCGCAAAGGTAGCGGCTCGCCATCCGGATTCTGCAAATGGATCTTGACGCCGCGATCGTCCTGGTCGATGCGCACGCACTTGTGGCCGAGGAGGACCGCATCCGGACCCAAGCGCGCACGGACGGAATCGAGCAGCATGCCGTGCAGATCGCCACGATGAACGCTGTAGTGCGGCCAGCGATAGCCCGCGAAGCGGCCGGTCTTGTCGCGATGGATTAACTGTCCGTGGCGATTGTAGTAGCGGCGCCACTCCGGCTCAACGCCGTACTTGCTGATCGACTCGACCAGCCCGAGCTCACCGAGCGCCCGAATCGCGTGCGACATCAGATTGATGCCGACGCCGAGCTCGCTGAACGCGGCCGACGATTCGTAGACTTGGCAGCGAATATTCCGTTGATGCAGATAGAGAGCAGTCGCGAGGCCACCGATGCCCCCGCCGATAATGGCTACTTCCACGGCGAAATCCTTGTGCGAGTCGAATGGAACGAGCGTATCACTTCCCGCATTTCGCTCATTCAGATTCTGCTGATGGTAGCGCCGCGTTCGTAGATCAACACGCGGCCCTTGTATGCCGGCGCGATGAACGTAGCGGCCTCCTTCAGGTGTTCCTCGCGCATCGAGAATCCATTGGCCGCCATATGCCGATTGAATGCCGGCCGATTGCCGCGATCCGGATCGATGATCCACACTTCCGCCGCAGGCGATGAATGCGCCGCGATGAATCCTGCAAGGCCGGCGCTATCGTCCCGCTCATATAGAAGATCGCTGCCGACGATCAAATCGTATCGGCCTTCCACCAGGCCACAGGGCGGGTCGCCGTCTTGCTGTCGCGACATCGCCTGCGCACCCCAATGACCGTGCCGGTACTTCATCGGCAGAAGAGCGTTGGCGCGCAGATTCTCTTCGAGGAAAGCCTCCGCGAGCGGGTGGCAATCACTCGCGGTGACATCGGCGCCGCGCCGATGCAAGACGAGGCTCGCGAGGGCGAGCCCGCAACCGATCTCCAGGATGTGCTCATCGGTGCGAACCCGTCGCCTCGCCATGCGAGCGGCCAGATACGCGCCTGAGGGCCACAGCAGACCGAACAGCGGCCATGCAGCGGAGGAGATGCCGAGTCGATCCGCATCCCCATCCGGATCGGAGAATTGCAATCGATCCAGCAGCGAGCGGATGATCAGGTCATCGACACCCGCGACCGCAATGTTTTCCTGCTTGGTTTCGTAGCCGGGCATTCTCACTGGTGATGGGCTCGCGTGCAGGGCTTCAAAGGAGGAAGGTGCGTGCAGTATGGGGGGTACGATCGCCAGCCAACCCTAATTTGGACAGATAGGGGGGCGTCCCCTACACTCGCGAGGATTCTGTGCGCCCTGCCACGCGGATTGCTGGCTCAAACAAGGAGGAAACATCATGTTGCGTTGGCATTCCGCCTGCAAACGTGCCCTGCTGGCCGGGGTACTCCTTGGCCTTGCGCTGCCGTGCTTTGCCCAGACATTCCCGAGCAAACCGGTCCGCATCGTCGTGCCGTTCGCAGCGGGTGGGCCGACCGATACGGTGTCGCGCGCGTTGGCACAACGGCTGGCTGAACCGCTTGGCCAGCCTGTGATCGTCGAGAACCGGCCCGGTGCCGCCACCATCATCGGTGCCGAGGCAGTCGCGAAAGCGGCGCCCGATGGATACACGCTGCTGTTCACCGCGGACGCCACGCTCGCCGTCAATCCGTTGCTGTATTCGAAGCTGCCCTACAGTCCCGCGGATTTCACGCCGGTCACGATCATCGCCTACACGCCTGAATACCTGATGGTGACACCGGATGTGCCGGCCAACACGCTGCAGGAATTCATCGCGTATGCCAAAGCCAACGCGGGCAAGCTCAACTACGGATCGTTCGGCATGGGCACCAGTCCGCATATCGAGGCCGAAGGTTTCAAGGCGGCGACGGGGATCAACATTGTGCACGTGCCATTCAAGGGCGCGGCAGAAGTGATTCCCGCGATGGTGAGCGGCCAGATCCAGGTCGTGTTCACGGGTGCCACTCAGGCCCTGCCGCACATCCGCGCGGGCAAGATCAAGGTGATCGCGGTGCAATCGCGCGAGCGCACCGCGCTGCTGCCGAACGTGCCGACCTTTCTCGAAGGCGGTGTGCCGGGATTCGATTCGCGCGTCTGGTTCGGCATGTTGGCACCGGCGAAGACCCCGCCCGAGATCGTGCGCAGGCTGGCAAGCGAGATGGCGAAGGTCACCGAAAGCCAGGAATTCCGCGACAAGTACATCAATGCGTTGTCACTCGAGCCGAGTCCGTCCGGGCCGGAATATTTCGCTACGGTGATCGAGAAAGACAAGGAAAAGTACGCTCGCTTCGTGAAGGCGGCGAACGTCAAGCTCGATTGATGATGTTGCGAACATGGCGCTGATCCAGCATATCGCGCGCATCCAGTTCGACTTCGGCGCACTCGCCACCTTGCCGGGCGAGCTTGATTGGCTCGGCGTGTGCCGCCCGTTGCTTGTAACGGATCCTGGTATTGCCGCGTGCGGCATTCTCGATCGCGTCATCGCGACGATCGCCGCGCGCCATCCTGCGGTGTTCGCCGAGGCGCCGCGCCATCCTGCGCTCCCTGCCGTCGAACGCGCCCTGTCGCTCTACCAGAGCGAAGGATGCGATGGCATCGTCGCACTCGGCGGCGGCGCGGCCATCGATCTTGCCAAGGCGGTGGCGCTGCTCGCTACGCACGCCGCGCCGCTCGGCCAATACAGCGTCGAACAAGGCGGCAGTCAGCGGATTACGGCACGGGTGGCGCCGCTCGTTTCGGTGCCCACCACGGCTGGTACGGGTAGCGAGATTGGTCGGGGTGCGGGCGTTGCGCTGGATGAACATGGCGTGAAGCACACCTTCATCAGCGTCAATCTGGTGCCGAAGGCGGCAATTTGCGATCCGGAATTGACCTTGACACTCCCACCCGCGATGACCGCCGGGTCCGGTATCGACGCACTGAGTCATTGCCTGGAAGGCTACCTGTCCCCCGCGCTCAATCCACCGGTGGACGCGATCGCGCTCGATGCCATTGAACGGATCGCCCGCCACCTCGAAACCGCGGTGACCCGGAGCGACCATCGCGAGGCACGCTGGAACATGTTGATGGGCGCCCTTGAAGGTGGCATGTGCATGTGGAAAGGCCTCGGCCCGGCACACGCCCTGTCGATTCCGCTCGACACGCTCGACCTGCATCACGGCACGTTGGTGGGCGTGGTTCTGCCACACGTCGTGCGCTTTGTCGCGCCTGCGGTGCCGGAGAAGATGGCACGGCTGGCGCGTGCGCTCGGCACAGCGGATGCCGCCGACGGTCTGGCCGATCTGAATCGGCGCATCGGATTGCCTGCGGGTCTCGCCGCGATGGGCGTAACCGAGGCAGTGCTACCGCGAATCGCCACCGAAGCGGCAGCGAGCTTCTTCAACGCATCGAGCGCGCGCAAGGGGACCGCGGACGACTACCTCGCGCTGCTCCACAAGGCGATGC
>JANMUI010000074.1:0-38866 GCA_031391405.1 Betaproteobacteria bacterium
CACTTCCAGCTCGACCAATTCGAGCAGCTCGGCATCATCGACCATGTCCGCTTTGTTCATGTACACGACGATGTAGGGCACGCCCACCTGACGGGCCAGCAAAATGTGCTCGCGGGTCTGGGGCATGGGGCCGTCGGCCGCCGACACCACCAGAATGGCGCCGTCCATCTGCGCCGCACCAGTAATCATATTCTTGATGTAGTCGGCATGACCAGGACAGTCCACATGCGCATAGTGCCGGTTCTGCGTCTGGTACTCCACATGCGCCGTGTTGATCGTGATCCCGCGTGCCTTTTCTTCGGGCGCCGCATCGATCTGATCGTAGTTCTTTGCCTCGCCGCCGTACTTCTTCGCCAGAATGTGCGTGATCGCCGCCGTCAGCGTCGTCTTGCCATGGTCCACGTGACCGATCGTCCCAACGTTCACATGCGGCTTGGTCCGCTCGAATTTTGTCTTTGCCATGGTTGCGCTGCCTCTTGCAGGGTGGAGTAGGAAATGCCGCGTCCGCTTTGCCTAAATGCCGAATGTTGCCTGTCGATGCCTGGTGCCGATGACGCGGATTGAACGCGTGACCTCTCCCTTACCAAGGGAGTGCTCTACCACTGAGCTACATCGGCGATTAACCTGTTTCGCGATCCCCTGGTCGAACCGAATTCAGCGAACCTGTACTAACATGAATGCCGATCCTGACACTGGAGCGGGTGAAGGGAATCGAACCCTCGTCGTAAGCTTGGAAGGCTTCTGCTCTACCATTGAGCTACACCCGCTTACCTCGAAAAGACCGTCTCTTGCCGCGCTTTTCACCTTCGGATGCCACCCGACATGGTGGAGGGGGAAGGATTCGAACCTTCGAAGGCAGAGCCGTCAGATTTACAGTCTGATCCCTTTGACCGCTCGGGAACCCCTCCGGTTGGCGAAACTCTTAATTATTAGGGCCTTTGCTTCGCTTGTCAAACCAAATGCGGATATCGGCCCTTGACACCGAAGGCGTACCGATGAGCTCGGCTTACCCGTTCGCCTCAATCAGCGCTTTGATTAGCCATCGTGAAGCCGCGTACGACGCTCGATGCGCGAGTCACCGCGTTACGCATGGCGTCTATCCGAAATGAAGACACCGATGGTGCTGGTGCCCGGGTTGCTGTGCGACGCATCCCTTTGGCAGCCGCAAGTAGCTGGACTCGACGATATTGCCGATGCCTGGATCGCCGACCACACCCGCTCCGCGTCGATGGCAGGCATCGCTGCCGACATCTTGGCCGATGCACCGTTCGACCGATTCGCTTTGGCTGGCCTTTCAATGGGTGGCTATATCGCGTTTGAGATTTGGCGGCAAGCTCCGGAACGGGTTCTGCGCCTTGGGCTGTTTGATACGAGTGCGCGGTCCGACACGCCCTCGCAGGCGGAACGACGACTCGGTTTGATCGATATGGCCGCTCGCGGTCGGTTTATCGGCGTTGCCGCTGTGCTGTTGCCGCTATTGGTCCATGCCGACAGATTGTCGGACGCTGCGCTTCTGGCGACAGTGAAGACCATGGCTCGCAACGCGGGCAGCGATGGCTTCATCCGGCAACAGCGCGCAATCATGAGCCGGGCGGACAGTGTTGCGGACTTGCCCCGTATCGAGTGTCCAACCTTGATCCTCTGCGGCCGTGACGACGCATTGACGCCGCCCGATCGCCACGAGGAGATGGCAAATGGAATACCGGGGGCGCGCCTTCACATTGTCGAACGGTGCGGGCATTTGAGCACCCTCGAGCAACCTGATATCGTCAGTCGCGCCATGCGCGAATGGCTCTCGGAATGATCAGTCGCCGATCATCATAGGACGCACGCCAACGTCGCTGAACACATGCTCCGAACATAGCGGCCGCGCGGTATCGTCGATCGAGTTTCGCTCGCTATGAGTTCGCCGATGTGTCGTGATCCGCCGTCCGCGGTCCCGAGTGGAGATAGAATGAAACCGTGAGCAAAAGCGTACCGCGACGCAGGCCCTTTCGTGTCAATGCGACCGCCGATCGCGGCTACCTGGGCACGCGCGCGCCACCGAACAGTTCTCGTCTTCCCTTTCCGCTAGGAGCTACGGTTCCATGAACGCACCCATCGCACTTCAGGCTCTGGCCAAGGTTTCCCTAGAGGACAAGTACACGCTGGAGCGGGGGCGGGTCTATTTGACCGGCACCCAAGCACTGATCCGCCTGCCGATGTTGCAACGCGAACGTGATGTTGCTGCCGGCCTCAATACGGCATGCTACATCTCGGGATACCGCGGTTCCCCGTTGGGCGGCTACGACCAGTCGTTGGCACGGGCGCGGGTCCATCTCGAAAAGCATCACATCAAATTTCAACCGGGGGTGAACGAAGACTTGGCCGCGACGGCAATCTGGGGTTCGCAACAGCTCAACCTCTTTCCCGGCTCGAAGTACGACGGCGTGTTCGGCATCTGGTACGGGAAGGGTCCGGGCGTTGATCGATCCGGTGATGTGTTTCGCCATGGCAACGCCGCGGGCACCTCGAAGTACGGTGGCGTGCTGTGTCTGGCCGGCGACGATCACGGTGCGAAATCCTCGACCCAGGCAGCCCAGTCCGATTTCATTTTCAAAGCCGTCGGCATCCCGGTGCTTTCGCCATCGAACGTCCAGGAGTACATCGACTTCGGCTTACATGGCTTCGCCATGAGCCGCTATTCCGGATGCTGGGTGGGATTCAAATGCGTGACCGACGTCGTTGAAGGATCGGCGGCGGTCGAAATCGATCCTGACCGCGTGAAGATCGTGATTCCGCAAGATTTCGATATGCCGGAGGCAGGGCTGAACATTCGCTGGCCCGAATTTCTCGGTTTCGTCGAGCAGGAGCAACGCCTCTATCATCAGAAGCTCTTCGCGGTGATGGCCTATGTGCGCGCGAACGCGATCGATCAGACGATCTGGGCGACGCCTGCCGCACGCCTGGGCATCGTCACCACCGGCAAGGCGTACAACGATGTCCGGCAAGCACTCGATGACCTTGGCATCGATGAAGCAGAGGCCGGACGTATCGGCATTCGGTTATTCAAGGTCGGTATGCCTTGGCCGCTCGAGCCCACCCGCATCGCCGAGTTCTGCAAGGGCATCGAGGAAGTAATCGTGATCGAGGAAAAACGCCAACTGGTCGAGTACCAACTCAAGGAGCAGTTGTACAACCTGCCGGACAGCGCGCGGCCGCGCATTGTCGGAAAGTTCGATTCCCACGGCGAATGGGATGTTCCCCAGTCCAACATGCTGCTGCCCACAACCGGCGAATTTACTGCCGCCATGGTGGCACGCGTCATTGCCGATCGGATTGCGCGTTTCCATACGTCGGATCGGATCAAGGCACGCTTGGCTTTCATCGACGCAAAAGAAGCCGCCCTCAAGTAACCCGGACAGATCATCCCGATCTCACGAATTCCTTATTTCTGTTCGGGGTGTCCGCACAACAGCTCCACGCGCGTGCCTGAAGGTAGCCGCGCGCTTGCGGGCATCGGCTGCCATTACATGGCGCAATGGATGCCGGATCGCAATACCGCAACCTTCAGTCACATGGGTGGTGAAGGCGTTGCATGGTGCGGCCAGTTCCCGTTCACCGAGACCAAGCACGTTTTTGCCAATCTCGGTGACGGCACGTACTTCCATTCGGGGTTGCTGGCAATTCGGTTTGCCGTCGCGGCGAAGGCGCCGATCACCTACAAGATTCTGTTCAACGATGCGGTCGCGATGACCGGTGGGCAGGCCCATGATGGCCCCCTTACGCCGGCGATGATCAGCCGACAGGTCGCGGCGGAAGGGGTCGACAAGATTGTCGTCGTGACCGACTATCCGGACAACTACAAGAGCGTCACCGATCTTGCGCCTGGGACGCCGGTCTTTCATCGCGACGAGCTCGATCGGGTGCAGCGGGAGCTTCGCGAACATCCCGGTGTCTCGGTGCTGATCTACGATCAAACATGCGCGGCTGAAAAACGGCGCCGTCGCAAGCGCGGCACGTTGCCCGATCCAAGCCAGCGCATCTTCATCAATGACGCCGTCTGCGAAGGTTGCGGCGATTGTGGTGAAGCTTCGAACTGTGTATCGGTCGAACCGCTCGAGACCGAGTTCGGCCGCAAGCGCATCATCAATCAATCGTCATGCAATAAGGACTACTCATGCGTGAAGGGCTTTTGTCCGAGTTTCGTCACGGTCGAAGGCGGGAGACCGCGCCGCGGGAAAGCCCTCGCGGGTATCGGTGACGACTTAGACGCTCTGCCTGAGCCGACGCTACCTTCGACTGCCGAGCCTTACGGTGTGTTGATAACCGGAATTGGCGGCACGGGTGTCGTAACGATCGGGCAACTGCTCGGAGTGGCGGCGCACCTGCAAGGCAAGGGCGTTACGGTGCTCGACATGGCAGGTCTCGCGCAAAAAAACGGCGCCGTGCTGTCGCATATCAGGATCGCGGATTCGCCGGGCCAATTGCACGGGGCACGAATCGGGGCAGGACGTGCCGACGCCGTGGTGGCCTGCGATATCGTGGTTGCATGTGGCCCCGAGGCGCTTAGCAAAATCACCTCGGGCAAGAGCCGGATTGTCGCGAACAGCGCGCGCGTGCCGACGGCAGATTTTACGCACCAACCGGACTGGCAGTTTCCACTTGACCGAATGCAATCGACATTGGCTGACGCAGCCGGTCCCGATCGCGCCTGGTTCGTCGATGGCACCCGCCTGGCAACGGCGCTGATGGGTGATGCGATCGCCACCAATCTCTTCATGCTCGGCTATGCATATCAGATGGGGATGATTCCGCTCGCCGGCACGGCAATCGAGCGTGCGATCGAGTTGAACGCGGTCGCCGTTGAACAAAACAAAAAAGCATTCGTCTGGGGTCGGCAGGCCGCGATCAATGCGCCGCTCGTGGAACGGGCGGCGACACCGGCCACCGTCGTGCCGATAGCACAAGCGCTATCGCGAACGCTCGACGATACGATCAGCCGCCGCGTGCAGCTTCTAACCGACTACCAGGACGCAACGTACGCCGAACGGTACCGGGGGTTGGTCGAGCAAGTGCGAAAGGCTGAGGCGGCCAAGACGCCTGGTTCTACCGAGCTCACCGAAGCGGTCGCACGCTACTACTTCAAGCTGATGGCCTACAAAGACGAATACGAGGTGGCGCGGCTCTACACCAGCGGCGAGTTCAAGCAAAAACTCGAGTCGGCGTTCGAAGGCGACTTCAAGCTCAAATTCCATCTTGCGCCGCCGATCTTCAACAAGGCGGATCCGGTAACGGGTATCGCAAAGAAATCGGTCTATGGTGAATGGATGATGGGGGCGTTCGGTCTCCTGGCGAAATTCAAATTTCTTCGCGGTACGCCGTTTGATCTGTTCGGGCGCACCGAGGAGCGAAGGATCGAACGCGAACTGATTGGAGAGTACGCGCGGACTTTGGCTGACGTAATCGGGAGCCTCGATCGCGGCAATCACAAAATCGCGGTTGAAATCGCCTCGGTCCCGGAGATGATTCGGGGCTTCGGCCATGTGAAGCGACGCCACCTAGAGGGGGCAAAAAAGAAACAGGCGGAATTGGTGGCGCGATTGCATTCACCCGCGTCCGCGTCCGCGAAAGCCGCATAGCGTCAACCACAGCGCTTCGGTGCGGATTGGAGCACTGCGGGTCCAGCACTGCGGGTCCTTGTGCCGACCAATCCACACACCGTGGCGGCTCATCGCGCCAATATGCGCACGAGCCCTGATTTCCCGCTAGCCGCAATGCTGGGGCAGAATTTCAATCATCGAAACGAACTTCCCGTCGCTGCCACGGTAGTTGTACGAAAGCGTTACGCCGTTCTTGATCAGGGCTTGCATCCCGCCCTTGCCGCAGATTGAATTTCGAAGCACCGGTTGCATGTTAGCGTTGAATGCTTCGATATCCATGCCGCCTGCGGTTCGACTGATGAGGGTGTATTGGTAATTCAAGCGCCTTCCTGGACCAGCAGTCACACCTTCCAGGCGCGTTTCCGCATCGACCTGCTTGGGCAACGAGCGATTGAGGTCAGTCGCTGTTTCGGCTAGCCATCGTTCTTCGAACACTTCAGCCGGATTGGCTTGCCCAATCGCGTCGGCGGCGGTCGCGAAGATCATCGCCGCAATCAGGTTTCGCGTTGCCAATCCATTCCAATTCCAATGCCGCGCACGAATCATTTACTTACCTCCTCACATCCTTGAACACGCTCTCGACCCAACCGCCCAGAACGTCGATTCCAGCGTTGGCAGGACATTAACCTGAAGCCGACTGAACGTGCATTCCCTCATGACCGGCAGAACAATGTCAACCATTCCGCAAATCGGACCGTTCCGAAGGGGTGTTGGCGTTACCCGATAGAGCCGATAATATTTGGGCTCTGAATCGAAAGAACAATGGTCCTTACCCGCGAATCATTGAAGAACGGCCTGATGAGGGAACTCTGGCGCTCGTCGGGTGTAAGCTATCGCGTGCTGACTGATCCCGAGCTCGACGCGTCGGTCGATGCGATGCTCTCAACATTCGGTGCCGGGGATCCTTGGGTATTCGGGTACGGATCCTTGATCTGGAATCCACTCCTGCACTACGCAGACCGTGAAGCCGCGACGCTGCATGGCTATCATCGTCGCTTCTGCCTGTGGTCCCGCACCGGGCGAGGGTCGCCGGAACGACCCGGACTCGTATTGGGCCTGGACCGAGGCGGCTGCTGCCGCGGTGTCGCCTACCGTCTCGATAGGGCGGTTGCCCGCGAGGAGCTGCGCCTTCTCTGGCGTCGCGAAATGTTGGCGGCCTCATACAGTCCGCGGTGGATCTCGGTGCGCCTTGGGACCCAGGAGGTCAAAGCCGTAGCATTCATCATCAACCGGAAGCATCCAAACTACACAGGAAAGCTCTCGCTTGGTGAAATGGTGCAGGCTCTTGCCACGGCAGTGGGCGGGTTAGGCTCTTCGCGCGACTATCTGCTCCACACGATCGAGGGATTGCGTCAGCACGGCGTAGACGACCCTCACCTGCGCCATTTGCACGCGCACGTGTTGGGCCATCGCGTTGCTCCCCAGGTGGACCCCGCAGATGCGTGCCTCTAAGGGCCTCGCCGTGAGGGGCACCTAGCGCCGCATCACCGTCCTTCGCGCGTTTCTGGCGCCCGCATGGCTGATGTTATCCTCGGATGTCTCCGCGCGAATTGCTCGCGCGATCCCTCTTGATCGAACACCGAGGAGCGCCCGCATGGCGCACAACCACGTTTCCGGCCCGATCGACATTCACGCACACTTCTATCCGGAATCGTATTTGCGAATTATCCGTAACGAAGGCGGTCCCCTGGGCGCCGAATTGAGGATGGTCGATGGGAAGGGGCCCATGCTCAAGGCCGGGGAGATTCTGACCCCGCCGATCGAACGTCGATTTACCGATCTTGACGCGCGCATCGAGGCGATGGATCGCCAGGGCGTCAAGGTACATGTTTTGTCGTTATCGTTGCCGATGGTGGAGTGGGCCGACCGCGAAATCGGCCTCAAGTTATCAGTCGCCGTCAATGACGCCCTTGCCGAATCGAATACACGCCACCCCGGCAGGCTGTTCGGGTTGTGTACGCTCCCATGGCACGCGCCTGACCTCGCGATCAGGGAACTCGATCGAGCGGCGAAGTTGCCCGGCATTCGCGGCGTCTATTGCGCGACTAAAGTTCGCGATCTTGAGTTGTCGGATGAATCGCTGTTGCCGATCTTCGAACGAATTGAGGACCTGGGACTGCCACTGTTTCTGCATCCCGTCGGGGTGATCGGGCATGCGCGATTGGAGAAGTTCTACCTCCACAATCTGCTTGGCAATCCATTCGAGACTGCGATCGCCGCGGCTCACCTCATTTTTGGGGGAATCCTGGATCGATTTCCGGGCCTAACCGTTTGCCTGCCTCACGCTGGCGGTGCCTTCCCGTATCTCGTTTGGCGATTGCAACGGGGCTATGACGTGCGCGTCGATCTGAAGAGTGCCAAGCATGGTCCGAAGGATTATTTGCGTAGGTTTTACTACGATACGGTTGGCTACGCGCAGGAGTCTCACGAATACCTGGTCCGACTCGTCGGTGCCGACCGGGTCATGATGGGCAGCGATTTCTGCTTTCCGATTGCCTACGAGCGTCCAGTCGAGATCGTTACCGATCACCCAACGTGGTTGCCCGAACAAAAGAGCATGATTCTCGAAGGCAACGCGAGGCGTCTCCTGCGACTTTGACGAATCGGCGGCTTTCATGTCGATGGTCTAGCGAAGCTGGGGGATATCGATCGAAGCGCTTCGCTTTACGCCGCCTGTTTGAATCCTCGACCCACCTCCGTGAGCGCGCGCGCAATGCGCTCGACCGCCCAATCAATTTCTTCTTTCGTGATGATGAGGGGCGGTGCAAACCGAACAACGGTACCGTGCGTGTCCTTGCTGAGGATTCCAAATCGTTGAAGCGCTTCGCAAACTGCGCGTGCAGTCGCGATCCTCGGCTCGATTTCTATTCCGATCAGGAGCCCTTGTCCACGCACCTCGGCAATCAACGGGCTTCGAAGTTCGCGCAAACGTCCGCGAAGGTATTCCCCAAGCGTGCGTGCTTTTGTCGGAAGATCGTCCCGTTCGAGAATTTCGAGCGTGGCCAGCGCTACAGCGGCCGCGAGTGGATTGCCTCCGAATGTACTGCCATGGTCACCCGGCTGGAATGCGGACATGACAGCGCGCGTAGCAGCGAACGCGGAGACAGGAAGCAGCCCGCCACCGAGCGCCTTGCCAATTATCAGTCCATCGGGGCGCACGCCGTCATGATCCACTGCGAACATTGCGCCGGTTCGTCCGAGGCCCGTCTGCACCTCGTCGCAGATCAGCAGAACATTGTGACGTCGGCAAACCTCGGCGCAGCGAGCAAGGTAGCCCGCCGGCGGCACACATATTCCGCCTTCGCCTTGGATCGGCTCGACGAGGAAAGCCGCGGTTCGCGGCGTAATTGCGCGATCAAGCGCCGCTGAATCCCCATACGGGATTCGCTTGAAGCCGCCCGGCAATGGGCCAAAATCATCTCGATACTGCGGCTCGGAGGACATCGCGACGATCGCGATCGAACGACCGTGGAAGTTCCCGTCGCACGCAATAATCTCGGCTTCGTCCGCCGGAATATTCTTGACGCGATATCCCCATTTGCGGGCCGCCTTCAACGCCGCTTCGACAGCCTCGAGTCCCGTATTCGCGGGAATGACCTGATCAAGCCCGGTCAGAACCGAAATTCGCTCGAGCAACAAGGGGAGCTTGTCGTTTCGGTAGGCACGCGACGTAAGGGCGAGGGTTTTTGCTTGGGCGACGAGGGCGCGGACAATTTCCGGATTCGAGTGGCCGAGCGACACGGCGGAGTATCCACCCAGCATATCGAGGTAACGAGTGTGGTCTTCGTCCCAGAGATGGACGCCCGAGCCACGAACCAAAACAATCGGGAACGGTGCGTAGATAGGTGCTGCGTACTTGTCCTCGAGCTCAATGGCTGTTGGCTTACCATCGCGAGAACCGGTACTCGCAACACATTCGATTAGATCGGCGATCAACGCCGCCGTCCGACCGTGCTCATCACGATGAGGATTGAATTCGGCAATCTCAAGTGCAATTGGACGTGACCGCATCGCCAATCTGCGAATGGCGTCGACCAGGACATCTGCGGCAATGCCTCCCGGTTCTGGGGAGCCCGTTCCGGGGGCATCCGTCGGATCAATGACGTCGATATCGATCGTAATGCCATACGCGACCGTCGCACGCGCCACAACCTGATGCGCCTCTTCAAGAATCTCCCGCAGCCCGCGCTTGTCGATGTCGGCCATCGTATACACGCGGACCCCAAGGCGTGCGAGCCTCCACTGTTCAGCTGGCTCGAAGCTGCGGGCGCCAATCAGGCATACGTTCTCCGGCCGCAATCGGACGCGCGGGTCCTGCACCAACGCGAGTTCGCGGGGACCGTCACCAAGCAGGCAGGCAAGGGGCATTCCGTGCACGGCGCCGCTTTCAGAGTCGGCCGGCGTGTGGCTGTCCATGTGAGCGTCAATCCAGATCAAGCCGATTGGTGCTCGATTTGCGTAAGCGAGGCCGACCCCGCTCCAAGTTCCAATCGCGCACGAATGGTCGCCGCCGACAACGACGGGAAAATCACCCGCCCGTACATGTTTGTAGACTTGGCTTGCCAAATGCGCGTTGAAATCACCGATCGCACCGAGCGCGTCACGCTGGCGCGTCGCTTGCGGGGTGATTGTCGTCGACCACTCCACCTCGAGCCCCGCCGAACGCAGATGGTCGACCAGATTCGACTCGACAAGCGCCTTCGGACCATCGGCGCAACCTTGATCTTTAGCACCCAGCCCGCTTGCGGCGCCGATGAGCGCGACTCGTACCGGCTTAGCGGACTCAACGACCGTAAATTCATTCATCGATCTGATTCCCTGTTCTGCTCAGACGCAGTGAGCACGGACACCGACTTTAGACCCACCAGTGGTTGTATCGTTCGGCCATAATTCAGCTACATTCGCTGGACAGACCGAAGCACCGTGCCTTAGTTCACGGGGGTGGGTCGGAGTCTCTTTGAAGTAGAAATCGATGCCGCGATGCGACTACGTGTGCGCGCTCAGCGCACGCCGCGATCACGCCGCAAAGACCACCAACGCCGGCGGTTCAGCACGCTGACAGAGTCTTCCGGGGTCGACACTTCCCAGGACAGCAGGCGAATGACGCGTTCAATCTCGTTCGCCTCCTCGTTGGTGGCGACCTTTTCACCACTCAGAAATTTCGCCAGCACGTGATTGAAGGAAGCTTTGTACATGACTGTCATCGATGAACGCCGCAATGTGGGCCAATCGATTGGAGCCCACGATCCTCGGGACTGATTTCTAGTTCGCCTCACCGCGTCCCGCCTAGCCGGCTGAGCTGACTGCTGACCTCGAATACGTCGTCACATTCCTTGATCGCGATCTGCCATTTCCGCCACCGCTTATCGTATACGCGCGACCATAGAATTCAGATTACACGCGGCCCGCGGAATATGAATCACCCGATCGAGCTATCCGATTCGTCTAGTCCCGTCGCCGGCTGACGGCTGCCCGTTCCGATTCAGGACCCCAGCCCCCGGCGAGAAAATCGTACCTGCTAAGATGCCGTTCCCTTTCAGCTTCGTACTCGATGCCCTTGCCCTACGGCCCCACCATCATCAAACCGTCGGCCCGAGCATCTTCGGCATTCAAATTGAAAAATG
Source organism: Betaproteobacteria bacterium (assembly GCA_031391405.1). GTDB lineage: Bacteria > Pseudomonadota > Gammaproteobacteria > Burkholderiales > SG8-39 > SHXR01. Next base: position 11,267 of record JANMUI010000074.1, read on the forward strand.
AAACTGGGCTCCTTCAAGAACGGTACCCGTGACGGCGCCCTGTGCGTGGTCTCGCGCGATCTCAACTTCGGATCAATCGCCTACGATGTCGCACCGACGCTCCAAAGCGCCTTGGACGATTGGGATTATTCATTCCCCCGGCTCGAAGAGATCTACGACGGCCTTAATCGCAATCCCGGTACCGGCCGTTCATTCCAAATTGATTTCGCCCAGTTTCACGCGCCACTGCCTCGCGCGTTCTTTCGGGCAAATGGATCGGCGTATGCAAGCTACGTCGAGCGTGCGAGAAGGGGCCGCAGCGCAAATATTCCCAAAGAGGGCGCCACCGAACCCATCGTTCACCAAGTTGGGTCCGATGCATTCATTGGACCGCGCGATCAGATCACAGTCGAATCGGAAGAATGGGGAATCGATGCGGGTGGCGAATTGGGCGTGATCACCGGCGATGTGCCAATGGGCGTCAAGTATGAAAAAGCGGGAAGCTATATTCGGCTTCTCACGCTCTTGAACAGCATTTGTTTGAATAACCTGACTTCATCCGAGCTCGAAGGCGAGCTGGGATTCCTACCACGTAACGCATGGACTTCATTTGCTCCGGTAGCCGCAACCGTAGACGAATTGGGTGCCGACTGGAATGGGGGAAAAGTCAAACGTCCTCTCGTAGTCCATGTCAATGAAGACGAGCTCGGGCGGCCAAATGCGGGAGCGGACATGACGTTCAATTTCATGCGGCTGATTTCCCACGCGGCGCGAACGCATCCACTTGGGGCCGGTTCCGTTGTCGGTTCAGGAGTAGTTTCCAACAAAGACACGTCGGCTGGATTCGCATGCATTGCCGAAAAACGGGCGTGGGAGAAGACGACCCAAGGTCAACCCCTCACCCATTTTCTTCGCTACGGTGATCGAATCCGTTTGGAAATGTTCGATTCACAGGGAAATTCGATCTTTGGCGCAATTGATCAGACCGTAGCGCCCCGCAGCTAGGCACGCCTTCGATCACGGGCGATCGATCCGGCAAACTTCGGGACACCACGTCTGGTCGCGCGAACGAGAATGGTGTCACATCGCCAACTCGTTTGGATACCATCCCGAATAACGTTGGGTGTTAGCTTCAATTCGTGGCTTTAGCGATTTGGACCGGCAACTTGGCAGTCTTGAGCGGCGGCCGAATTGCAGATCGAGTCGGTCATCGAGCTAACGAACGGCGAAATTCAGAAGTACAGACCGGGACTTAGCATCAACCAGTAGATGCGCTAACGCCCGGATCACATGCAGTTGGGAGACGGAACCCCGATGCATGCAGTATTCCGGCACTTCAAACTTCCCCTCCAGGAGAACTCAAGATGCCCATTCTTGCTGTGATCGGACTTGGCTACGTCGGATTGCCACTAGCCGTCGAATTTGGCAAGAAACATCGGACCATCGGTTTCGATCTCTCGAATGAGAAGATTGCAGCATACCGACGCCATGTCGACCCCACTGGCGAGGTGTCGGCTGAGGCTCTCCGTTCGGCTCATCTGCTTGAAGTAACAACCGACCCGGCCAATGTTCGCGAGGCTGACTTCATCGTTGTTGCCGTTCCCACTCCGGTCGACGGCGCCCATCAACCGGATTTTGGCCCATTGATTGGCGCGAGCGCTGCGGTCGGCCGCAATCTCAAACGAGGCGCGATAGTGGTATTCGAGTCGACCGTCTATCCCGGCGCAACGGAAGAGGTCTGTATTCCGGTCATCGAAAAGCACTCCGGCATGAAATGGAAGCAGGATTTTTTCGTGGGGTACTCGCCGGAGCGGATCAACCCGGGCGACAAGGAACATACCTTGACGCGAATAGTGAAGGTCGTATCCGGTGACTCCCCCTCGACGTTGGATCGGGTCGCCGAAATCTACGGGAGCATCATCAGCGCCGGTGTCTACCGCGCTTCGAGCATCAAAGTCGCCGAGGCGGCAAAGGTGATCGAGAACACTCAGCGGGATCTCAACATCGCGCTGATGAACGAGCTTTCACTGATATTCCATCGGATTGGCATCGATACACTCGAGGTCTTGAAAGCTGCCGGGACAAAGTGGAATTTTCTACCGTTTCGGCCTGGTTTGGTCGGTGGTCACTGCATTGGCGTCGATCCGTACTACCTGACGCATAAGGCGGACATGTTGGGCTATCACCCCCAAGTCATTCTCGCCGGCCGCAGAATCAACGACGGCATGGGTAAGTACGTCGCGGACGAAACCGTAAAGCTGATGATCAAAGCAGGTTTTCCGGTACGTGGCTCCGATGTCATCGTGCTAGGGCTCACGTTCAAGGAGAATTGCCCCGACCTTCGGAATTCTCGAGTGATCGATGTCATTCGTGAGCTCGAGTCGTACGGCGCTATCGTGCATGTACACGACCCTATCGCCGACGTCGCCGAAGCCGGGCATGAATACGGAGTCAAGCTCAAGCAATGGGAGGATCTGCCCAAATCCCAAGCCGTCATCGGGGCGGTTGCGCATGACGCGTTCAAGTCGTTCGACGTGGCAACAATTATTGAAAAACTCGTCCCGGGCGGCGTGTTCTCTGACGTCAAGGCACACGCGGATGCCTCAGCGCTCACCGCACGCGGATTCTGCGTGTGGCGGCTTTGAACCACTCAATGTCGTGGCGTCACGACAAGGTATCCGTGCGCCGAGCATTGCGTCGCGCTATCCAATAAGGCGCCATTCGTTGCAGCGTCCTGTTTCGCACAATTGTGGTCGACGCCTAGCCCGACACGTACGGCGTCAAGAAAGCATTGATTGCGTCCCAGAAGGCAGGAAAGGCGGAAAGTGAGTTGTGGTCCCCTTCGCGAAGGACCACGAGCTGCTTGGGTCCGCCCCATGCCGAGACTACGCGTTGCGTATGCTCGATCGGAATCAATGTGTCTTGTATCGCGGCCAGTGCAAGCAATGGAACTTTGGCGCGAGGCACCAGACTCAGTGAATCGTACGGCTGCGTAAGCAGCCATTTGAGATAGGGCATGTGACGACCCGCGAGTGCGCTCATGCTGTCATAGGGCGAGACGAGCATCACTCCGGCGACCGATCTTTGGGTCGCGACGTACGTGGCAACTCCCGTGCCCAAACTGCGTCCCCAAACAACGACGCGTTGTCGATCGATCCCGGGGCGGGCAGCGATCGCATCAAACGCGAGCAGCGCGTCGGCAAAGAGCAGGTCCTGTCGCGGCACGCCTTCGCTGCGACCATAGCCCCGGTAGTTCATAAGAAGCAAAGCGTGTGCGCGGAACCGATGAGCGTGCGCCAGCAACCACGATACTTCGTCCGCATTGCCACCGTAGTAGATGAGGAGCGGCTTCGCGCCCTGGTCACGATGATTGACGAGCCAACCATGGAGGCGAACGCCATCTGCGGAGGTCATCACTATTTCCTCGGCCCCCGGCGATGACTGCGTCATCTGCAATGCGACCGTACTGCTGATCGGCCGCGGCATGTAGATGAAATGGCTATCGATATTGCACGCCGATAGCAGGAATGCGAACATGATCGGCAAGCACGCCGCGATGCGAGTCGATCCGGTCAAGCCGAAAATCCGAAGTACCAAAAAGGGCAGCCGAAGCTGCCCTCGCGCATCACCATTCAAGCGGTCATCAGGCGCGGTGGTAAATCTGCGCGCCCTTCTCCTTGAATTCACGGCTCTTGTCTTCCATTCCTTTCGCAAGTGCTTCTTCACTCGACACACCGATCTTCTGCGCATAGTCGCGAACGTCTTGCGTAATTTTCATCGAACAGAAATGCGGTCCGCACATCGAGCAGAAGTGCGCGATCTTGGCGCCATGCGCCGGTAGCGTCTTATCGTGGAATTCGCGCGCAGTGTCTGGATCCAGCCCCAGATTGAATTGATCTTCCCATCGAAATTCGAATCGGGCCTTCGACAACGCGTTGTCCCGGATCTGCGCACCTGGGTGACCTTTCGCCAAATCGGCCGCGTGCGCCGCGATGCGGTAAGCCATGATGCCGTCCTTCACGTCCTTCTTGTCGGGCAGACCGAGATGCTCCTTCGGCGTGACATAGCAAAGCATCGCCGTACCGTACCACCCGATCTGGGCCGCACCGATGGCGCTCGTGATGTGATCGTAGCCAGGCGCGATGTCGGTCGTGAGCGGCCCCAGCGTATAGAACGGCGCCTCGAAGCACTCCTTCAACTGGATGTCCATGTTCTCTTTGATGAGTTGCATCGGCACGTGGCCGGGTCCTTCTATCATCACCTGCACATCGTGCTTCCACGCAACTTGGGTCAACTCCCCGAGTGTTCGCAGCTCGCCGAGTTGCGCCTCGTCGTTCGCGTCATAGATGGAACCCGGCCGCAGACCGTCACCCAGCGAGAACGACACGTCGTACGCCTTCATGATCTCGCAGATGTCTTCAAAATGCGTATAGAGGAAGTTCTCCTTGTGGTGCGCCAGGCACCACTTTGCGAGGATCGATCCGCCTCGCGAAACGATTCCGGTCATTCGATTGGCGGTGAGCGGCACGTAACGCAGCAGCACGCCCGCGTGAATCGTAAAGTAGTCGACGCCCTGCTCGCATTGCTCGATGAGCGTGTCGCGGTACATCTCCCAGGTGAGCTCCTCGGCTTTCCCGTTGACTTTCTCGAGCGCCTGATAGATCGGAACCGTTCCGATCGGAACCGGCGAATTGCGAACGATCCACTCGCGCGTCTCGTGGATATTCTTGCCGGTGGAAAGATCCATCACCGTATCGCCGCCCCAGCGGATCGACCAGGTCATCTTCTCGACTTCTTCGCCAATCGACGAGGAGACCGCCGAGTTGCCGATATTGGCATTGATCTTCACCAGGAAATTTCGGCCGATAACCATCGGTTCGCTTTCCGGATGATTGATGTTCGCCGGAATGATAGCCCGCCCGCGCGCCACTTCGCTCCGCACGAACTCCGGTGTAATTTCCGCAGGAATTGATGCACCGAACGACTCACCGCGATGCTGGCGCCCAAGCAGCGCCGCCATCTTCTTACCGGTTGGGCCGGAATTCTCCAGTGAGCGGATGTACTCCCCTCGCCGCAGATTCTCGCGGATAGCGATGTATTCCATCTCAGGCGTCACGATCCCTTGGCGCGCGTAGTGCATCTGCGAAACGTTTTTCCCCGGCAGCGCCATGCGTGGCCGACGGTGCAATCCGGCAAACCGAAGCTCGGTCAATTTGGAATCCGTGGCCCGAATCTTTCCGAATTGCGACGAAGGCCCAGCCAACTCTTCCGTGTCGTTGCGCTCGAGGATCCAGTTTTGACGCACCGGGGAAAGACCCGCGCGAATATCGATCCGAGCCTGCGGATCGGTGTAGGGGCCGGAGGTGTCGTACACATAGATCGGCGGGTTCTTTTCTGCGCCCATTGAAGCGGGCGTCTCGTCTTGCGAGATCTCGCGCATCGGCACGCGTACGTCTGGGCGAGAGCCTTCGACGTAGATCTTCTGCGAGCCCGGCAACGGTTTTACCGCTGCATCATCGACGCGTGCAGTCGCAGCGAGAAACTTGGGATTGGCAGCCATTTGGTCGCTCCTTGGCGTACTACGCAAGGAGCGAAGCGAGTCGGGGGGAGGACTGCGGACGCTTCCCTACGGCGGTACGAACCGCATCAGGTTCAAAGGGTCTATCTCACCGAAGCGACAATTGCTTCGGACCCCCAGGTCAAGGAAGCGAGGCTACTCCGAATCAAGTGTCGATGCAAACGATGGGCAAGGCAGGTCGCCGACAGCCGGGCCGGCGCGCGTTGCAGAGTGTGGTGGTGATCGCTGCGTTCAATGACGTTGCGAGAAACGTCGGATTAGTCGGTGCGCGATCGCGAGCAGCGCAAGGATGAGAAGCATGGAATCCGGGGTATCGATGGCGCCCATCACGCATCCGCCTCCGCCCCCGCTGCCACCACCATCACGGGCATCCCCACTGCCGCTTGATTCGGCCTTTTCAGGGAGCACCGTGATGATGCCTGGGGTTGTGATCAGGGTCTCCGATGACTGAGTTTCGTCCGGTGAATTGATCCGGATGGCCCCTTTCAGCGCCGCCGCCTCCGGATGATCGCAGCGCTGTTCGAAGTCGACGGACAATCGCTCGAGTTCGCCTGCTGCGTTTGTAGCGATCTCAAGAATCGTGAACGCGCCGAATGACTGAATGCAGCGACGGCCGTTGCCCGAGAGGTCTATTCCGGGACCCATCGATTGATTGAGGAAGCGCGCACTGGTCGCGCGGTCGTAGCGCCCGGCCTGAAAGGTCCCATACATTGGCGGCGCGAGTCGGAGCGACCACGATTGACCGCCATCGATATCGATCTGAAGCGAATCGTCCAAATGGCGCAAGGTCGTGAACCGGGCATCGAGTGACGACAGCAAGACGGTCGCACCCTGACTGATCGTTTCCCCGGGAGTACCCAGCGTTTGCAGATACGTCGTTGCAACGGACCGGGACGCGAACGCGACAAGCCATAGTGCGGTGACCACGACGATGAGGACGCGAACCGTCCACTCAAGTCGAACGAAAATGAAGCGCACGTTTTCCCCAATGACATTGTTCTAAGTCTGGACCGGGGTTGCGGCAACTGTGGGTGTATCCCCCGTCAAGCGAGCCTGGGAAAGCAAGAGTCGCGCTGATGGCATGCCGATGCATTGCGATCTGCGCGTTCGGTCCGTTCATGCCACGCACTTTGGCGGTGGTGTCAGGTATGTCAGAATTCGAAGACCCGTAGCGGGCTACGACTGACATGGAGATCGCGCATGAACGCACCAGACCATCCAGCCTCAACATTCGATGCGCTGAATCCTCTATTCGTTGCGGTTCAACCGGGCCAATCGCGTTCGCATTGGCAACCAATGCCCGCGAATGGTTATACGACGGTGATGCTTGCCGGAGAACAAACGGTATCTGGCAACGTATCGATGGGCACACAAACCGTCGCCGTCGGCGGGTTTGTCCGGGAACATGCGCATCCAGCACAGGAAGAGTTGATCTTCGTCCTGTCAGGATCAGGCGTGGCGTTGGTCCAGGATGTCGAGCATCCAATGGTGCCGGGCGCGGTTTTCTACCTCGGTCCAAACACGCGGCACAAATTCACCAACACCGGCGTTGAGCCGCTTATCTTCGCCTGGACGATGCTGCCGGCGGGCCTGGAGAAATTCTTCGCCGCGATCGGCCGAACCCGACACGAGGGCGACCCGGCACCAACACCCTTTCCACGTCCAGCCGATGTCAAAGCGGTCGAATTGGGAACCGTATTCGCCGACCTCGATGCGCTCAAAGCGATGCAAGGACGAAGCTAGCCGGGCTTACCCACCCCAAACTTCCCTCGCTACGTCGATCACCAACTCGAGCTTCTTCCATTGAATTTCGGGTGTGATTTTGTTGCCGTGATGCGTGCTGGAAAAACCGCATTGCGGTGACAAGCACAGGCGCTCGAGAGGCACGTACTTCGCTGCTTCGTCGATGCGGCGTTTGAGCATGTCTTTCGATTCCAGGTCCGGCGTCTTTGTCGTGACCAAGCCAAGCACGATTTTCTTGGTCTTCGGCACGAATCGCAAGGGCTCGAAACCCCCTGCCCGATCGGAATCGAATTCGAGGAAGAATGCGTCAACATCGATGCCGTTGAATACCGCTTCAGCGACCGGCTCGTACCCGCCCGATGCCACCCACGCGCTCATGAAGTTGCCGCGGCAGGTATGCATCGTCACCGAAAGTCCGGCCGGACGATTGGCGAGCGCGCGATTGATTGCATCGCCATAGGTGTGGACAAGCTTATCGGGATCGTCGCCACGGTTTCGAATACCCTCTCGAAACTTCGGATCACAAAGCATGGCGTGACTCGTATCATCGATTTGCAAGTAAGTGCAGCCCGCGGCCGAAAGCTCGGCAATTTCTTCGGCGTATCCGCGCGATATATCGACCCACATTTCATTGATGTCAGGGTACGCCTCCATGCTCACCGCTGCGCGGCCCGCGCGGTGATGCAGCATTGCAGGTGCGGGGATGGTCATCTTGGGCGTACGCTTCGTCACTGACTTCAGAAACTTGAAATGATCCACGAAGATCGGTCGGGTCCGCCGAATCTTGCCTGTCACTTTGAGCAGTGCAGGCTGCTCGTTGACCCCGCCGAATCCGCTCGAAGCCGGGCCATAGTACGTTTCGACGCCGTCGAACCCGGCAAGGAAATCGACATGCCACCAGTCCCGACTGAACTCGCCGTCGGTGATGGCCTGAAGACCAATCGATTCCTGCTTGGCAACGACTTCGCGGATGGCGGTTCTTTGAATATCGCGCGCGGCATCCGCGCTTAGCTCGCCGCGTTGTGCTTTCGCCCGGGCTTCGCGCAGCGACGCCGGACGCAAGAGACTGCCGACGTGGTCGGCACGGAATGGGACAGCAGTATTCACGGGCATGGATGGCTCCTGATACTTGCTCGGCGGAAGGGTCTCGTTCAGACTTGGCGTCTGTTTCAACAGTACACGACTCCTGATAATCGAGAAATCGGGGGCAGTTGCGGTTACGCTGCGACGGCGCTCGCTAGCCCGCAGCAGATCATCCTCGATAGGCTACCTTCCCTTTGCCCGCATGTCCAAGCTGATCGCCGGTCCCGATCCCAACCCCCGCAAGCCAAGTTTTATTTTGCCTGCCGGCGCCTGTGATGCGCATTGCCATGTATTCGGGCCGGCTGCGGAGTTTCCCTATGCGAAGGAGAGCGCATACATCCCGCCCGATGCGCCTTTCGAAGCATTATGCGCATTGCATAAAACATTGGGAATCGACCGCGCAGTGATCGTCCATGCAAGTTGTCATGGCGCCGATATGCGTGTGACCTTGGATGCAATCGCACGTTCGAATGGTCGATATCGGGGGACCGCGATCATCGACGAAACGGCTACCGATGCCGATTTTCAGCGCATGCACGACGGCGGCATCCGTGCGGTGCGCTTCAACTTCGTTCGCCATTTGGGTGGGCGTCCGGACATGGCCTTGTTTCATCGGACCGTCGCGCGCATTCGGCCGATGGGCTGGCATCTCATTTTGCATCTGGATGCAGTGGACATCGTGGAGCTTCGAAACGTCTTCGAGTCTTTGCCGCTGCCATTCGTCATCGATCATATGGGCCGCGTTCGCGCGGCCAATGGGCTTGATCAAGAGCCTTTTCGCGTCTTGCTCGATTTCATGCGGAACGCGAATGCGTGGGTGAAGATCTGTGGTGCGGAGCGCGTCTCTTCGATTGGACCGCCGTTCACTGACGCGGTTCCCTTTGCGAAAGCGCTCATCGACGCTTCGCCGGATCGGATTCTGTGGGGTACCGACTGGCCGCATCCGAACGTGGGGCGGCACATGCCCAACGACGGCAGCCTGGTTGATTTGATTCCGCTAATGATTCCGGATGCAGCGACGCGGCGAAAAATCTTTGTCGACAACCCGGCGCGACTCTACGGCTTTTAGGAGTCGAGCGGCGGCGCGCCAACGCCCGAGCGTGTCGCAGCCGCGCCTGCATTGGCCGCGACATTGGTCGATTGACGTCAGGGGACCGGCGCACGTGACAGCGACGAAGGCTGCCGACGACCCCGAGGCGATCATGCCCGGCGGCAATCGCACTGCGGTACTGCGCGGATCCCCCAATGGCTGGCCGGCTACTGGACCATCACTGGTACAACTTGTGACTGCCATGGACCGCCCCGATCGGACCAAGCGTGGTATTCGTAGACTGACCGTCAACCTGACCCATCGGCATGCGCGAATGGTTGTGACGACGGGCCATGTGACGAGCAAGCCAGCATAACCCGTGCGCGGAAGAATGCGTCGCGAAGATATCTCGAATACGCCGCCGGACGACGGGTCGCTGGATTGGAACCGCGTGTTCGCTGCGTTATTGAATCTGCGTGCCGCACGAGCGTCTAGTCGACGCAATGAGCGCCACGTTTAGTTTGAGGACTGCCTGAGATGGACCACGGTTCGACAAGAATGGTTTTGGGGATGGCGCTCATTCGAGCGCTTTTTCTTACGGTGGCGGCGATCGGGTTCGGGCTGGCGCTTGTTCCGGCCATTGCATAGACCGATTCGGAGCCGTTGAAATGCAAGATTCCGGGTCCCCGTTTCATCAGGATTGGTCGCCAGAGCCCGCTCCCGTGACAACGCTCACGTCCGGGTCGCGGCGACATCGGAGTTGACAGTGTCCCTGCGAGCGAGCGGACTACACTTCAGAGGCCCGGTGTGAAGCGACACCGATCATGCGTGAGGTGGCCCGATGGATAGCCTGTTCGAACCAAAGATGATCTTGGCACTGGTCGTAGCGGTTGCGATTCTCGTCTTGACCGGAATAGTGCCCATCTAAGGCTTCTCAGGAGAATCCAGCGCGACTCCCCGCCTCTGAAAAGAACATGTCCTCGATCTCGCAGCTGATCGAAGCGCGCCCGAAATGAGTCGATCCGCCAGTGTGCAATGCACGGCGGTTGTAGCGTAGGGATCCAAGTCGTCCCCCAGTGATTGGATGGCGCTACTGGGCACGCCACTGCGATGCCCAGCGTCCCCGATCCAGCAGTTTTCCCCAATGTTCGTTGTAAGGGTGGACATCATTCACCCGTTGCTGGCCGCGGACAATCGGCCGGCCTTCATTCGCCCAGGCGAAAATCGATCCTTCAAGATTGACCGCATTGACGTATCCCAAGCGCCTAAGAAGATCGGTGGTTCGTGCCGACCGATAGCCAACCGCGCAATAAACGACGATTGACCGATCGGCTTCGATTCCCTTCAGCAGGGCGCGTACCGCCGAATCACTGGGGGCATGGCGCGCTTCGGGCAGATGACTGATCGCAAATTCATCCGCGGTTCGGACATCCAGAAGTATCGGGGATTTGTTCTCAAGCCGGGAGGCGAGCTCGCTTGTCGTGATGTGGCTAACTTCAGGATAACGTGACCGGATTGCGGCGCCGAGCGACGCCCAATCGGCGCGCGGAATAAACGCGCACACCGACGCGCTCCACATCGTCGCGAGAAACAACCAACGCCGAAGTGATTGTGCAATGGTGCGAAGTCGGTCTGGCAAGTCCACAGGAGCATTCATTCAGTTTCGTCGAATCATAGCGCTGACATTTCGATCAAGCGGCATAAAGATAAACTTCCAGAGCCAGCGATTACTTACTGAGGGAATGTCCACGATCCATGCATCGCTTCGGCATTGACGTCGGCGGCACGAAGATTGAGGGTATCGTGCTCGATCCCGCGGGTCGCGAACTCCTTCGCGAACGGTTCGCTACTGAGAGCCAGCACGGCTACGACCACATACTATCCCGCATCGGATCGATCCATGAACGGATGCGCGCACGAACGAATGACGCACCTTACACGCTTGGAATCGGCACACCGGGCTCCGTATCACGCCACACCGGGCTGATGCGAAATTCCAATACGTTGACACTCAACGGCAAGCCGGTGACACGCGACCTGGAACGCATCCTCGGACGACAGTTCACACTACACAATGACGCGAACTGCTTTGCTCTCGCGGAAGCGTCGCTCGGCGCGGCCAAAGGCCATTCGATCGTATTCGGCGTCATCATGGGGACCGGTTGCGGGGGTGGCATTGTGATCAACGGATCCGTGCACCTTGGCCGCGCTGCGATCCGTGGCGAATGGGGACACATGTCGATCGACCCCATTGGGCCAATCTGTTATTGCGGTCAGCGCGGCTGCGTCGAGACGTATATCAGTGGTTCGGGACTGGAAAGCCGCTACCGAGAACGCACCGGTCGTCACGCGAGTGCTCAGAGAATTTTCGCCGACGCGGACAGAGGCCAAAGCGCGGCGATCGATGTGGTCGATGGTTTCTTTGCGAACTTCGGACGGTCGATGGCGAACGTGATCGATATTCTGGATCCCGATATCATTGTGCTTGGCGGTGGACTCTCAAATATCGACGCACTCTACGGTCGCGGGATCAGCGAGGTTGGAAGTCGGGTTTTTACGGACGCATTCGACACGCCAATCGTCAGGAACGCGCTCGGTGATTCCGCAGGGGTCATCGGCGCCGCACTCATCGGCGTCTGACTGCCCAACGACACCCAACGCCCCGTCGGATGTCCGGATTTGGATTTCTGGCACACGCCTCCGCCAAGCGCCCCAGCGTGCTGCGGCACAGATTCCGACACATGCGCCGGGCGAGGCCGCGGCGACGTGTCTGAGTGGCAATGAGTCTTATTGACTGACCGGTCATTTATACAAGGAAGCGCTGTTCAAGGAAGTCGTTCGAGGAGCGATTGTTCCGGCGCTCGATGAGGCGGAGCAACGCATCGCGCGGTTCGAAGGGAGTGCAAGCGAGCTTCGCGGAAAATTCACGTTGGGAACCGGAATTGAGCCGAATCGTTCATGCAACCCCGGATGGTGCAACCGCGGTCTACGCGGGGGAGATCCGCGCCCGCTACGACAGCGATCTCGCCCTTCGCATTGCCGGAAAAGTGGTGCCACGCAATGTGGAGGTCGGTTCAGTCGTGCGCAAGGGACAGCTTCTCGCACGGCTCGACCCGAAGACATGCAACGCCAAGGCGATAGTGCGAGCGCTCAATCTGCCGTCGCGGACTCTAGTTGCGAGCAAGCCCCCCGTCGCCGCGGGCGCGCCGCTGTTCATCGCGGTTGTGCTTACTGCGCCCATGATCCAACTGAAGAGCTTCCAGCGCGTCGTTATTTGGGCCAACGACGGTCGCCGTGATGGGTAGGCTCATCGTCGCAACCGCACTGACGCTGTTCTACTTGCGGCGCTGTATGCCGCATGGACTCGCGTTCGACCCCCGACCGGGTGATACAATTTTCGGTTCGCCCGTCGCTCATCTTGCACTCACCAATCAGAACAATTCGCTTCCATGGATATTGAACGCGCCCGTTTCAACATGGTCGAGCAACAGATCCGCACCTGGGAAGTGCTTGACCCGGGTGTACTCGACTTGCTGTATATGCTTCGGCGCGAGGAATTCGTGCCACCGATGCATCGACTTCTTGCGTTTTCAGACCTCGAATTGCCTTTGACGGCCGGGGGTAATCGAGGCGAGAGAATGCTTCCGCCAAAAGTCGAGGCCCGCATCCTTCAGGAAGTCGCACCCAAACCTGGCGATCGGGTTCTCGAGATAGGAACGGGGTCGGGTTACATGGCGGCCCTGCTCGCATCGCGAGCAAGCGAAGTCGTATCGGTCGAAATCAATCCGCTTCTAAAAGAGACGGCAGAGATCAATCTTCGGCGCGCGGGGATTCTGAATGTCCGCTTGGCGCTGGGTGACGGAGCACGAGGCTGGACGGATGCGCGTGGATTCGATGTCATCGTGTTAAGCGGATCGGTGCCCATATTGCCCGATGAATTGTTGAATGGCCTGGTTGTAGGCGGCCGTTTGTTTGCGGTTGTTGGGGAGGCTCCGGTGATGTCAGCCCGGCTAATTACCCGCCTAGCCGGAAATTCATTCAATTCGATCGATCTGTTCGAGACGGTGCTTGCACCGCTTCGCAATGCACGCGAACCAGCGCGCTTTTCATTCTGAACATGACGAACCTTTCCGCCACCGAGCTCAAGGCTTGGCTTGATGACGCGTCGCGGCCCCGTCCGATCCTTCTCGACGTCCGCGAGCCGTGGGAATGGGACATTTGTCGGATCGAACCGTCTCGGCATATGCCGATGCGCAGCGTGCCGACACGCCTCGACGAACTTGCCCAAGACGCCGAGATCGTCGTGATCTGTCACCACGGTGGTCGTAGTATGCAGGTCGGCCACTTCCTCGAACATCAAGGGTTCGGGCGGGTATATAACCTCGCGGGCGGTGTCCATGGCTGGTCCCAGCGTGTGGATCCATCAGTGGTGGTCTATTAGATTCGGATTGGGCTTCGTCGACTCAATACGCGCGTTATTCCCGACGCGGAATCTCCTTCGGTCAAGGGTGACTATGAATCGTACGCTTACTTTTTTTTGCTGCGCGCTGTTCACGACGCAACCCGCATTTGCAGAAGACCTCATCGATATTGTGCGGGCCGCGCGGACGTACGACGCGCAATTCTCGGCGGCACGACAAACCGAAGCCGCGGCACGCGAAAGACCCATCCAAGGATTCGCAGGGCTGCTCCCAACGCTCAACGCTACGGCGAATACCACGAGGAACGACACGGACAACAAAACCACCGATCAGTCATTCACCTTCAATAGCAACGCCTACACGTTTACTCTCTCGCAGCCGCTTTTTCGTCCCCAGAATTTCGTCGCCTATCGGCAGAGCGAGCTCACGGCGCTGCAGGCAGATATGGCATTGCGCCAGTCGGAGAATGAGCTTGTCATACGTGCCGCCCAGGCGTATTTCGATGTGCTCGCCTCCAGAGACAGCTTGGCGTTCATCGTGGCGCAGAAGGTCGCCATTTCGGAACAACTCGCGCAAGCCAAGCGCAATTTCGAGGTCGGTACCGCTACCATCACCGATACCAACGAAGCGCAGGCTCGCTACGATCTCGCCACCGCGCAGGAGATCGCCGCCGAAAATGATCTCGAGATCCGGCGCCGTGCACTCGCTCAGATCGCCGGCGAACGGTACGAGAAACTTGTCCCGCTAAAGACGGGCATCCAGATCCCCGGCGCGGACCCGACGGACATGAATACCTGGGTGGCTTCCGCGGAAAAGAATTCATACGCCGTGCGCGCTCAGGAATTTGCGGTTGAAATCGCGAATCGCGACATCGATCGCAACAAGTACGCTCATTATCCGACGCTCGACGTCGTTGCCACATACGGTCGAGCCGTCGGCGGCAACGCGGCTACGACGGGAATTCGGACCGATATCCAGTCCAATACCGTCGGCTTGCAGCTGGCCGTGCCGTTGTTTGCCGGCGGCGCGACCCAATCCCGGGTGCGCGAGTCCGTCTCTCTTCACGAGAAAGCGCGCGCGGACCTGGATAACACCCGAAGGACCGCCGAATTCACCACCCGCCAGTCGTTTCTCGGTCTCACCAACGGCCTTGCGCAGGTTCGCGCGCTGGAGCAGGCACTGAAGTCGAGTGAGAGCGCGCTTGCCTCCAACCGCCTAGGCTACGACGTCGGAGTGCGCATCAATATCGACGTGCTCAACTCGCAGCAGCAGGTCTTCCAGACCAAGCGCGATCTGTCGAAAGCCCGCTACGATGCAATATTGAATGGTCTTCGCCTGAAATCGGCGACGGGTGGCTTGGCCGAAGCGGATCTGGTAGCGGTCAACACCCTCCTCGGCAACGAATAGGCGTAGAAGGCCTCGTTGTCGGAGCATCAAATCCTGATGCCCGTTCAACGAATATAGCGTTCGCAGATTGCGATGGCACGGGCGGTGGCGCCCCGATGCTCCGCGCAAAATGCGCTGGCCCGTTGACCCATGAGGGCGCGCGCGGGACGATCGGAAAGCAGTCGGTCGGCCGCAGCGATCAGTGCGTCGGCTGACGCGACACGCAGAGCCGCACCGGCGGCGATCGCCTGGTCCGCAGCCTGTGTGAAATTGAACTGCGACGGTCCGATGAGTACGGGAACGCCCGCATCGCACGCCTCGATCAAATTCTGCCCTCCCGTCGGGACGAGGCTTCCGCCGACAAATGCCACATCGCATGCGCGGTAGAAAGCGGCCAGCTCTCCCATGCTGTCGCCCAAAAAGAAGGCGCAATCGGCGGGAACGATACGCCCCTCGCTACGTCGAACCAGCGCATGCCCGTGCGATCGGATGAGATCGGCGACCGCATCGAATCGCTGTGGATGGCGTGGCACGATCACGACGAGCGCATCAGGCAGTCCACGTCGCTTCAACGCCTCGAGGAGCAGTGCTTCTTCTCCTTCACGAGTGCTCGCCGCGAGAAAAACATTGCGGCACCCGAACGCTGTGCGCAACGCCGTCGCTGCGGAAGAGGTATGCGCCGGTGCGCTCACATCAAACTTGATGTTTCCGGTAACGATCGGCGCGCGTCCGCCGAGCTCGGCAATCCGGTTTGCGTCCACCTGCGTTTGCGCGCCGATCGCGGCAAATCCACCGAACGCCTTGCGTGCCAACGAGCCAACTCTCGCATAACGTCGGGCGGACCGCTCAGAGAGTCTTGCGTTCGCCAGGAGAATGGGGATCGACGCGCGCGTGCACGCCGCAATCAGATTCGGCCAGACTTCGGTTTCCATGACGACACCCAGCCGTGGACAAAAGTGGGCGAGGAACCGCCGCACGATCCAAGGATGGTCGTATGGCAACCAGGCGTGCAGTGCGTCCGGATACATTCCCGAGGCTGCGGAGCGACCGGTTGCGGTCATGTGCGTCGTCAATATTCTGTGCCCAGGAAAGCGGCGCTGAAGCGCCTGAATCAACGGTTGCGCCGCCCGCGTTTCCCCGAGCGAGACGGCGTGCACCCAGATGATCGGCTGCACGATAAGCTCGCCATAGAAGCCGAATCGCTCGCCCATGGCAAGTCGATAAAGCGGCTCGGAGCGCCCGCGCCACCAAAGCCGCAACGGCAAGAACGGCAGGGCCGCGGTGATTGCTGTCGTGTAGATGGCATTCAGGATCATTGGCTGAGCATTTTTCCAATCGCACCGATCACCTCATGGACGGTCGGTGTTTGCCCTTTTGACCCGCAGATTGCGATGCGCCCAGGTCCCACCGGCCCCGTCAGGCTTGGATCCGACCCTTTAAAGATGGCAACGGTCGGCACGCCGAGGGCAGCGCCCAGGTGAACGAGTCCCGTGTCCACGCCGACCACGAGCCGCGCGGCGGCAAGCAGGGCCGCCACGTCATTGATCGAGTGTCGCGGTGGCACCGTCGCCTTCGTCATGCATTCGGCAAGGCGTTTGCTGCGCGATTCCTCTCTCTCGCTTCCCCACGGCAGAACGACTTGTAACCCCTGCGCCTCGATGGAACGACCAAGCTCTTGCCAGGCGTCTTCAGGCCATTCCTTTTCCGGGCGGGCTGTTCCGTGCAATAGCACCGCATACGGCGGCGATGAAGCTGCGTGGGAGCGCTCGCGCACTCCGCTCAATCCATAGTCGATCGGCGTGTGGATTTTCAGGTTCAGCGCCAATGCGATCAACATTCGATTGCGTTCCACGGCATGCCGGTTTTCTGGCACATGAAACGTCGTTTCGTAAAAGCGTGCCGCGATCGGTTCTCGGGCAGTCTGCCGCGAAAGACCGATGTGTTCGCCTTTTGCAAGTCGTGCAATCCAAGCACTTTTCACGAGACCCTGTGTGTCGATGATCCGATCGTAGGGGCGATTACCAAGGCGTCGCCTGAGGTCGGCAAATTCGCGCCAAGTCGACCGCCGGGTAATGGCCCGACGCCAGCGCCGAATGGCGATCGGAATCACCTCGTCTACGCCGGTGTGAAGCGCGACCAAAGGGGCATACGCCTCCTCGACGACCCATTCGATCCGCGCGTTGGGCAGTTGACGGCGAATGTCGGTCACGGCAGGAAAATTGTGGACGACATCACCAAGCGACGACGTCTTGACCAGGAGGATGCGCAGCATGACTGGAACTGAAGGGGGCGCTTGGAAGATGGCGGCCGGTGGCCTGCATTGGAGGAGAAGGACTGAATAGCCGGCCCTTCGGGATTGCGACGTGTCCGACGCGCGGGTTTTCTGTCTCGCCCTTTATCCGTCTCGCCCTATTGGCTCGCCGTAGAATGCGCTGATCGCGTCAAGCGCGCCATTATAGGTGAGCGAATTTTGAATGACAGGGCAGCGGGCCGGGCGCCCCTGACGGTGACGATCATCGCGCTCGATGCCGCTCGCGTACTGCCGCGGTGTCTCGAGAGCGTCCGATGGGCCGACGAAATACTGGTACTCGACTCGGGAAGCAGTGACGATACGGCCGCGATTGCGGCGGGTTTCGGCGCGCGCGTCATTCAACAGTCGTGGTTGGGATTCGGGCCCCAGAAACAAAAAGCCGTCGAGCTCGCCTCGAATGAGTGGATATTTTCGATCGACACCGATGAGTATGTGAGCGATGCATTACGGTCCGCGATCGAGGCGGCGCTGCGTACAAAGTCATCGATGGTCTTCGCCATGCCGCGTTGCAATCGCTTTCTGGGTCGCTGGCTTCGGCACGGCGAGGGTTATCCGGACTGGAGCACGCGTTTGTTTCATCGTAGCCATGCGCGCTGGAGTGACGACACGGTGCATGAACGAGTAGTGACCAGCGCGCCGATCGCCCGGCTCACCGGCGATCTCCTTCACGAATCAGCCGAAACGATCGAGAGCTATCTCGCCAAGCAAGACCGCTACACCACGCTCGCGGCGAACACGTTCAGGGCATCCGGGCGCAGCGTCTCGGTCTTGAGCATGATCGGAAGCCCCTTCGTACGATTCGTCAAGTTCTATATCGCGCGAAGGGGATTCCTGGACGGTGTCCCGGGTCTTATCCACATTACGATCGGCTGTTGGACCAGCTTTCTGAAGTACGCGAAGGCCTGGGCGTTACAGCGGCGCGCCGAGTGACACTATGCGCCTGGATTCCAACCTACCTAGGCAGAGCGCGTCACGCGCGCTTGTAGTCATCGACGAATCGAACGATGTCGTCTTCGCCGAGATAGGAGCCGGACTGGACCTCGATGAGATGTAGCGGAAGCTTGCCGGGGTTCTCGAGTCGGTGCGTTGCGCCAAGCGGTATATAAGTGGATTGATTTTCCGAGAGCAGGATCTCTTCCTTATCGCGCGTGACCCGCGCGGTACCAGAGACGACGATCCAGTGCTCGGCTCGATGATGGTGCATCTGCAATGAAAGTTTGTGTCCTGGTTTTACCATGATGCGCTTTACCTGGAAGCGCGCGCCGTCATCGATGCTTTCGTAGTACCCCCACGGTCGATACACGCGCTTATGGGCGATATGTTCCTCGCGTTTATTCGCCTTCAGGCTTTCGACCGTGTTCTTGACGTTCTGGGCGGCATCCTTGTGCGCGACGAGAATTGCGTCGTCGGTCTCGACGATAACCAGATCCTTCACACCGACCGCAGCGACCAGCCTGCTTTCCGATCGCACGTAGCAATCCCTTGCACCGTCGAGATAGACATCGCCGCGCTTCACATTCCCCGCGCCGTCCTTCGCGCCGGTCTCCCACAATGACGACCAAGAACCGATATCGTTCCAATCAAAGGATGCCGCAACCACGGAGGCGTGGTTCGTCTTTTCCATGACGGCATAGTCGATCGAATCGGATGGGCATCGTTTGAATGCTTCGGCGTCGAGCCGGCAGAAATCAAGATCACGCGTCGCGCGCTCGAACGCTTCTTTGCTCGCGGCTAGAATATCCGGGCGGAAACGATCGAGCTCTTCAAGGTAACGGCGCGCCGGGAGGACGAACATGCCGCTGTTCCAGTAGAACTCACCCGAGCTTACGAATTCGGCCGCCTTGGACGCATTCGGCTTCTCGACGAATTGGGCGACTTCATAGGATTCGGCCACGGAGTCATGGGCGACGCCGCGACGGATATACCCGTAGCCGGTTGCGGGATGATCCGGCCGCACGCCAAACGTTACCAGGCGCCCGGATTGCGCGAGGCTGCGCGCACGTTCAATATCAGCCGCGAACGCCTTCACGTCGGCGATCAGATGGTCGGCAGGAAGCACGAGGAGAATGGCACTGGGATCTTTTGCAACTGCCGCCAGCGCCGCGACCGCGACCGCAGGCGCCGTATTCCGCCCTTCGGGTTCGAGCATGATCGAGTGTGCGGAGGTGTTCGATTCGCGCATCTGCTCGGCCACGAGAAACCGATGTTCGACATTGCACACGACGATCGGGCGTTCGATGTCGGGATTGCGCGCGACGCGAAGGACCGTTTCCTGCAGCATCGTCTTGTCCGATACCAGCGGAAGGAATTGCTTCGGCAGAAGCGTTCGCGAAAGCGGCCACAAGCGGCTGCCGGAACCACCCGAGAGGACAACGGGATAGAGCACAGGGGATCTCCGAGGAGGTGCGGCCCAGGGGGAGTCGAATGGTATCGCAGCAGGATGCGTCCACCACTCGTGCAGGCCTCGCTGTACGCCCAATATCCGTAATATTCCGCGATCAACCGACTGACCGTCAGGGGCGTCTGTCGCGACGCCGATCACCACATCGCCAGTCGGATGATGATGCCCATCCATACAGATAGAATCGCGCCGAAGCTCGATACCAATAAACCGAACTCTAAAAGGTGCCTGGAATCATCATCGCGTCCGCACTGGCATTTGTGATCAGCGCGGGCCTTATTTGGCTCTTGCTGCGCGTGCCAAGCAGAGCGCTGCCGCTCGATCGTCCAAACGAGCGCTCGCTGCACACCACAGTCACGCCGCGCGTCGGTGGCATTGGCATCATGGTGGCCGCCGCTTCAGTGCTGTCATGGCTTGAATGGCAGCCGTTCGTGGTCCTGCTCGCCGCCGGATTGGCGATCGTGTCGATGCTTGACGACCATTCGGGTCTGCCGACCGTGGTCAGGTTCGGTGCGCATGCACTTGCAGCCGCGATCTTCGTTGGTTGCTGCGCCGGCGAGCTACCGGTTTGGCTTGCGATCGTGGTTGTCGTGGGTACGATCTGGATGACCAATCTCTACAATTTCATGGACGGTTCCGATGGATTGGCGGGGGGAATGGCTGCATTCGGATTCGGTACCTATGCGGTGCTGGCGTCGCAGCACGGTGATCTGATCCTTGCGAACGCATCGCTCGCGATCGCCGCGGCAGCCATCGGATTTCTTGTGTTCAATTTCCATCCCGCGAAAGTATTCATGGGCGACGCAGGATCGATCCCGCTTGGATTTCTCGCCGCTGCGATCGGCGTCCTCGGATGGCGCGATTCGCTCTGGCCGCCTTGGGTTCCGATTGTTGCGTTTGGACCATTCGCCGTCGATGCGAGCGTCACGCTCCTCAAACGACTGGTGCGCCGTGAAAAGGTCTGGCAAGCCCATCGAACCCATTACTATCAACGACTCGTGCAATGTGGTTGGGGCCATCGGCGCACCGCGCTTGCCGAATACGGCTTGATGGCGCTATCAGGGCTTGCCGCGATTTATGGCGCTGATCAAGGCGTCGCTGTTCAAACAGCGCTCCTGGCGGCGCTCGCATCGATCTACGCGGCATCCGGTGTGATGGTCGATCGCGCCTGGGCGAAACATCAGCGCTCGATGGATCCCGATCGCGGATAGTCCGCGCCGTCCGAGATCAGAAGTGTTCCATTTCGCCGCGCGCACGCATGGGTGCTGCCATCATCCGATCGAACGCGGCAACGACCTCTTCGATGGCGATATCACTGACAACCTGGCTCGGTGCCTGCAGCAACTCATGCGCCACGCCCCAGGGGCGCCAGCGCATCGCATCGGATTTTCCAAACAGGCACACCATCGGTTTGCCGAGCGCAGCAGCGACATGCATCGCGCCGCCGTCCGACATCAACATGAAATCACATGCAGCGATCCCACCAACCAGTTGTCGCAGCGTTTCGGTGGGCCACGCGACGACATTGAGATCGCGCACTGCCTCGAGCAAACGCCGCGCCTTGCCGTCATCGCCGGGATGGGTCGGATTGTCCTCCGCACCTGGCGCCCATAGAAGCACGAACGACGCCTGATGCCGCTCTGCGAGTGCCTGCATCGCCGCCACGTACCGCTCCTCCGACCACCGTTGACTGGGCTTTCGCGCGCTGACGTGCACACCGATCAGCACGCCGCTTTCGCGACGGGTCGCGGCGACCGCGGTCATGGCGCGGGCCACCTCCTCCGGATTCGGAACCACTTTAAGAGGTGGCGGCGGCCCTTCGATACCGAGCGGTGCACCGATCCTGAAAACGTCCTCGACCTCACTGATCTCGGATTGCGCGATCGGCACGACGATGTCGAGTCGCCCGCGCGGGTCACGCTCGCCGGCGAACCCGGCGATCACTTTTGCGCCGCACCAGCGCGCGAAACGGATCACCCGTCGCTGAAACGTTGGCGTAGCGATGAGGATGTAGTCGATGTGCTGGCGTCGCAGGTTCGTCGCGATGCGAATACGCTCCGCTATCACACCCATCCTGCTGATTTCGCCGTGTTTGGCCTTCCGGTAAGCGAATACTTCGTTGACGTCCGGATTACCCTCGAGGATCGGCGCGTTGTAACTATTGGCGAGCACGCCGATCCAGGCACGCGGAAATTTGGTCCGTAATGCCGAAATCAGTGGCGTTGTACAAACCAAATCGCCAATGTTGTCGCGGCGAATGACGAGTATGCGTGGCTCGACAATCACGGTTTCGTCGGCGGCACGCCAGTGGGGGTTGGCCATGGTTTCAACGCATTATAGCGATGCCGCGCGAATCGACCGGCGCATCGACGAACGCGTCCGATTGCGGATCAGCAGCCGAAGAAGCCTCCGGGCAGGGATTACGCTCGCGAGCACCGGGCGATCAACTCAAAAGCGCACGCGATGGCGCCCGAGCCAGGCAAGGAGCACGATGAATGTGTACATGAGTCGCGCTGAACCGCGACCCGCGAGCGTACGGTTCCACAACGTATGGAGTGCCACGTGATTCAGGAACGGGGCCGATTCGCGCGCGGTGGCAAGCCACGCTTCACATTGTTTCCGCCACGGGCCGATCAGGGACGACTCGAGCGGCACGGAGAATCCGTGCTTTGGCCGATTCCATACAGACTCCGGAAGATATCGGCGCGCCAACTCGCGCAGGATGGCTTTTCCGTCCGGATCGAAGTGCACGCCGGCAGGTAGGTCCAGCACTGTGTCGAGGACATCGTTGCCCAGCATCGGGACGCGCACTTCGAGACTCGCCGCCATGCTTGCGCGGTCTGTCTTCACCAGACAATTCTCGCTGAGGTACGTCCACAAATCGGCGCGCATGAGCGCTGCCGTATCGAACGAACGACCAAAAGATCCGGCCAGATCCATCCAACGTTCGAGCGTCCCTTCCGGACGGCACGCCCGCCACGCTTCTTTCGAGAGATAGGTACGCATGCTCTTGCGCGACACCGCGTACGGACCGACCTCGACCTTCCTGTAGAGCAGCAACTCGCGGCCCCAAAGCGAGCGGCGGAGCAACGCCCCCGGCAATAATCGCGCATCGATCAGCGTTCGCATCCCAGCCTGCCAAGGCCGCTTTGGATGATCAGCTTCCTGAACGCGGAAGCGGGAATAGCCTCCAAACAATTCGTCACCGCCATCGCCACTGATTGCGACCGTCACCATGGATCGGGTTAGCCGCGCGAGCGCGAGCGTCGGTACATAGGCTGGATCGGCGAGCGGCTGATCGAGGGCATCGAGCGTCGCCGCGAAAGCGTCGCCATCGATTGCCGGCGCGTCGACGACATGGTGCTCGGCGCCGAATTGCGCCGCCACCGCGCGGGCATGCGGTGTCTCGTCGAGGTCGACCTGGGGAAAGCGGACGGTGAAGGTCTGCAACGGCCGTGCGCCTGCCTTTGCCATGTAATGGACCATCAAGCCCGAATCGATACCGCCGGACAGGAACGCACCCAGCGGAACGTCGGCGACCAACTGCCGCTGCACCGAGGATGAGAGGGCGTCGTCCACCCTTTCGATTATCTCGTTGCGATCGATATTCACACCTGTGCGCGCGGCAGGGATGGACCAGAACGCGCCGGTCTCTACTTGTTGCGTGTGGGCGTCGTATTCGAGCCAATTTGCGGGTAGAAGCTGCTTTACATCGGCGAGAAAGGTGCGCGGCGCAAGGGGCGTCTGGAACGCAAGAAAATCGCGCAGCGCCTGGTAGTCGAGCAGGGCGGGAAATTCTCTAAGCGCGAAGAATGGTTCGAGCGTCGAGGCGAATGTCATGCCCTGCAGGGTCGAGAAGAAAAACGGCTTCACGCCCATGCGATCGCGCGCGGCAAACAGTCGGCGCGTTTGCGCATCCCAAAGCGCGAAAGCGAACATGCCATCGAGCCGCTGCAAAAGCCCCTTGCCCCACACCGCGTAGCCGTGCAGGAGAACTTCTGTATCGGAATGCGTAATGAACGCCCGCCCGCCAGCAATGAGCTCGTCGCGCAGGCCTTGGAAATTGTAGATCTCACCGTTGAAGACGATGACATGGCGGCCGTCGGCGCTTCGCATCGGCTGGTGTCCGCTCGCGAGATCGATGATGGATAGCCGGCGGTGCCCGAGCGTCACCCCCTCGCCGTCGAACCATCCTTCGTCATCAGGGCCGCGCGATGCGATGGTATTGAGCGCACGCCGGGCGTCGGCGCGCCATGGAGCATCCACGATACCGATGATGCCGCACATGGCGATCAGGGAATGGCGGCCAGCGCTTCGATTTCGCCGAGTACGCAAGGCGCATCGAAACGGGAGAGATCGACCGATGCCATCGATTCCGATTGCAACGCATCGCGAATCGCAGCCGCCAGTCGCGCGGGATCGCGGCAGGGCACCAGCCATCGCGAATCCGATCCAAGAATCTCGCGCGGGCCCGACGGACAATCCGTGCTCACCACTGGCGCACCGCACGCCAGCGCTTCCACCAGAACATTCGGCATACCTTCATGGTCGGAACAGAGCACCAGCAATCGAGCGCCTCGCATCCATGGATAAGGATTCGCCTGGAATCCGGCCACCAGCACGCGATCGCTGAGCCCATGTTCCGCGATCAAGCGATCGAGGCCCTCATGAGGCGGTGTGAGGAGGACGAGACGCTCCGGTACATCGAGCCGGCGCCACGCATCAAATAGCAGATCATGGCGTTTCTGCGCCGCAAAACGGCCGACATGAATCACATAGCGGCCATCCGGTCGCTGCGGCGCTGGCTCGGCGGCGAGTCTGCGAATTGCATCGAAATCGTAAGGATTGTAGATGCGCCGGATTGTTGCATTGGTCAGGCCCATCTCGCGACGTAAATCGTCCGCGACGCCATCTGATACGGCGATGAGTCGCGCGTCCCTGTACAGACGACGATAGCGGGCGAGCCGACGCGATCGGCGATCACCGTGTAGCCGGGCAACTTCGGCCGAGAGCGTGTTCGCGATGCGATGCCAAAGCCGTGGCAATCGCGCGATCCGCGCCACTTCGTCGGCGAACGGCAGGGTCGAGATCACCAGATCGAACGGCCGCGTGGCGCTGAGTTTTGCAACGAGCGATCGTAGCCGCCATGCGGCGATGTGCTTGCCGATGAAGCCTTTTCGGCAAGCTCGGCCGAATTGCGTCAGGGCATGCAAGGACAATCCATCATCGATCGAGTGATCGACAAGATACTCGAGAAGCACGATGTGGACCTCGTGACCGCGCCCACCAAGCATGCTCGCAAGACGAATGAAAACCCGCTCCGCGCCGCCTCCGCGCAGGTTGGTCGTCACTAGCGCAATCTTCACCCGGCCACCGCTTCGCGAAACACCTGCTCCATGCGGTCGAGCATCTTGGCCGAACCAAACGTGGACATGGCGAAGGCGCGGGCGGCTCGACCGATTCGATCCGCCAATTCGGTGTCGTCGCGCAACCTGGTAATTGCCGCAGCGATCGCCTGCGGATCGGATGGCGGCACGATGAGCCCGGTAGCTTCATGCTGCACGATCTCCATAATGCTGCCGACGGGCGTGGTGACCACCGGAAGGCCGATTGCCATCGCCTGCATCAACGCTTGCGGAACGCCCTCGTTCGCGTAGGAGGGCAAACAGAACACATCGAGCACGTTGAGCCATGGCGCGGGATCCTCCTGATGCGACGTGAGCGTCACCCGCGCACCGAGGTCGAGCGCCGCGATACGGGCATCGATGACATCTCGCATCGGACCCTCACCGATGATGAGCAGGTGCGAATCCGCGAGATGCGTCATCGCTTCGAGCAGATGCAAATGCCCCTTCCAACTGCGCAACGTCGCAACGATCCCGATGTAGTGTGCGCGCTGACTCAGCCCAAGCGATGCCCGAGCGGCACCTCGATCGCGAGGGATGAACCGATCGAGCTCGATTCCAGTGGGCACCGACAACACCTTGCCGGCGGGAAGTCGGTTGGCCTCGATGATCTGCCGGCGCAACGCCTCACCGGTCGTCACTATCTTGCGTGTGGCAGACCCGTACAGCCAACGGGTGGCGACATTGTTCGGGATCGCGGCCGAAATGTGGCGAGTCCGCACGATGGGTGGCGCATTGCTGATCGTCGCGCAGGCAAGCGCAGCAAGCCAACTATCGGTCGAGCTGTGTACATTGATCACATCTACCGGATGCGCAAGCAGATGGCGTCGCATCGCCAAGAGACCGCGCGGATTCTTGCGACCGATGGGCAGGGCGGTGACGGGCACCTTTCTTTTCAGCGCCTCATGGTATGCACGTGCTTCGGCGGGCGTGGCGAGATGCACCGCATGCCCCCGATCAATCAGTCCGCGCGCCTCCGAGAGCACGCGAATTTCCTGGCCTCCCCAACCGAGCGAGGCTTCCGTATGAAGGATTCTCAAGCGTTCGCGCTCAATCGCGGTTCGAATTGCGGCAGTACCATTGCGCGCCCAGACTAGGCAGCTCGACCCCGTGTAGCGGTAGGACGCGGCGGCGACTTCGACAATGGCACCACTTGGGACGATCGAGACGAATTCTACCGTGAAGTGAAGGCACCAACGGCGTCCGGTCGACTTGGATGATCGCCTGGTCAGGGTTCGATCTGGTACGGTTCGCCATCGGAAGCCTTGTAAGCAGCCCGGTTGCCGCTGAGGATTAGTCACTTACAAATGAAGTCGCGACACTTTTGGAAAAGATGGGGGGATTTACAAGGGGGTCGCGAGATCCCCTTGTTCCAACACGGGGGATATACAAGGGGAACACGCCCCTTGTTCGTACGAAATTTTTTCCCGGCTGCATTAGCAGGCATCCCCTGTTTAGTTCTGGCTCGGCCGGCTTAGGGAGTCGTCATGGGTATTTCACGAGGCGCCATCAAGCTGATTGCAATGGCGCTCAAGGATCGAGCACGGGTTGGAAGGGTGCTCACGTACGGTGTTCAGTCGATTGATGGCAGGCGAAGCGATGTCATCGCAGCAATGGAGAGCGCAAACAGCGGATCGACTACCGCGGTATCCGAACGGCTTGGCGCGGTCGTGCCGGGCGAGCCGATTCACCAGCGCGAGCTGTTCAGCCTGCTCGGGTTCGCGGCGACTGAGAGCCTCGATTGCTACGGCGCGGAGAGTCCGACGCATATCGTCGACTTGAATCGCCCGCTGCCCCCGGAGCTCATCGGCCGCTTCGATCTTGTCTATGACGGCGGCACGATCGAACACTGCTTCAACGCACCGCAGGCAATGATAAACGTGGTGAGCGCGCTCGCGCCCGGCGGCCGGGTCATTCACCATGTACCGATGAACAACTGGGTGGACCACGGCTTCTACCAGATCTCGCCAACCCTGTTCTTCGATTTCTACGGCGCCAACGGATTCATCGACCCGCGGATGAAACTGCACTTCATGGGACGCAAACGGGAAAGCTTCGCCGAGTACGATCCGGATAACGATCCGCGACTCCCATATTCATTCGGGAGCAAGGTGAAGTGCCTGACCTTCTTCACCGCAGAAAAATCGCGGGACGCAGGCAACCCGGAGATCGTGTTTCCGTTGCAGCGACGCTATCGCGAGGCGTTCGGCGGGGAAACGAAAGCGAGACCACGCAAGAGAGGATTCGCGCGGCTAAGGGACTC
>JANMUI010000122.1:0-4791 GCA_031391405.1 Betaproteobacteria bacterium
GTACATGTCGTCGCCGACGCGCATGACCGACACTACGCCTTGCGGCTCAAGGAACGGATTCAAGCAGTGCGCCTCCCGTGGCGAGATTCGCTCAAGGTCAAGCCCGAGCCGGCGACCGCGCGTGATATCGCTCTCGATCACTTCGGCATCCTGCTTGCGACGCGCGACCTTGAGACTGCCCGAGTGAACCCAGTCCAGTGGCTGCCCGGTATCCTCGGTGAAGCGCTTGATCCTCTCAGCAGCGAGCTTGATCAGGTTGGTCATGAGTTCGCTCTTTCGCGCACAGCTGACCATGCCGGCGGCACGCGGGGAGGTCTGCGAACCGATGTCGTGCTTGTCGACGAGCGCGACTTGCTTGATGCCGCGCTTGACGAGATGGAAAGCGGTCGCCGAACCCAGCCCACCGGACCCGATGACGATCACATCGGCTTGGCTATTCATTGCATCTCCCTCCTACGGTAAGTGGAGCTGGCCCCTCGCACATCGTCATTCACGGCCTGCCTCGCTCTGACGCCGAACGCTGCGCATAACCGGCCGGCGGCTCGGCGGCGCCGAGACGCGTACCGCGGGCGGGCGTAGCCCGATCGCGGCGGTCCGCGTTGATGCTCTGGTTAGAGCCCACCCTTTATTGGCTGCCGTTAAACGAAACCGATCTTCTTTTCGTCAGTTCCTGCAATTACCGCTCGAATGAATCGATGTGGCACATAGATCTGTGCTTTAAAGATCGAACCATCCTTGTTCTCACATTCAGCGGTCATCTGGAAGTAGGGTTGGCTCATATCCACGCTCTTGCAGTACATGAAACAGCCAAATTTTCCCTCGCTGAGGTATGGTTTGAGTGGCCCCTTCAGGACCTGGATGCCCTCGTCAGTAAAGAGGATGCCCCATACGCGATCTCGCTTTGCCATAGTACTTTCTCGAAGGTTTCTTCTGTTGATAATTCGAAGTCAGCGATTCGGAAGAGGTAGATCTCCGCAATTCTTTTCGTAATTTGCGCGCGCTGACTGTAAGTTACGACCACGCACGCGCTGGTCTGCATACCAAGAGCAATATCGCGCCCGCGACCACCACTCTCCGCTGCGATAGTCGAAGTAGTCATCGCGATTAACTGGCCTTATTTTCGCGACTGCGGCGTCTCCATCATCCCCAGCGAGCACGCACATTCGCCTGTATATGCCGGTGTAGAAGCACGCTGACGAAGAGCCACCCTTACATAGCCCTACGTTTATCTCCAGGACTTCGCGGCAGTATCGTTGATTCTCTGGTGTGCCAAAGGTAATGCGCTCCTTTCGCTTTTGAAACTCCGCCTCAGATTCGCTGCTCATTCTTTTGATCGTATCTGGAGTGACTGGTTGTGCTCTCAGATTGGGCGTTAGCCCGATGGCAACTACTGATGCCAAGACAAGTCGAGCGAGATTCGGCAACCGATTCCCTCGATGCATAGAAGCGCCTCTGTTGGCCTCTAGACAGTATGGCTTGTCGCTGTCGGGAGGCCCGCCTCCCGAGTATCGTGGATTACGTGGTGATGAACCACGCAGAGCCACATGTTGAACCCGAGGGTATCAACCAGCGTAAGGAGGCAGGCCATGGGTAAGAAGTCTAGCAAGCTGTTCGTCGGCATGGATGTTCACAAGGATTCGATCGACATTTCGCTGGCCGAGGTGGACGGCGAAGTGCGCCACTACGGCGGCATCGGCGGGGACAGCGCCGCGTTGATGAAGGCAGTGCGCAAGCTCGAATCACTGGGCAGGACCTTGGTGTTTGTCTACGAGGCGGGACCGTGCGGGTACACGATCTATCGCAATCTGGTGAAACGCGCGCATGAGTGTTGGGTGGTCGCCCCCTCGGAGACCCCGCGCCGCGGACGCGATCGGATCAAGACCGATCGGCGCGACAGTCTCAAGCTGGCCGGTCTGGCACGTGCCGGTGAGCTCACGCCGATCTACGTCCCCGATGCCGACGATGAGGCGATGCGCGATCTGGTGCGCGCCCGCGAGGATATGGTGGTGATGCAACGCCAAGTGCGCCAGCGTCTGGGCGCGTTGTTGCTGCGTAACGACATCCGCTACGCCGGCAAGACCGCCTGGACCGAGGCGCATCGGCGCTGGATCGCGCGCCTGGAGGTGCCTGGCGGCCCGCGCCGTATCGCCTTCGAGGAGTATGTGGGGGCGGTGAAGGACACCACCGAACGGGTACAGCGCATGACCAAGTCGATCGAACAGCAGTTGCCCGCGTGGCGCTGGCAGCCGATGGTGGCCGCCTTGCAGGCGTTTCGCGGTATCCAACAGCTGCACGCCGCGCGCATCGTGGCGGAGCTTGGCGATCTGAACCGCTTTGCGCATCCGCGCGAGTTGATGGCCTATCTGGGCATGATCCCCACCGAGAACTCCTCGGGCCCGCGACATCGCCAAGGCGCCATCACCAAGGCGGGCAACAGCTCGGCAAGGAAGGCCTTGGTGGAAGCGGCCTGGGCCTATCAGCGTCATGCTGCGGTGAGCCCGATCATCGCCCGACGCCAGGCGGGATTGCCAAAAGCTGCGATAGACATCGCCTGGAAGGCGCAGCTGCGACTGTGCGCGCGCTTCAAGCGCCTGCACGCCCGCGGCGTGCAAAAGAACAAGGTGGTGGTGGCGATCGCCCGCGAACTAGCAGGGTTCGTGTGGGCGGTCGGCCAACATGTCAAGCCCAATTGACCATGCGCCGATCCGACACGTCCACCACGCCAGCTCCACCGCAGGCGAGCCGCACTTCTACACAGGCGCGCCCGGCCCTGCGTGGTGTGCGCCGTCCGGGCGCGCCTGTGCATAAGTGCTAGTGCGCACACGCCTCGATGACCTTCATCCCATTTACCAAGGAGATCGGTTCGCGTAACAGACCACACACAGCTCGATAGGTGAGGCGGTGCGCTCGCGGTTGGAGATCCCTCGGCGACGTTATTGGATCGGTTCATCCCGACACCCCAGAGCCTAGAGTGAGGCAGCTCCATGACGAACACCAGTCTTGCGGCTAACCAACGCCCGAATATCAGCTTGATCGACCGTCGTCATCGATGAGCCCACCGCCTCTCCTATCGGGCTTGCACGCACGTGCATGGAGCCCGAGCATGCAGGGAAGCGATCGGCCTCTTGACAGAAAAAGCCATATCAACGTTTGACATGAGCGGCGACTTTAGGCATGCGAAGCATGCCGGAAGGCGTCCGCTCGATGGATGCGTTAGAGCTCACGTCAAACCGCAGGCCTGTTAGATGGTCCTTTGCACCAGCCACGGTATTCGGGATCGACATTGAAGCCTCCCCGCCGGTCCCACCGGGCAGGACATTGTTTCTCCGATCCCCATCGGCTATCGCCATCGTCCGCAAAGTCGGCACAGGCTTGGATGGACGAGAACTTATAGATGCCAAACCCAGGCACGCTATCGACACGGATGCAGTGTGTAAACAGCACCTCGAAGTGCGCGTCGAAGACGGCTGCTGGTATAGCAATATTCCGCCCTGTCGAACTCTTAACACTTGGAAAGACGATCGCTCCACCGTGCGGATGCAGCATCTCGGAGTAGACGGCCGACACCTTGTAGTCGAAGTTCCTATCCTCAGGCACCGATCGTCGGAAGAACGAAGACACGACTGAGTCAACGAACGCCGCGCACTCGAACACATCAGGAGCCGCGTCGGCCATCTCTTGCATCACGGCTTCTATTGCTCTCGAACCTACGACCGAGCGCCCACAGTGGTAGTAGCTTTGATACTCCCCAATTGAGTGGCACGTAACCCGATGTCCGGGAATGACCCTGAATGCGACGAGTTGCACAAGGTCTCCTGCTTCCGCATTGATCTCGTCCAGTGCAGTACCGACGTTCCAACCTGCATACAAAACCTTCGAGCCCGGACATTGAGATCTGCCATACCTTGGAGCGCCGTTCGGCGGGTACAAGGTGCGGCAAAGGTTCGCATATGGGACGCCGTTCTCGCACTTCCTGGCTCGGTGCCACACGTGCTGAGGCTCTGCCGGAACTCCGGAAATCTCATAGTCCTTCACGAGGTTTAGCAGGTGAGAACGTAGAAGTCATCCGTACAGCTCTCCAAGTTCTTCTCGGAAAGTTCTGTCGCAATCTTGGCCAAGCTGTGCAGCGAAGGTATCTGGTCCATAGATGAGGATGGATGTTGACTGATCGGGGAGACCGCGTTCCGGTGAGCTCTAACTAGGTATAGCCAGCATGATAAAGGTTTCCAAATCTAGTAACCGGTTTATAGAGATTTATCAACGTTTGGTGTCGATTGGTTTATTGATAAACTTTTCGTTCCCCGTATTGCTGCGCTCGATCGGCAGGACGCGGATGATCCGCTCCTCCAGCCCAAGGAGGCGCACGGTCGAGATCGGCATCAACCATAGCGACATGTGCCGGTCCCAATGTCCGCCTGCTTCACGCACCGTTCGCCGCAGCGTTTCCTCCGCGAATGCGACGCGCACTCCAACGATCTCCTGCGGGCGCTCGCGTTCCGGCTCGATGTTGCTTTGCCGCGGTGCCGGCTCCCACGGCCCTTCGTCTACGATGATCTCGACTGTCTTCAGACGGCGCTTACCGGTAGTGTCGTAGCGGTAGCGAACACAGATGAGCCGATCGCCGAATTCCGCGGTGAGCGCCTTGGTTCCCTTGGCGCCCGGCCGCAAGGTTACGCGTGCCTCCATCTCCCTCCTCCCTCTCTGCCGTACTATATACAAATCCAGTATAGCTGGAAGGATGCTTCTTGGCGACACGCCGGCGCCGTTACCGCCGGCGCCGATGCGGGCGCG
>JANMUI010000123.1:0-3378 GCA_031391405.1 Betaproteobacteria bacterium
CCGCCTTGTTCGGCACGTAGGGCGCATAGATGAGCTGGACCCCGGACTCTTCGGGCGTGCGATTGCGCTTCACGCCATTGCAATGGCGGCACGCGGTCACCACATTCATCCAGGTATCGCGTCCGCCGCGCGACAGCGGCCGGATATGGTCGCGCGTGAGACGAAGAAAATTGAAATCACCACCGCAGTAGGCGCAGATGTGCCGGTCCCGCCTGAAGAGCTCGCGATTGTTGAGGGGAGGAATCTGCGAGAAGCCCCGGGCGGCCATCGCCTTGCCTTTGATGGCGATGATGGAATGCGCGGTGATGCTGGATCGGCGCCCGGTCGCTCGCGATGTACCGCCGTAAAAGGTGAACGTCTCGCCCCCAATTGTCCAGGCGACGAGGTTCTTGGCGTAGTAATAACACGCCTGCTGCCACGTAATCCACCGATGGGGAATGCCGTGTGCGTCGAGCGTAAGAATCAGCAGGCCATCGGCCATCATCGACCTCGCATCTTGGCTCGTCGCACCGGGCGCGATGAGCGCCGATCATTCTGCCGTAAAGGGTTCGATCGCGCTGACGGCGGCGCTCGGTCGACAGACGATCAATACGCCGCGCGCGCTACGAGCGCTGGGAATGTTACGAGTGGGCGGAACGGCATGGAGCACGCCACGGCCGCAACGGCGTTGATCGGGCGCAGGCGAATCCGCTTAGTTGAGCTCGGCGGCGAGCAGGCGGCGAAAGCGGCTGACGAGATCGGCGTGGTCCGAGGTGAGGCTGAATACGCGAAGCATGGATTTTCTGGCCTGCTCCCGCGCCTCGCCACGCGTCGAGCGCACCACCGCGATCAACTCTTCCAATGCACTTTCGAACCGCCCTTCCGCAATCAATCGCTCCGCAAGCGCAAAGCGCAGTTGCGGATTATTGGGCTCGCGTTCAAGGCGGGCGGCAAGCTCTCCGAGGTCTGGAAGCTCTTTGCCTTTCTTCCAATAGCTGATCTGGGTGGCGAGCTTCTCGAAGCGATCGTTCTTTTCCTCATCGGGAATCGGTGCCATGACCGCTTCGGCGTCGGCGTGGGCTTGGCGGGCAATCATGAGCTCGGCGAGCTCGAGGCGGGCGCCATGGACCGATGGCTCGGCCAGAATGGCCTCTTTCAGCTTGGATTCTGCGGCCTCGAATTCGCCATTGGCCACACACGTACGGGCTTCGCGGCGTAATTGCTCGCCGGCCGAGGGCAGAAGCTTGGCGATGAACGCACGCACACTTGATTCGGGGAGCGCGCCGGTAAATTCGTCTGCCACCTTGCCATCGACGAACGCCTTCACATTGGGAATGCCCCGAACGCCATACTTGCCGGCGATCTCCTGATTCTCATCGGTGTTCAGCTTTGCGAGTCGAAACCGGCCACCATATTCGACGGCAAGTTTCTCCAGAATCGGCTTCAGAACGCGGCAGGGTCCGCACCACGGCGCCCAGAAATCGACAAGCACTGGAACACTTGACGAAGCCTCGAGGACGTCGGCGGCGAACGTTGCGGCGGTTGTATCGAATGTGGACGGCATCACGGCAGGCAGGGGTGGGCAATGGAATGCCACCTTTATGCGGCCAATTGACGCGAATTGCAACTCAGGTCACGATCGGGTTTGGCCTGGGTACCGGCCTTTAGCGGCCAACTGCGCTTGCGATGCACGAAAGAAAAGCGGCCCGAGGGGCCGCTTTTTAAATACTTTCACCCCAAAGGAGGAGGAAAAAAGGCGAAAGTCCCAGTCCTAAGAGCAATGGCCGTGCCATCGGGACAACGTGGGGTGTCTGGCGATTTACGATTTGTGACATCTGCCACGGGTTCGATTGATCGCGTGCATTTCGTCACATCAATAATGTGACAAAAGTTTGCGTTTTCAGTGGCGGTTGATTCCGCGTGATGATCATCATGGATATAGATCACCATGCTGGGATTCGGGCCTGAAAAGTGCCTACCGTCCAAAGAATCGTCAATTTTCTGTCAACTTGACAACACTATTTGCCGACATTTCGACAAACGCTGAATGGTAGGCCATTGGAACGCTAGATCGAATCAATGGCACTATTTTTATCTATTATTATCAATACCTTAAACCTCATGAAGAGTTTGAGACTACGCTGGTCGACAGGGGCCGGAGTTGTCGTATTTTCAACGAAACCTCACTCGAGGTCGCTTCTCGAACTTCCCGCGATCCATAGGGCGAGAAATTTGATGCTGATCGCTCGCCTGGCCGGCCGCCGCCCGCGCGAAGCCCTGGCACGATAATTTTCGGGCGCCAAACGCTCAACCCGCTCATCAATCCGCAACCACGAAAAGCATGGAGCTGATTCAAAACATTGCCCTTGGCGCCGGGCTCGCGTGGGCCAGCGGGATTCGACTCTATGCTGCCCTGTTCCTGACCGGGATCCTGGCGACATTTGGGCTCGTTGACCTCCCGCATTCGCTTCATCTCGTCGCCCATCCGATCGTCCTGACCGCATCCGGCGTAATGTTCGTCGCTGAATTCCTGGCCGACAAGATTCCGGGCTTCGACACCATCTGGGACGCCGTCCACACGTTCATCCGGATTCCCGCTGGCGCGATTCTTGCCGCGGGTTCCCTGGGGTCGATGGACCCCGCCTTTGTCACCGCCGCGGCGATCGTTGGCGGGATGATCGCCTCGACGAGTCACGCGACCAAGGCGAGTAGTCGCGCGCTGATCAACACCTCCCCGGAACCCTTCTCCAACTGGACGGCATCGCTGGTAGAGGACGTGATCGCGCCGGCGGGGCTCGCGATTGCCTTCAAATTTCCGCTGCTGTTTCTCGCGCTCCTGGTCGTATTCCTGATCGTCGCGATCATTCTGGTCCGGTATATCGTGCGCGGCCTGCGATACATGCTTGCAAGGCTGCGCGGTCCTACGCCTTCGCCTCAATAGCGTCGACGGCACGAGAGTGTCCCCAAAGCTTGTCCGCAAGGCCGGACTCCCGGCGCTGCGGCGATTGCGCGCCGCCTATGAGCAGCTCGGCGTCCCCCACAACGCGCACTGATCGCTTCGCGCGCGTGACGGCGGTATAGAGCAATTCCCGCGTGATGATCGGCGAAGGGTCGGGTGGCAACACCAGGAGCACTTCGTCGAATTCCGAACCCTGGCTCTTGTGAACCGTGATCGCGAACGCGCTCTCGCAATGGGGCAGGCGATCGGGGGCGAAGCTCTTTGCACTCGATCCTGTCGGATCGAAAAACACCCGGAGCACGCCCTGTTGCAAAGGTTCCGCAAGCGCGATACCGAGATCACCGTTGTAGAGGTCAAGTGCGTAATCGTTGCGGCTCATCATGACGGCGCGCCCCGCATACCAATCGCGACGGGTCGTTGGAACCGCCGGCAACAACGGA
>JANMUI010000211.1:0-5803 GCA_031391405.1 Betaproteobacteria bacterium
CCGCCTTGCGCCTTGCCGATTTCCTCGGCGATGTCGTTGACATCGATCGCGCCATCCGCGTACAGGTGCGGATTATTGTTGAGCAGCATGATGATGTCAGGACCATTGCCGGACTGGATCGCGGCGGTGGCGCGCGGCGCGATGTCGTTCGCGTTGATCGTCTCGACATTGAGCTTCACCCCGAGCGCCTTGCCCACTTCCGGTGCGAACTGCTTGCGAAGAACCTCGTCGGCGGCGGGCACGAAATCGTTCCAGCGCAGCCAATGGAGCGTGGTGCCCTGCGCATACGCGGGTGCCTGGTGGCTCGTTAGGATGCCCTCGATACCGGTCAGTGCGACGCCGGCTCCGGTGGCCTTGAGAAAGCTTCTGCGCTTCATGTGTCTCCTCCTTCTTCGTTGAACGACTGGAATGAGGCCGAAAAAGTGAGTCCGCGATCCTGGCTGGCGCGGCGATTGGAGTCAGTATGCGAGCAGCGGCGCGTGTAAGTCAACAAGCTCGCAGACGCGCATTCGCGCGATATCGTCGAGAATGGAAGGCTCTTTCACCGGCGGTACTGGGAGTGGGACGGATGCGATTCGGATTGTTTGGCGGGGCCACCGTCAAAGGGGGCGACGCGGGCGACAGCTCGCGCGACTACAAAGAGTTCATCGAGTATGTCTGCGAGGCCGAAGCGCTCGGCTTTCACAGCGTGTTCCTGGTCGAGCATCACTTCACCGGCTTCAACCAGGTGTCTGCCTCGCTCAGCCTGCTCGCGTATCTCGCGGCGGTGACCAAACGCATGCGACTTGGCACCGCAGTGACGGTTCTACCCTGGCACAACCCGGTGCTGGTCGCCGAGCAGGCCGCGACCGTCGATCTGCTTTCGAATGGACGCCTCGATTTCGGCATCGGTCGCGGCTACCGGTACAGCGAATTCCATGGTTTCTGCACGCCGATGGACGAAGCGCAGGAGCGTTACGACGAAGCGCTGGAAGTGATTCGCAAGGCGTGGACATCGCCCGGCCGTTTCTCGCATCACGGCAAGCGCTGGAACTTCGATGACATCGTGGTCGAACCATCCCCCACCCAGAAACCGCATCCGCCGCTTTGGATCGGTGCCGGCACGGCCCCAGTGCTAGAAGTCGCCGGACGCATCGGCCTCAACGTTCTGCTCGATCAGCTTGCGACGCCTGAGGTGACGGGTGAGCGTGTCGCCGTATACCGCCACGCGGTCGAAGCGGCCGGACGCCGATTCGATCCGATGACGATCGGCGTGACGCGCAGCCTCTGTCTGGCGATGAATGATCGCGAGCGTGCGGCGCAGATCGAATCGCGCGGCATCTTCCTCGAGAATGTCCGCCGCCTGACGGTGAATCCGAGCGGATCGGCAGGCTCGCTCGCCGTACCGTCCTCGCCCGAGGAAGGGCGCCGCGCCACCGAGCGGTGCGCATTGCTCGGACCACCCGATGAGGTGATTCGGCGACTGCAACATCTGCAATCCCTTGGGGTCGAATACGTGCTGGTCATGGACTTCGGCGTATCGATGGAAATGCTGCGCACGTTTGCGCGTGAGGTGATGCCGGCATTTACTTGAGCTTTCCGATTGACTCCCGATGCATGCGCAAGAAAGGCCATTGCGATGATCGACACACCGCCCGACCGACTGTCCAACGATCCCGGCAGCCCGCATTACAACGCAGAAATCCTCGCGCGCGATGTCGGCATCCGCTTCAACGGCGTCGAGAAGAACAATGTCGAGGAGTATTGCGTAAGCGAAGGCTGGGTCCGCGTGGCGGCAGGCAAGACGAAGGATCGCCGCGGCAATCCGCTGACGATCAAGCTCAAGGGGACGGTGGAGCCGTATTTCCGCGAGCAGAAGGCGGAGTAGGCCAGAGGCCTCGCGACCGCGGTGGACGGCAGCGCGCTACTCGATCTTCACGCCGGTGTCCTTTACGACCTTGCCCCATTTCACATGATCAGCGCGAATGAGATCGGCGAAGCCTTCTGGCGTATTGCCGCCCGGGACGACACCGATCGCCGCGTACCGGCTTCGCACTTCCGGATCGGCGAGCAGGCTCACGATCTCGCGGTTGAGACCAATTGGATCTGCCCGGCCACGACATCGACCATCGCCGGTGCACCACCCTTGTACGGCACATGGGTCATGTCGACCCCGGCAGTAAGGCGCAGCAGCTCGGCAGCGACATGCCCGGAGGTTCCGTTCCCCGCCGAACCGTACGACAGCGTGCCCGGCTTTTGCTTCGATAGCGCGGCGAGCTCGCCAATAGTGTTGGCCGGTACCGACGGATGCGCCACGAGAATCAAGGTTGCATCGCCGAGTCGCGTGATCGGCGCGAAATCACGCAGCGTGTCGAACGGCATCTTCGCGTAGACATGCGGATTGATAACGAGCGTGCCGTCAAACCCGAGCAATAGCGTGTAGCCGTCGGGCGCCGCTTTCGCAACCATCTCGGTGCCGATGTTGCCGCCCGCGCCCGGCCTGCTCTCAATGACGACCGACTGGCCAAGGCGCGCGCCGAGCCGGTCGGTCACAGCACGGGCAGTCGTGTCGGTGACGCCGCCCGGAGCGAACGGGATGATCAGGCGGATCGGCTTCGACGGGTAGTCGTCGGCACGAGCGTGCGATGCTGCGATTGCGGCGAAGGTGATCAGCGCGATTGCGATGCTACGCATGTTCAGGTATCCATCGATACGGAGTCGCGAGCGTATCAGCATGTGGGCAAGCCGCTTCGCGCCTCTATCAAAGGGCGTGGCTGCATTGAATGTTCGGCGCGTTTCCCGCAGGCAAACCTGCGCAACCGCGACCATCCACTATGATCCATCCGTTATGTCCAGCACGACCGGATAACAGCGCAATTCTCGACCATGCCAACCCACATCGCCCTAGCGCGATTTTCATCACGCACGTCAAAGGAGCCCTCGTGGCCACACGAAAGATCAACATAGCGCTGTCTCGCCTGGACGAAAGCAAATGGGAAAAGAAAGGCACACGGGCATTTCTCGAATACCGGGATTTGGGAGCCGTGGAAGCGACGGAAGGCCGCTTCAACGCCCACGTCGCACGCGCGATACACGCCAAGGAATCCAGCACCAATGCGCCATTGCACTATCACACGCTGGGTTTCCATCTCACCTACGTCCTCCGCGGTTGGATGCGCACCTACTATGAAGGCGTCGGCGAAATCATCCTAAAGGCAGGCGACTGCGTGACCTATGAAGGCGAGGTTCCGCAATCGCATACCGAACATTCCGAGGATTTCGAAGTGCTGCAGGTGACGATGCCGGCAGAATTTCCAACCGTGGAAATCGAGAAGAAGTAGGAAGGATCACCGTGAATCGCGGCGGGGCAAAGTAAAGCATGATG
Source organism: Betaproteobacteria bacterium (assembly GCA_031391405.1). Lineage (GTDB taxonomy): Bacteria > Pseudomonadota > Gammaproteobacteria > Burkholderiales > SG8-39 > SHXR01. The sequence continues at coordinate 3,365 of JANMUI010000211.1, forward strand.
CCGCTGCCGGGCGCTCTTGCCCCATTCCGTGTTCGCAGCTTTCGTTTCCAATGGCCCGCCGATCTGTTGATCTCCTGGGCCTTCGAGATGGAAGTGCTGATTCTCGGTTGGTACGTGCTGGTCGAAACCGGCTCGGTCGTGCTGCTGACGCTCTACGCATCGCTGCTTTACATCGGCACGCTGGTTGCGCCGATGTTTGGCGTGATCGGTGATCAGATCGGTCACCGCATGGTGCTGTTCGGTACGCGCACGACCTACATGGTGCTCGCGGCGATCATCACGATTCTTGCATTCACCGGATCGCTGTCCCCGATGTACGTCTTCATCACGGCCGCGGTCGCGGGCCTTGGCCGCCCGTCTGACATCGGCGTACGCAGCGCGCTGGTCGCGGCCACCGTGCCGCCCGGATCCCTGGTCGGCGCGATGAGCATTTCGCGCATGACCGCCGATTCCGCCCGAATAATGGGTGCGCTTGCCGGCGCGGGGCTCTTCGTGACGTTCGGCATGGGGCCGGCCTATGCCGCGATCACCTGCCTCTATGCAGTGGGCGCGATGCTCCTGCTCGGCGCGGGGCCAGAGGTGCTGCAGGCATCGACCAATCGCATGCCGCGTGCATCGCCGTGGCGCGATCTCGCCGCGGGCATGATCTATCTCTGGAACATGCCTCGCCTGCTCGCCGTGATGTGGATCGCTTTCCTGATCAATCTCTGCGCGTTTCCCCTGGTGACCGGGCTGATGCCGTATGTCGCCAAGAGCGTCTATGGCACCGATCAGGCCGGTTTCGGCTACCTCGTCGCCAGCCTCGCGTTCGGCGCGCTGTGCGGGTCAATCGCGTTGAGCATCGCCGGCGAGCGAATGCGGGTCGAGCGCATCATGATCACCGCAATGGCCGGCTGGTACGTCATGTTGATCGTGTTCGGCCATATTCACACCATGACAGCCGGCATGATCTGTCTGTTCATCATCGGCGTCACCCAAAGCGCGAGCATGATCACGCTCGCGGTGATGCTGCTCCGCACCGCCGCACCGGCGTACCGCGGCCGCGTGATGGGCGTGCGCATGCTGGCAATCTATGGCAATCCTGTCGGTCTGCTCGCCGCCGGCGTTCTGGTCGAGCGGATCGGCTATGCCGCCACTGCCTTCGTCTACGGCACCGCGGGCCTGGTGTTGACGCTGATCGTCTTGCTGCGGTGGCGCACGGCCGTTCTGCCGGGGAAGGGGCGTACGGATTCAACCGGTTAGGGAAATCTGATGGGTGGGGTAACCTGCACAAAACTTTCGACCAATTGCGATGTGAGACAAAGGCTTTCGCATTGCGGCGAGGAGTCCACAGGGTCGATGAGGAAGAGACGGGTCTCCATGCCGATCTCAATGCGCGCCGTACGCCGAGTGAGTCTGGCTTGCCTGATCTTTGTTGCAGCCGCTGTCGCCCTTCGCGCCGACGCCTCTCGCGCACCCGATACCGTGACCACGGACGGCGGGCGTTACTTCGGCCCGCTCGAAGACGGCAAGCTTCACGGGCGCGGCCGGCTGGAGTGGGACCACGGCAACCGTTCCGAGGGAGAGTTCGTTCACGGCGAATTGATCGGCTCCAGACGGATGACGCCAAAGAACCGCATGGACCTGCGGAACGTGCCGGCCAAGGAGCTCGGCGCGCTCAAGGACGATCGCACACTCGTCATCACGGCAGCGCGACATGACCGGCGTTCGTTCGGGTGTGCCGACGACAACGACTTCACCTACTTCGGCCGCGCCTTCTTCAAGGAAGCCCTGCCCGGCAGCCAGTCGTTCGACGAAGCCTTTGGCAAAGCCGAGGTTCTGGTCAAGGAGTGGGAGAGCAAGGACCTCAAGGGTGAAGACGGAAAAGAGGACAACAGCGCCGACGGGCATTCGCACCCGCAAATCCACAATCCGCCGGCGATCCGGGATCACTTGCGGCGCTGGCGCGCGCAGATTCCCGCGCCGGCTGCGAGCGCGTCGGCGAGGTATTAGCAGCGCCGCATTCGGCGCGCTCTCGGAGCCATTCGACCCTGCGACCTACACGCAGGTGTTTCGAAGCGCCATCGCAGATCGCCACATGCGCCATCGAGAGCACGACAACTCCGCGCGCGCGGGATAGTTACAATGGATGCACGATCACACGCTCACCCAGGAGATCGACATGAACGCATCTTACATCAAGTCGTGCGCGGTTCTCGCGATGGTGGCGATCGCAGTCGCGCTGGTTGCGCCCGCGTTCGCGCAGGCCTGGCCCACGCGACCGGTACGGTTCGTCGTGCCCTTCGCTGCGGGAAGCTCACCTGACGTCACAGCGCGCCTCGTCGCGACGCGTCTCACGGAGTCGCTTGGCCAGACGGTGATCGTGGAGAACCGAGCGGGCGCTGCCGGCATCATCGGTGCCGAGCTGGTCGCGAAGGCCGCGCCCGATGGCTACACCCT
>JANMUI010000239.1:0-6385 GCA_031391405.1 Betaproteobacteria bacterium
GGTCTTCAGGCGCCGCGCATCCTCGACGATACGAGGATCGCTGGTGTAGACACCGTCGACATCGGTGTAGATCTGGCACTCGTCGGCCTTCAGCGCGGCAGCCAATGCGACCGCGGACGTATCGGAACCGCCCCGCCCGAGCGTGGTGATATTCCCGCCGTCATCCATCCCCTGGAATCCCGCAACCACCGGCACGATGCCCTGCGCAAGATCTTTGCGCAACCGCTCGTCGTCGATATGGACGATGCGCGCCTTCGTGAACGCGCTGTCGGTCATCACACGGACCTGTGCGCCGGTATAGCTCTTGGCCTTGATCCCGATATTCATGAGCGCGATCGCGAGGAGCCCGACCGTCACCTGCTCACCGGTGGAAGCGATGACATCGAGCTCGCGGGCATCGGGCTGGGACTGCAATTCCCGGGCAAGCCCGATCAATCGATTGGTCTCACCTGACATGGCCGACGGCACCACGACGATGTCGTGCCCTTTTGCCTTCCAGCGGGCGACGCGCTGCGCGACGCTCTTGATGCGTTCGGTCGAACCCACCGAGGTACCGCCGAATTTCTGAACGATGAGTGCCATTGCTGCGCCGAGCTGAATCCGAAATCGAAAAGTGGAGTGAACAACCGCGCGATTTTACCGGAGTATCCCAACCCGCAGACGAAATTTCCGGTCTTGCGGTACATCCGATTCGCGGATATCAGGTCGACCCCGGGACGATGCCCTTCGGCAGCGACTCGATGTGCTCACAGATCCGCCCCGGATCCGTCAGCCAGACGCGCTCACGCTTCGCACAGATATGCCGGATCACGCGGCGGAACTGGCGCAGTCGATGCGGCTGACCCAGGATGAAACTGTGCAGGACGACCGACATCACCAACGGACGGCGGGCGGATTCTTCCAGCATTTCATCGAACTGATCGATGAGATTGTCGCAATAGAGCTGCGAAGGCGTTCGACGCGACACGACTTCGAAGGAGTCATTGAGATCGTGCGCATACGGGATCGAGAGGATCGGGCCGTGCGCCGTGCGAAACCAAATCGGCTGATCATCGAGCGGCCAATCCATCATGTAACGGTAGCCGGCCTGTTTGAGTAATTCGAGGGAATGCACCGTCTGCGAGATGTAGGGCGCGAGCCAGCCCATCGGCGGTTTTCCTTCGTGTTTCGTGATTGCCGCGGTGGCCTCGTTGATGCATGCGCGCTCCGCATCAAGCGCCATGTCGGCTTGGCGCTCGGCGTTGGTGCGGCCGTGCCCGACAATCTCATCCCCGCGATCGCTGAAGGCTTTGATCATCTCCGGACAGTAATCGTAGAGCGCCGTGTTGATGAGCAACGCGATCGGCAAGCGGAACGCCTCTGCCAACTCGAGAATGCGCCACGCCCCGACTCGATTGCCGTAATCGCGCCAGGCAAAGCTACGGTGATTCGGCTGCGGTTGGGGCGCTCCGTAGTCATTACCCAGTCCCTCGCCGAATGCAAAATGCTCGACATTCAGGCAGAAGTGAACAGCAAGGCGCGCGCCGTTCGGCCAGGCGTAATCCGCACGTTGCGTAATCGCCGAATAGTCGTACCGCCCGTGGGTGCGAAGCATGATCGTCTCCTGTAAGGTGTTTCCATGGCACACCACGACCGCTCGACGGCTCAACTGCTCAACGGGCCACGACGTCAACTATCCGGAACGTGGTGTCTCGGTGCCTTGGCGGTGCATATGCGCTTACAAATTCAGTTGCTCCGACCACTGCCCGAATTGTTCGATGCCTTCGATACTCATGCAAGCATCGTACAGGGTCGTTGCGCTCCCCTGCCCCCACAGCGGAACGGCCAAGTCGAAGAACTTCTGACGTAACGCGTCAGCCGGGTGCGCGTTCTCCGGCTCCCCGCGCATGATCTCGCAATGCCCACTCAGCATTCGGCCGTCGCGCAACCGGATCTGCAAGTCGCACCGCTGGGTCGCAGGGTAGGCCGCGGTGTGCGCAGGATCTTCGGTTACGAAAACACGCCGGGCCAGCGCTTGCACAACGGGGTTCATCACTGCGCCAATTTCAAATGCGGGCAGGCGCGTGTGGCCATGGACAATGCGTGTGGCAAGCCCGAACGGGATCGAGAATCGCGCGCCGAAGCTCGAATCGATCGACTGCCCCTTGAGCATCGCAGCAAGTTTGTAGGCGCGCACATCGATCCGTTCGATGTTGTCGACACCTACGCTATCGCCCGCGTAACCACGCAGGGCATCCTCGAACGCATCGAACGCGGCATGCACGTACCGACCCGTTGGATGCAACTTGAGATAGCCTTGCGTGATCAGCCAATCATAGCCAAGGCCCTCAGTGACGCGCGCGGCATCGAACGTGTCAGCGAGTACATCGGTGTAGATCGTTCCTGGGCCGTCTGATTGCCCGGTGAATCCGCACTCCACCATATCGGCGGCGAGGATTCCCATTTGACCGCTATGCCCGGTAAATGGATTGCGGACCGTGGCGCCTTCAAGAAGCGTGGTGCGACTGGTGGCAAGCCCAAGTGTCGAAGCACAGTTGATCAGCGTAACGAACTGCGCTGCCGAGAATCCACGGAGTACGCCGACGGCGACGGCCGCGCCGATCACGCCCCATGTGCCGTGCGGATGCACCGCCAGTTTCACATGCGCGGCCCGGCCGATGCGCGAGCACGCCTCGTATCCGAGCACGATCGCAAGGAGCAGTGCCGACCCGGACGCATTCCGCGCCTGCGCCTCGGCGATGGCAGCAGGCACGACCTGGACACTCGGATGCCCGCGCGGCCGCAGATTGCCTTCATTCAATTCGAGCCAGGTGGACGCGGTACCGTTGAGCAGGGCCGCATCTCTTGCCGATGTGCGTCGCGCAGCGCCGATCACCCAAACCCGCCCGACACCGCTGCCCGCCAGTACCCGCTCACTGAAGGCGCGCATTTCCGGCTCACGCATGCCCGCACCGATCACCGGGATCGTATCCGCAAGAATCATGCGGCCCCGTGCCCGAACATTCTCGGGCAGGTCATCGATCGTCGAGTCGGCGAGAAACGTTGCCAACGCACGCAGATATGCGGGCGCTGCCACAGCACCGGCTGTATGCGATTCGCTCATCGAAGCAGTCATCAACCTGATTATTTACGAAACGCCGCCATGGAGGGGATCAACAAGGGGGCGAAGCTTCCTTGTTTCTTCTGGGGGATATACAAGGGGGCGTTCGGAGGGGTTGGGGCCCCTCCGCCCCAACGGAGGTCCCCTTGTTCCTACGAAATCCCTGGGTGATTGGCCATGATTCGTAGCGCAGCGGAGGATCATTGCTAATCACGTTCGTCAGTCGACCTTGGCGCCCGAATCCCGGACCACCTGCGCCCACTTCTGCACTTCGAGCTTCACCCATGCGCCAAATGCTTCCGGAGAATTGCCGACCGGATCGGCCCCTTGCGCGATCAGGCCCTCGCGAATCTCCGCAATCGAGAGAACCTTCGCAATCTCGGTTTGCAGACGATCAATGATCTCGCGCGGGGTTCCCTGCGGGGCGAATACGCCGTTCCATCCCACAGAGTCGAAGCCCTTCAGGCCCGCTTCGTCGAGCGTCGGAATATCCGGCAGCGCCGCGATGCGCCGCAAGCTCGTGACGGCAAGTGGTCGCATCTTGCCGGCCTTCACATGCGCAAACAGCGGCGGCACATTGTCGAACATGATCGAGATCTGCCCGCCGATCAGATCCGTTATCGCTGGCGCACCGCCCTTGTACGGAATGTGCTCGATCTTCACGTTGGCGTGGCTGTTGAACATCGCGCCGGTCATGTGCGGCGGCGTTCCGTTGCCCGCCGAACCGAAATGCAGGGCACCTGGCTTCGCTCGCGCGAGCGCGATCAACTCCTGCACCGACGTCACCGGCAGCGACGGATGGACCACGAGAAGGTTGGTGTAGTTCGCCGCTTGGGTAACAGGCGCGAGATCGCGCACGAGATCATTGCGAATCAAGCTGGCCGTGAGATCAGCGTTTTTTTTTCTCGCGAATCCCGGCCATTGCCCCAATCACTTCACAAGCCGATGCCGTATCTTCTTTAGCGAGTCCCATCGCCATCGCAGTTGTATAGACAGGCACACATGCGGTGAACAACGGGAGCGGGCAATTCACCGCCTTCGCCATATCGCCGATCACCTGCATATCCTTCTGCCAGACGTCGATCTTCATGGTCGGAGGCGTGTACTGGCGCTTCACCATCTGCGCGCCCCGCAGTTTGAACACGCCGGTTCCCAATACCGGACTGTTCGCCATGAGATCGTAGACACGCTTGCTGCTCAAACCCATCTTGCGAGCGAAAGTCATGGTTTCGCCGTACGCGACGTTGTAGATTGCGACCAGATGATTGGCAACAAACTTCATCTTCGTGCCATGACCGAACGGGCCGACGTAAGGCCTGAGATCCGCAAACACGGCAAGAATCGAATCCACCCGCTCGCATTCGGCCGCTGGGCCGCTTACGTAGATGGACCAGGTGCGATCGTGCATGCGGGCGGCCGTGCCGCTGATCGGGCAATCGAGCATGACCGCGCCGGCATTGCGAAGAGTCGCCGCCGCGCGCTCTTTGTCAGCGACGGGCAACGTGCTCATTTCGATCACGACGAGCGGATCATTGCGCCGGCTACGTTTCGCATCGGCAATTTTCGCGGCGGCATCATGCAGTGCGGCGATTGTCGGAAGCGACGTAATCACGATATCGGCGTTCTGCGCAACCGCGCCGGCCGACGCAAGCGCACGTCCGCCTGCTTTACGAAGGCGCGCGTTGGCGCTCGGCGCGATGTCGTATCCCACCACCTTGTGGCCCGCGCCAAGCAGCGCCTCTGCCATTGCACCGCCCATGATGCCAAGTCCGATAACGCCAATCATTTGCTTTGCCATGTTCAATCACATCCTGAGAAAAGGGACCGGGCCTCGCCGCACCAATGACGCATGACGTTAGCCCGGTGGTCGAAATTTCGTTTCGGGTTTGATACCGGTCTTGACCTGTGTGGCGCTGATGCGACCGTTTTCCAGGTAGTTTCCCGCTACCGCGCGGCGTGCGGCGTCATCCCACTGCGGGAGCCAGTCGCCCAGCGAATAGCCGAACCAGGGTGATTGTGGCCTGAGCGCCGGGAGCCCGAGCTCCTCCCAGATCGCTTTCGCCCGCTCCATATATTCGCGCTTGGGTAGCGCGAGCGGGGGCATGTCGCTTTTCATCGTCGCGTCCATCAGCATGGTCGAATCTTCCTCCTGACCGTGCTCGCGTTTCGGTCCGTGGCCGAGGCCGCGATGCGCAATGAGCTCGACGTCTTGCACCGGATTCATGCGATACGCCATTGCCCAGAACAGTGCGTCGGCGTTATCCGGATCGATGTCGTCATTCACCGCGATGCAAAGCTTTCCGCAATCCCCTTTGAAGAACGCCGCCCCATGCAAGGCCCGCCAAATTTCGGTGCGCGGGGTGCCTCTCTCGATCGTGATGATCGTCACCCGCAGAAGGCCGGTGAGCGGCTCATGCAATGCAACGCGCTTGACGCCTCGAATCCCGAGTGCGTCGCGTAGATGCGCAAGAAATAGCGGCTCGTACGCCACGCGCTTGATGACGCTTGATTCGCTCGGGGCCACCTGACTGATATACGAGGGAATGACCGGATTGCGTCGATGCGTGATCGCGGTAATACGCATCGGCATGTTGAATTCTTCGAGCGCCACATGGCCGTGTGACTCCCCGAACGGCGCCTCGGGTTCGAGGTGTTCGAGATCGATGAGCCCCTCGATCACGACTTCCGCTTCGGCCGGAACCAGCAGATCGACCGTGTGCCCACGCACGACATTGATCGCTGCACCGGCCAGACCACCTGCGACATGGAACTCGTCGACGTCGATCGGCAATTTCTGCGGCCCCATGAACGCGACAAAAGGCGGACAGCCAAGCACGATCGCGCAGGGCATCGTCTTGTCGCCGCGCCGCTGATGCCGGAGATAGTGCTGATAACCGCCCGCACCCCCAACACGCGTGGCCATTCTCACGACCAATCGATCCGGCGCCTTGAGCGCGGCGCGATAGGTCCCCATGTTCTGCACCCCACTCTCGGGATCGCGTGTGATGACATTGGTCGCGGTCAAGGTCGGGGCGCTGTCGAATCCCGGCGTGGAGATCGGAATCGGCAGGCGATCCAGACCATTGCCCTCGCCTTGGAGCGCGGCGCCCTCGTGGACGACTTCCTGGCAGACCGCACTCTCGACCACCCGTGGCGCAATCGGATTGGCGATTGCGTGATCCCACCGCGCCTGGATTTCTTCGACCGGGGCGCCCATGCCCACGCTGTAGATCGCTCGGTTCGCCGCGATAGCACCGACAACCACCGGGATGTCGTACTTGCGGC
>JANMUI010000262.1:0-21717 GCA_031391405.1 Betaproteobacteria bacterium
GATCGGTGATGTAGCGATGCGACAGTTCAGCCGCGGCGACGATCGCCGGATCGGTGATCTCGACACCATGATGCACTTCGTATTTCTCCTGCAAGCCGCGCAGGATGGCGATCGTCGCCTCCACCGTCGGCTCGCCCACGATGATCTTCTGGAATCGACGTTCGAGCGCTGCATCCTTCTCGATGTACTTGCGGTACTCGTCGAGCGTGGTCGCCCCCACGCAATGCAGCTCACCGCGCGCCAAGGCGGGCTTGAGCATGTTGCCGGCGTCGATCGCGCCTTCAGCCTTGCCCGCGCCGACCATCGTGTGCAACTCGTCGATGAAAACGATCGTACGACCCTCGTCCTGCGAAATCTCTTTCAGCACCGCCTTGAGACGCTCTTCGAACTCGCCGCGAAACTTCGCGCCCGCCAGCAACGAGGCCATGTCGAGCGACAAGACACGTTTGTTGCGGAGCGAATCGGGTACCTCGCCGTTGATGATCCGCTGGGCGAGTCCCTCCACGATCGCGGTCTTGCCGACACCAGGCTCACCGATCAATACGGGATTGTTCTTGGTGCGGCGCTGAAGAATCTGGATGACCCGCCGTATCTCGTCGTCGCGCCCGATCACCGGATCGAGCTTGTCCATCCGCGCGCGTTCGGTGAGATCGAGTGTGTATTTCTTGAGTGCCTCGCGCTGGCCCTCGGCCTCCGCATTGTCGACACCGGCCCCGCCTCGGACCGAATCGATCGCCGCTTCCATCGCCTTGCGGGTCGCGCCGACTTCGCGCAGCAAACGGCCGGCCTCCCCTTTATCGTCGGTCGCCACGAGCAGAAAAAGCTCGGAGGCGATGAACTGGTCGCCCCGCTTCTGGGCTTCGCGATCGACAAGATTCAGGAGGCCTGATAGCTCGCGCGATACCGGGGTTTCGCCGCCGTGGCCTTCGACCTTCGGCAGCCGCGCGATCGCTTTTGTGGTGCCCTCGCGAAGCTTCGCGATGTTGACACCGGAGCGCTCGAGGAGCGACCGGCTCGATGTGTCCTCGGCTGCCAGCATCGCTGCGAGAACGTGGACCGGCTCGACGAATGGATTGTCGCCGCCCACCGCCATGCTCTGCGCGTCGGCAAGGGCCTGTTGAAACTTGGTCGTCAGTTTATCGATTCGCATGGTGGGGATTCCTTGGTGGTGCATATCGCGCGGATCTGTATTCGATGATCATCCGCGCTTTCCGGTTGCAATGGTACATGCGGCCAGCACCTTGAAATTCAAGGAGTGATTCCGGCGTGCGCGTCGCATCAGCCCGCTATGCCCACCTATGAGATTGATTACACTAATACGCATTTAGGCGCCTATCCGTCGGCTACACTCCCCGGTCGCGCGAGCTCCCTCACATGGCATTCAAGTTCGAAATCGAAGACCACATCGGACGCTATCCGATCGAACGCGAAATCGGTCGCGGCGCGACCAGTCGCGTTTATCTCGGTCGTGATCCAACCGCCGGCAACCGACCGGTCGCCGTGAAGGTGTTCTTCTTCGAGGAGCACCATTCCGAAGATGACATCAAGCTGATCCGCAAGGCGTTCGTCGCCGAGGCCGCGCTTGCCGGACGCCTTTCGCATCCACACATCGTCGCGATCCATGATGCCGTGAGCGAGCCCGCCTACAGTTATCTGGTCATGGAATATGTACCAGGCGGCACGCTCGATGACCACGCCGATGCAGCGACCCTGCTGCCCGTTCCCAAGGTCGTCGAGATCGCATTCAAGTGCATCCGCGCGCTCGACTACGCCTTCCAGCGCGGCGTGGTCCATCGTGACATCAAGCCCGGGAACATCCTTTTCAGCCCGGATGGGGACATCAAGGTGAGCGATTTCGGCGCGTCGTTCCAGGAATCGCGCGCCCACGAAACCACGCAGCTCACTGGTATCGGCTCACCTGCGTACATGTCCCCTGAGCAGATCCGGCTCGAACCGCTCAACCACCAGACGGACATCTACTCGCTCGGCGTGGTGCTCTACAAACTGCTCACCGGGCGGCTGCCTTACAACGCATCCAACCAGCTCTCGCTCACCTACGAAATCCTCAATCTCCGGCCCCTGCCACCGTCGACCCTGCGGCCCGACTTGCCCCATGTGCTGGATGCGATCTGTCTGAAGGCGATGCAGAAGGAACCGTCTGCCCGCTATCAATCATGGATGGAATTCGGCAAGGAGCTGTCGCACGCATTCGGTGTCCTGCGCTCGAGCGGTGCCAAGCTGTCCGACTCCGAGAAGTACGCGGACATCCGGGCCCTGCCGTTCTTCGAGACGTTTGACGACGTAGTCCTCTGGGAGGCGCTCCGGATCGGCGCCTGGCGCGAGGTCGAAGCGGGCCAGGCGATCATCCGCGAAGGCGATAGCGGCGATGGCTTTTTCGTGATGGTGAAAGGGAAGGTCACCGTCACGTTGGGCGGTAAGCACCTGGCAACATTGTCGGCCGGCGCGTGCTTCGGTGAGATGGCGTACTTCAACGAGACCAGCGCGCGCCGCTCGACCACGATCACCGCGTTGGAGCAGCTCTTCGTTCTCGACATCAAAGCGAGGTCGCTGCGCCTTGCCAGCGAGGTCTGTCAGAACGCGTTTCAGCGCGCTTTCATCCACATGCTGCTCGAGCGATTGACCCTGGCGAATCGACGCCTCGCGGATCTGACGCGCGAACCCTCTGAAGCGGCCGTCGACGCCTGAACGATTGCGCTGGTCGGCTTCACGGTCGACGCTGGACTTCGCTTCTTTCCCACGCTTCGCCGACCTCGACTACGATGGGCGTTGATCGCCTCGTCGAGGCATTCCGCCAATCGATCCAATGAATATCGCACAACTACTGGTACGCGCCGCCCGCGTATTTCCCGAGCGCATCGCGCTCACGCGTGGCGTCGCACCGTATGCCACCTACCGCGAGCTCGCGCAACATGCGGCGTCGATCGCCGACTATTTCCGCAACACGTTGCGGCTCGATTCGGGTGATCGCGTCGCCCTTTACATGCAGAACTGCCCCGAGTACTTCGAAGTGCTCATGGGCATCTGGTGGGCGGGGCTTACCGCGGTTCCGATCAATGCCAAATTGCATGAGCGGGAGCTTGCGTACATTCTCGACAATGCCGGCGCTTCCTGCTGCTTCGTGACCTCGAGCCATGCTGAATCGAGCAGCGGGTCGATCGGCGCGGGCAAAACGATCGATGTCGCGTCGCGCGACTATCGGCAACGCATGCGGAGCGGCGCAGCAGCGCCGATCAATTGGAATGGTCCGGATGATTTGGCCTGGCTGTTCTATACGAGCGGCACGACCGGCCGCCCCAAAGGCGTGATGCTCTCGCACCGGAATCTTCTCACGATGATCCTCTGCTACTTCGCCGACGTGGATGCGATCGGTGCCGACGACTGCATCATCCATGGGGCTGCGATGTCGCACGGGTCCGGCTTGTATGCGCTTCCCCATCTCGCGGCAGCCACCACACAGATCGTTCCCGAGAGCGAAGCCTTCGATCCCGAGGAAGTTTTCGCGCTCGCGCGGACAAGACGAAGTGTGACGCTCTTCGCTGCCCCCACGATGGTCAAGCGACTGGTGGATCACGTCCGCATCGCGCATCCGCCATTGGAGAGCATCAAGACCATCATCTACGGCGGCGGTCCGATGTATCAGGCCGACATCCTCGAGGCGTTGTCGGTGATGGGCCAGCGCTTCGTCCAAATCTATGGACAAGGCGAAAGCCCGATGACCATCACAGCGCTTTCCAAGTTTCATCTTGCGAACACCACGCACCCGCGGTATGCCGCCCGCATCGCATCAGTCGGCGTCGCGCAATCAGCGGTCGAGGTCCGCGTCGTGGACGCGGCGGAGCATCAACTTCCTCCCGGCGCGGCCGGCGAAATTGTCGTTCGAGGCGATGCGGTCATGCGCGGCTACTGGCTGAACCCAAGCGCGTCCGTGGCGGCATTGAAGGGTGGCTGGCTGCACACCGGCGACATCGGTACGTTCGACGATGACGGCTTCCTGACCCTCGTGGATCGCGCGAAGGACATGATCATCTCCGGCGGATCGAATATTTATCCGCGCGAGATCGAGGAGGTGCTCCAACGACACGCCGGGGTTGCCGAGGTGTCCGTGGTCGGGCGCCGGCACCCGGAGTGGGGCGAGGAGGTCGTGGCGTTCGTCGTGAAGCGCGCGGGCGCGGACGTGACCAACGACATGCTCGACGCGCTATGCCTTGACAACATCGCGCGCTTCAAGCGTCCGCGTGAGTACCGGTTCGTCGAATCGTTGCCGAAGAATAATTACGGCAAGATACTCAAGACCGAGCTGCGCGGGCGCATCGAACCCGGTTCAAGCGAGTAGTCTCAACCGCGCACGCACGGTCGCAATGCCCGGCACGGTGAGGACGATCTCAGAGGGCATTGCGCTCGACTGGCGCCGCGTCGCCCCGCCATCGTGCTGCGGCATCGTCGTCGGTCGATCGCGCCTCCACCCAGCGCGCACCGTCCGGCGTCTGTTCCTTTTTCCAGAACGGCGCCTGCGTCTTGAGATAGTCCATGATGAACTCACACGCGGAGAACGCATCGCCCCGATGCCCGCCTATCACGACGACCAGCACGATCTGATCGGTGGGATGCAGCTCGCCGACGCGATGAATGACGGTGACGTCGTCGATCTTCCAGCGCGTGATCGCCGCATCGATGATGGTCGCGATCGCCTTCTCGGTCATGCCAGGGTAATGTTCGAGCGTCATGGTCGCCACGTGCGCGCCATCGTTGCGATCGCGACATACGCCGATGAATGTCGCCACCGCGCCGATTTCCGCACGCCCTGCCCGCAGGCGCGCAATCTCAGCGCCTACATCGAAGTCTTCGTGCTGGATGCGAACCGTGGGCATCGCGGCTTATCCCCCGGTAACCGGTGGAAAAAACGCAATCTCATCGCCCGCTTTGATCGCCGTCGAGGCCTGCGCCATGTCTTGATTGACCGCAACGCGCACTGCGCGACCCTCGGCAAAGGCATCCGACCACGCCCCGCCCCGACTGATCAGATGGCTGCGCAATCCGCCAACCGTCGAGACGCCGGCCGGCAGCTCGATCGATTCGGTGGATACGCCGAGGACCTCACGGAGCCGAGCGAAGAAGAGCACCTTCACCATTGTTTGAGCAGCTCCGCGAACGGGATGTACCGAACCCAGTCGCCACGCTTGATCGCGGTGCGCGCCGGATTGTCGACCAGTCCGTCGCCCCACACCGTCGACGTGAGGACCGACGAGCTTTGGTTGGCGAACAACTCGACACTCCCCGCCGCATTCACCTTCACGCGCAGGAACTCTTGCCGCGCATCGGGCTTGAGCCATTCGAAATCCGCCCGCACCTGAAAGCTTTGCATCGACAGATTTTGTACACCCATCGACCGCATGACGAAGGGTTTGACGAAGAGCACCATGCAGATATAACTCGATACCGGATTACCGGGGAGTCCGATGAACGAGGCCTCCGATCCATCGACCCTGCGCACCTGCCCGAATGCGAGCGGCTTGCCGGGTTTCATCGCGATGCGCCACATGTCGAGGCGACCTTCCGCTTCGACCGCGGGTTTGACATGGTCTTCCTCGCCGACCGACATGCCGCCACTCGTGATGACCAGATCGTGCCCCGCCGCGGCGCGTCGCATGAAATCGCGCGTCGCCGCAAGCGTGTCGGGAATGATGCCGAGGTCCGTCACGTCGCAGCCGAATGTCGACAGCATGCTCGTCAAGGTGAAGCGGCTGGAGTTGTAGATCGACCCGTGCGGCAGCGGCTCACCGGGCATGACCAGCTCGTCCCCGGTAAAGAATATTGCGGCACGGAGCTTGCGGGTCACCGGCAACGTTGGAAGGCCCACCGAAGCCGCGAGCCCGGCGTCTTGCGGGCGCATGCGGATGCCGGGCGGCAGGATCTCGCTGTTGGCGCGTATGTCTTCACCGATATAGCGCACCCACTCGCTCGGCTTGGGCGCATGTCTGACGATCACATGATCGCCATCTGCCTCGGCTTGCTCCTGCATGACCACTGCGTCGGCGCCGGCGGGCATCGGCGCACCCGTGAAGATTCGCGCCGCCGTGCCTCGCGCGAGTGCCGTGCCGACCGCGCCGGCCGCGATCCGTTGCGAGACCTTGAGCCGCGCTTCGCCCGAAACGCAATCCGCTGCACGGACCGCATAGCCGTCCATGGCGCTGTTGTCGTGACCGGGCACATCAATGGTCGAACGCTGCGCGCGCGCGAGCACCCTTCCGGTCGCCTCCATGGTCGGGATCACTTCAACATCGCGGATCGGTTGCACACCGGCCAGCAATCGGGCCAGCGCTTCATCGACGGTGAGCAGTCCTTTGTTCATATTGATTGGCTACGTTTTCAATCGTCAAAGGGATAAACAAGGGGCCGCGCTCCCTTGTTCGTTCGGGGGATATACAAGGGGGCATTCTCCCCCTTGTTCGTACGAAATCCTTTGGTGATTCGCCATGATTTGCAGCGCAGCGGAGAATCACCGCGAATCACGCAGTTCATTTGAATCCGTTGTAGTCGAGGAGGAAGTGGGTGATGCCGTCGTAGTCGGACAGATCGAATTGCGGAAGGTTCGTCTCAAAGCGTTCATCGGATGCGACCCCGACGATCTTCGCATCATCCAGATGCAGGCGCGGCTTGCCGTTGTCGCGACGAAACACTTCGAGCTTGGGTTGAGGATAGCGCTTGAATCCCTCGACCAGCAGCAGGTCAACCGGATTCATGCGGTCAATCAACTGCTCGAGGGTCAACTCGGGCGCCCCGCGCAACTCATGCATCAAAGCCCAGCGCTTCTCGGAGGACACGATGACTTCATGGCAGCCGGCGTGGCGATGGCGGTAGGAGTCCTTGCCGGGCTGGTCGACGTCGAAGTTATGATGCGCATGCTTCACGAGCGAAACGCGGATTCCGCTTGCCACCAACCGAGGAATGAGCTGCTCGATCAATGTCGTCTTGCCGCTGCCGGACCAGCCGGCAAATCCAAAAACCTTCATGTCCTAGAGGGCAAAAGCGGATGCGTCGAAATCGACAGCACTGATCCGCCGGGCATTGTAGCAATCAATGGCTACGATTACGGCAATCCCAAGTACCGTCGCGGGTTCTCGTCGCGTATCAGGCGCAGCGTCTTTTCATCGATGCCGGGCACCGCATTCACCGAGCCGTGCGGATCGCGGTCCGCGATCTGGAACGGATAGTCGGTGCCGATCATGATGCGATCGGCACCGAACGTATCGATCACATAGCGCAAGGTTTGCGGGTTGTAGACGAGCGTGTCGTAGTACAGGCGCTTCGCGTAGACGCTCGGCGCCTCGGGAATCGAATCCCGGATCGGCGGGGAGTGCTTCCATCCGTGCTCCAGGCGCGGCAGCACGATCGAGAACGCACCCCCTCCGTGAGAGAACCCGATCCGTAGCTTCGGATGGCGCGCGAGAATCCCGCCGGTGATGAGCGAGGCAATGCCAAGTGCCACATCACCCGGAAAGCCGACCACCTGCTCCAGCGCCGCCGGACCGACCAGCCTCTCTTTTCCGGCGGGCCGTAACCCGTGAACGAAAATTGCCGCGCCCAGCGACTCGGCGGCCTCAAAGAATGGTTCGAAGCGGGGATCGCCGATCGATACGCCATTGACATGCGTGGCGATCTCCACTCCAAGCAGTCGCTGCGCTTTGAGGATGTGTTCGATCTCGCGAATTGCCCGGTCGAGATCCTGAAGCGGCACCGCACCAAGCCCTGAGAACCGTTGCGGATGATTCGCGCAAAGCGCCGCGATCTCGTCGTTCACATGGCGCAAGAGCACGCCCGCATCCTCCCCGGGCAGCCAATACGACAGCAACTCGGGCATCGGTGATACGACCTGCCGACCGATCCTCATCTGATCCATCTCGACAATGCGCTGCTCGCCCTTCCAGGACGATGACGGGACGGTCCGATAGTTCTTGCCCTGGATCATTACATGCGCATGGCCGCAGCCCTCATGATTCATCGATGGCCACGGAACATCCTTGCCCTTGCCCACGTAGGCGGGGAACTGCTCCGGAATGAAATGGGTATGAACGTCGATACCGTGAATCATGAGCAACTCCAGGGGAAGCGGGGGAAAGAGATCGAGCGACTGCGTGCTGCAGGATTATAGGGAAGGCTCGCAAGCCGCGCCGCGATCCTAGGAATCTGCGCGGCAGTCCGCGCAGATTCCTGATGGAAGACGCCACGTGCCTTTATTACCGCGAATGCGTCAAACAATAATCCCGAAATTGGGCTAACTTTAATTGCAAAGCGTCGTTCGGCTGAACAATTGCGTCTTCCTAGAGGAGTGTGCGCGCTCTGCCGCGCAGACTCCTAGCGCCCTGCAGATCCACGCGCGGCAGGTGTGTCCCGACGGACGAAGCCGGTGCCTATACAATGGTTCGATTCCGATCGCCACGAGCACAAAGCATGTCGACCGATGCTGCCTTGATTCATCAACCGCGTACGGCAACGTCACTGCTGCTGAACATCGGCCATGCGATCGATCATCTGATGCTGTTGATTTTCGCAACTGCGATCGGGGCGATCGCCACCGATTTTCAACTGGCGCGGTGGGAAGACCTGATGCCCTTTACCGTCGGCGCATTCTTCCTGTTCGGGTTGGGTTCGCTGCCCGCCGGTCGGCTCGGCGATCTGTGGGGCCGCCGGGCGATGATGGTCATCTTTTTTTTCGGCATCGGTACGTCGGCGCTCCTGGTGGCCACGACGCAGAACGTCTGGCAGATGGCCGCCGCGCTGACATTGCTTGGATTGTTCGCATCGATCTATCACCCGGTGGGCATTCCGATGCTGGTGCAAGCGTCAACGAAACCAGGCATCACGATCGGCGTGAACGGATTGGCGGGCAACCTCGGCATTGCGATTGCCGCGCTATCGACGGGCTTCCTGGTGAAGCACTTCGGATGGCGCGTGGCATTCGTCGTGCCCGGCCTTGTCGCCATTGCGTGCGGCGTTGTGTTCGCGATCCTCGCACCGCGCGAGACCATCGCGCCGGCCAAGCGAAAACCCAAACAGGTCGATCTCCCGCCAGGCCTCATGGCGCGCGTATTCCTGATCATCACGTTGAGCGCAACATCGAGCAGCCTCATCTTCAATTTCACCACCAATGGGAACGGCGAATTGCTGCGCGAGCGCCTGGCCGCGCTCATTGCGGACCCGGCGACGATCGGCACGCTGCTCGCGCTGATGTACACGATCGCTTCATTGATGCAGCTGGTGGTCGGCAATCTCATCGACCGCTATCCGCTCAAGCGCATCTATCTGCCATTGGTATTGCTGCAGGTCCCTGCATTCATCATTGCCGCGACCATGGATGGGTGGGGGTTCTACATGGTCTCGGTCACCTTCATGGCGCTCGTATTCGGCGCGATTCCATTTACCGACGCCATGATCGTGCGTTATGTGGACGATAGGATGCGATCGCGGGTGGCCGGCGCGCGCATCGCGATCGCGTTCGGGATCAGCTCGATCGCCGTCTATCTCCTCGGACCGATCGTCAAGGTGTCGGGCTTTGGTTTCTTGCTGGTGCTGATGGGCGGCATCGCGACGCTCACCGCGTTGGCGGTCTCGTTCCTGCCCGGTGAAGTGAGACAGACGGCACCGCTCCGCTCCTGAGCACATCGGCACGGCAGCCTGACCATCACGGTGGACTGGGTCGTCGTTCTGCTGCTTGGCGTGGTGGCCGGTACCGTCGGAGGCATCGTCGGTTTCGGCGCATCGATCATACTGATGCCGGCGCTCGTATGGGTGTTCGGCGCGAAGGATGCAGTGCCCATGATGGCGATCGCGGCACTCCTTGCGAATGCATCGCGGGTCGCGGTCTGGTGGCGGGATGTTGACTGGCGCGCATGCGGTGTCTACTCCATCACCGCCGTTCCGTTCGCCGCACTTGGCGCGTCCACGTTGGTCGTGTTGGAGGCGCGCGCCGTCGAGGGAGCCCTGGGAGTATTTTTCCTCGCGATGATCCCGGTGCGCCGCTGGCTGCAATCGATCGGCTTGAAGATCGTGCGCTGGCATCTGGCGATCGTGGGAGTATTTATTGGATTCCTGAGCGGAATCGTTGCCTCGACGGGCCCGATCAATACTCCATTTTTTCTTGCCTATGGCTTGGTCAAGGGCGCTTACCTCTCCACCGAGGCGCTCGGATCGGTCGGGGTCGGGCTCGCCAAGTCAATCGTCTTTCGGAGTTTTGGCGCGATGCCGTGGGACACATTGGTCCGGGGACTTATCGTGGGCGCCGCGCTGATGCTCGGGTCTTATCTTGCGAAACGGTGGGTGTTGCAACTGAGCCCGGATCGATTTCGCGTCGTGATGGATGGTTTGATGGCGTTTGCCGGGGTCGCGATGCTGATCGGCGCCGTCCGGGGATAGGACGCCTTGCTGCCTACGGGACTCCCTACCAGCTACCGAAGGCCCATGCACCCCAGGTGCGATAGTCCACATTCGTACGCGGAACATTTGGCGTTCCGACGTGCACCGGTTGCATCGGGGCGACTGCGAATCCTATCGGACCCATGGTCATGTTCGAACAACCCGACAGGCAAACGCCAATTGCCATCACGAGCAGTACGAAACGGACGCCCTTCATGATCCAATCTTCTCCCAGCCAGACCATCATTCACCGCTGCACTCGGCGCTGTCGCATCTCAACGCCCGCCCAATCGGGATCGATGACGACACACTCGTGATGGTAGACATCGTCCGATCGACGGTCAAATCGAGCCGTCGAATGGGGCAATTGGCGGGTCCGGCGGAGCGAGCCGGCCAGACAACGGACCATTACGCGGGTCGAAGGGTGCTGATCGCCGACAGTCGACACGAACAGGAAAACAAGATGAGAGATCGCATCATGATCGTTGGCGCAGGGGCAATTGGTGGCGTTCTCTCGGGCTACCTTGCAGCGGCCGGCCGCCGCGTAACCCTGTTCGCCCGTGGCGACACCGCACGCATGGTTGCCGAGCAAGGCATTCGTCTCACGACACCCGACCAGCGCATCCTGCATAGCCGGCCACGCGTCGTAACAAGCATCAGCGCAGCCGGCGAACAGGACATTGTGTTGTTCGCGACGAAGGCGTTTTCCCTTCCTGCGGCAATGCAGTCTGTGCTGCCCGCGATCGGGCCGAAGACAGTCGTGGCGCCGGTCGTGAACGGTGTGCCGTGGTGGTTCGGTACCGCCCTGCACCCGGTGCGCGCTGTCGATCCCGACGGTTCGCTCATCGGCGCGATACCGGCCGATCGCCTCGTCGGCGCGACCATCTACTCCCCGGCGCGCCGCACCGATTCCGGCGAATGGATCCATATGGTTCCGGGAAAACTTGTGGTTGGGCCTATCCTCGCCGGGCAATCTGACGCTGCGGCGAAGCGCGTCGCAGCCGCGTTCGAAGGGACCGGATACGGAGCGGTCGTGACTGCGGATATTCATCGCGCGGTCTGGTCGAAGCTCGCGACGAATGGCTCATTCAATCCGCTCTGCTCCCTCACAGGAGCACAGCAGATCGACGTTGCACGGGACAAGACGCTCGGTGCATGCGCGCTTGCAATCATCCAGGAAATTGAAACACTCGCGCGGGCATGTGGAAGCGGCATCGAAGGCGTCGTCCAGACGTACTTCGATCAGGCCTACAACAGGGGCACCCATAAGCCCTCGACCCTCCACGATTTCGAAGCGGGCCGCCAAGTGGAGCTGGCCGCGATCGTCGATGCGCCGCTCGAGCTTGCCTTGCAACGGGGCGTAGCGATGCCAACGCTCGCGCTCATTGGCGCGGCAGTCCGGCTGAAGGCCCTGAGCGCAGGCCTCCTACCGGACGCAACGCATGTGGGGACGAACACCGCATCCGGCTCTATGCAATGATCCAACAAAAGCGGATTGCAGCCGCCGCTTCAAAAAGCGACCACGCCGGGCCTCGTGACTACCAGCGCCCGCGATGCCCGTGATGGTGCCTCCAACCCGAATGACCGCGATGGCCGTAGTGACCGTGATGACCGTACGATGGTGCGGCATAGACGGGCGGAGTCGCGAAGTAGATCCCCGGCCCGACTGGATAGACGGCACAACCTCCAACAAAAATCGAACCCAGAACGATCAGTGCCGCGGCAACGCGAACCTTGTTCATCGTGCTCTCCCAGTCCGAGAAAGACTCCTCGCGAGAGACACCAACGCGCGAAATCGCCTAACGGTGACAGGCCGCCATGTAACGGTTTGTAATGCCGTCGCGACCGACCAAACCGAGGTGAGCGGGGTTTCGTTGCTGATCAGGAACCCTATGGATCGCTACGACTGGCCTTCCACCGCACCCGCTGTCGGCTCAGGCTTGGTCGCCTCGTCTACGCCCGGCTGTAGCGGATCGTCGGCAGGACGCTCAAGCAGCGATTCGGCCTTCTTCTTGCGCTTTTCTTCTTTTTTCTGCTTCTGGGCGAGATCTCGCTGACGCTTTGCGAACGCGTAGTTCGGTTTTGCCATGGGCCGTCCTTTGTGATCAACGTTAAGGTTAATCGAAACCCTGAGAATAGATCCTTTCGGGCGACGGCGTGCGCCACGGTCGTACCGGACCGAACAGCGTCCTCGCGGAACCGCAACGCATTTTGCGCGACGCGTTCAACTGGGTACGCGCGCACGAACGCGACTCGGCAAGGATCCGCCGAGATTCAACTGGAACCGAGCAGTCCTGCCGGGGACCTCAGCGACTGGTCATCACCGTTGGACCGGACGGCTCCAGAAACCTGGTCCGCGCAGCCTAAGGTCTGACGAGTCCGCGAGCGTTACGCGTCGTGGGAGACGCGCCGACGGGCCAAGGAATACGAATCAGAGTGCCTTCAGTTGCGAGGCCGACGACTTTCCATCTTTCCCGCGCTCGAGCTCATACGACAGCTTCTGGCCTTCTTTGATGGTGCCGAGTCCGGATTTCTCAACTGCCGAAATATGTACGAAAACATCCTTCGAACCGTCATCGGGCCCGATGAAGCCGAAACCCTTGGTCGTATTGAAGAACTTGACGGTGCCTGTGGCCATGTAATCTTCCTTGAGAGGTTTGGTATCTGCTCGCGCTGAAGCGCGCGAGACATCGAGTCGCCCTGGGCAAGGCCCGCTGTTGCTGCCCTGAAAAACCACCGGGCACCGGCACAAAGCAGATTCGAATCTGCGCAATATGAGGGTGAACTCAATGTTTCGCAAGAGGTTATCGAGAATATTCCGAAAGGTACAGGGATCGACCGCCCGCACGCGGCCGGCCACTCGGCATTTGGCGGCTGATCCGTTTCGCGCGACCGTCGCAGCGCGTCGACCCTTATCTCGTCCACGATACGGACGGCCTGCATCGAGGATCGCGTATATTCGGATGGGCAAGGCTGAATCAGTCCGAATCAAAGGGGAAAGGCATGTCAGCGCTGTCCAATCTGGCGACGTGGAGCCTCTTGGACTGGACCCTGCTCTCGGTTGCCGGATGGTTGTTGGTCGGCACAGCGGGCATCATTGCGTTGAATCGGCTGGCACTCGTTGCGCGCGTTCTGTTTCCAGCCGGCGGCGCCATCGGGATTGTGCTATTCGCGTTGGCGGCCGTGTCAATCGCGACCCCACCCGAAACGACGGTGCTGCCGATCGGGCTGCCGGGCCTGCCATTCCATTTCCGTCTGGATAGCCTGTCCGCTTTTTTCATCATGGTCATCGGCGGCGCCACGGTGGGTGTATCGGCCTTTGCGGCGGGTTATTTCCGCCAGGGAGAGGGCACACCCCCCGGCCTTCTGTGCCTCCAATACCACGTGTTTCTTGCCAGCATGGTGCTGGTGGTGCTGGCCGACGACGCCTACGTGTTCATGGTGATGTGGGAGACCATGGCGTTATCGTCGTTCTTTCTTGTCACCACCAACCACCGTATTCCTGAAATTCGCAGAGCGGGCTATCTCTATCTCCTGATCGCCCATATCGGCGCCATCGGCATTCTGCTGTGCTTTGGCGTTCTCCAGTCCGGCACGGGCGACTACACATTCGCCGATATGCGTGGCGCAGCGCTCACCCCGTTCTGGGGGTCGATCGCATTCCTCCTCGCGTTATTCGGATTTGGCGCGAAGGCCGGCCTCCTGCCGCTGCACATCTGGTTGCCCGAGGCGCATCCGGCGGCCCCCTCGCCGGTTTCCGCCCTGATGAGCGGGATCATGCTGAAGACAGCGATATACGGTGTGTTGCGTGTTTCCTTCGACTTGCTGCAAGTCCATCTCTGGTGGTGGGGTGTGCTCCTCCTCGCGCTTGGACTCGCGACTGCATTGTTCGGCGTGGTGTTCGCGGCCGTCCAAGCGGACATGAAACGATTGCTCGCGTACTCCTCGATCGAGAACATCGGCATTATTTTCAGCGGCATCGGCCTGGCAATGGTGTTCTCCGCTTTCAACATGAAGCCCATGGCGGCGCTTGCCTTGACTGCATCGCTTTACCATATCGCGACCCACGCCTTCTTCAAGAGCCTTCTTTTCGTCGGTACCGGCGCGGTATTGCATGCCACCGGTGAACGCAACCTCGGCAAGCTGGGCGGCCTCATTCGCACCATGCCCTGGGTCGGCTGGATGACATTGATTGGTGTTCTGGCCAGCGCGGGCCTGCCACCGTTGGGTGGATTCGTCTCCGAGTGGCTGTTGCTGCAAAGCTTTCTCTTTACGCCGGAATTGCCGAATTCGTTCCTCAAGATGGCGATTCCGCTGGTGGCGGCGCTGATCGCGCTGGTTGCCGCGCTTGCGGGCTACACCATGGTGAAGTTCTTTGGTGTCATCTTCCTCGGCCAGCCGCGCGAAGACAAATTATCGAAGGCGCATGATGCCGGCACCTGGGAGCGGATCGGCATGCTGTGGCTCGCCGCCGGATGCATCGCGCTCGGGTTGCTGCCCACGCAATTCATCACGCTGATCGACCCGGTCACCCGGCAACTCGTGACCGCCGGCCTTGGCGAAGTGGCGAGCGGCGGCGGATGGCTGCTCGTACCGGTCGATATCACGCGTGCGAGCTATGGTCCCGCGATCTTCCTGCTCGGCGTGACCGCAAGCTTCCTGCTCGCGTTTCTCTTGGTGCGCTGGCTCTATCACGGGCGATCGCGCCGCGCGCCGCCCTGGGATTGCGGCTATCCGTGGCAAAACGCGAGGATGCAGGATAGCGCCGAGGGCTTCGGACAACCGATCCGCCAGATATTCGAGCCGCTGTTCCGCATCGAGCGGTCGTTGCCGACGCCTTTCGATGCCGCGCCACGTTATCGCGTCGTCATCGGTGATCCTTTCTGGAACGCGCTCTACACCCCGGTGGCCGCGCTCGTCGAGCGCACGGCGCGCCTGGTCGGCTTGTTGCAGCAGGGCCGGATCACCGCCTATCTGCTCTATAGCTTTCTCACCTTGCTCGTCGTGCTGGTCGTGGTGACGCAATGAGCGCGCTTGGGTTCGCATCGCAGGTCTTCGAGATCGCGATTGCACTTCTGCTCGCCCCACTCCTCACTGGTTGGATCAATCAATGGCGGGCGTGGCTCCAGAACAAATCCGCACCGAGCTTGTGGCAGCCATATCGCCTGCTGCACAAGCTGTTCAACAAAGAATCCGTGCTCGCGCTCGATGCTTCCCCGCTGTTCCGGGCGGCCCCGTATCTGGTGTTCGGCTGCATGACCTTGGCATGCGCAATCATACCGACGCTGTCGACGGACTTGCCGCTGTCGCCAGCGGCCGATGCGATCGCCCTCGTGGGTCTGTTCGCGCTTGCGCGCGTGTTCATTTCCCTCGCGGCCATGGACATCGGCACGTCATTTGGGACGCTCGGCGCCCGGCGCGAAATGCTGATCGGATTTCTCGCCGAACCAGCGCTCCTGATGGTGTTCGTCGTTGCATCGCTCATTTCCGGCTCGACATCCCTCACGACCATCGTGGCGACGTTGGCCCACCGTGAGCTTGCGATCTATCCAAGCCTCGCCTTCGCCGGCGTGGCGTTTGTGATGGTCTCGCTGGCTGAGAACGCGCGCGTGCCGGTCGACAACCCCACGACGCACCTCGAGCTCACGATGATTCATGAAGCCCTCATCCTCGAATACTCGGGACGCCACCTTGCACTCCTCGAATGGGCCGCGAGCCTCAAGTTGTTCGCCTACTCGTGCGCGGGTCTGGCGCTCTTTTTCCCGTGGGGCGTCGCCGAAGCAAAGGCGCCGCTCGCCGTCCTGCTGGCATTGCCGATGCTGATCTTCAAACTGGCGATAGGCGGTATCCTTCTCGCGATTCTGGAGACCGTGAGCGCCAAGATGCGCATCTTTCGCGTCCCGGAGTTTCTCGCTACCGCGTTCTTGCTGGCGGTGATCGGCATCCTCGTCCACATTCTCCTCGGGTCATGACCGGGCACGTCCTTCAGCTCATCAATCTTTTGGCTGCCGGTCTGCTGCTGTTGGCGTTCGGCATGATTTCGCAGCGGCGGATCCTGTCGCTGATTCACCTGTTTACTCTCCAGGGCGCGCTCCTCGTCATCGCGATTTCGATCGTGGGTTACGTCACGGAGCAATCGCATCTCTACGTTTCGGCCGGCATCACACTCGCCCTGAAGGTCATTCTCATTCCCGCAATGCTCCATCGCATGATCGATCGCCTGAATGTGCGCTGGGATGTGGAGACCTTGATCAATATTCCAACCACCATGATCGTCGGCATCGCGCTGGTCATCCTTGCATTCAACCTCGCGCTGCCGATCTCTGAGTTATCGTCGTCGATTGCCCGCGGGACACTCGGCATCGCGCTCGCCTGCGTGCTGCTTTCATTCTTGATGATGATCACCCGCTCGAAGGCGGTGCCACAGGTCATCGGATTCCTTTCGATGGAGAACGCCCTGCTCTTCGCCGCGACATCGGCAACCCATGGCATGCCGATGGTGGTCGAGCTCGGTATCGCATTCGATGTGCTGGTCGGGATCCTGATCCTCGGCGTATTCATGTTCCAGATCCGCGAGCAGTTCGACAGTCTCGATATCCGCCATCTCGAGCGACTGAAAGACGATTGAACATGGAGGCACTACTCTTCGTCATCGGCATTCCCTTGTTCGGCAGCCTGGTTCTCGCATTCACCGGGCACCGCGATATCGGGCGTGAGCTCAACGTGGCCTTCAGCCTGGCCACATTTATCGCGGCATGCGTGCTCACGGTCGAGGTCATGTCCGACGGGCCGCTGTTCGCATGGGACCGGCAATTCTTCATCGATCCGCTCAACGGCTTTCTCGTCACCTTGACCGCTTTCGTCGGCCTCACGACGGCGCTGTTTTCCCGGCCGTATATGCGCGTCGAGCGCGACCACGGCAAGATGACCCCGCCGCGCCTGAGCCTGTATCACAGCATGTATCAGCTCTTCAATTGCACGATGATGCTGGCGCTCTCGACCAACAACATGGGCATTCTGTGGGTCGCCATGGAAGCGGCGACGCTCACGACCGTATTGCTGGTGAGCGTTTATCGGACGGCAGCGAGCCTTGAAGCCGCGTGGAAATACTTCATTCTGTGCGGGGTGGGAATCGCACAGGCCCTCTTCGGCACCGTACTGCTCTACATGGCGGCGGAAAGGGTGATTGGCGTCGACGATGGCGCGTTGCTGTGGACCAGCCTCGAAGCGGTCAAGGGCGACCTCAACCCGAACATCATCACACTTGCTTTCGCGTTTCTCTTCATCGGCTACGGCACCAAAGTCGGTCTCGTACCGCTGCACAACTGGCTGCCTGATGCACACGCCGAGGGGCCGACGCCGGTGTCGGCCGTGCTCTCGGGGTTGCTGCTCAATGTCGCGCTCTACGCGATCCTGCGCTGCAAAGTGCTCACCGACGGTGCATTGCAAAGTCAGCTCGCCGGTCATCTGATGATGGGCTTTGGCCTGCTATCGGTGGTCACCGCCGCGTTCTTCCTCTCCCGGCAGAAGGACGTGAAGCGGATGTTCGCCTATTCTTCCATCGAGCACATGGGGCTCATGACATTCGCATTCGGCCTTGGCGGGCCGATTGCGAGCTTCGCCGGGCTGCTGCACATGACGGTGCACTCGCTCACCAAGTCCGCCATCTTCTTCGCGGTCGGCCACGCGTCGCAGCAGGCCGGCACGCAAATCATGGAAGATATTCGTGGTCTCATCAAAGCGAATCCCACCGTGGGTTGGGGATTGATGCTGGGGTCGCTCGCAATTCTCGGCATGCCACCGTTCGGTGTGTTCGCAAGCGAGTTCCTGATCCTGACAACGACTATCCGCACGCAGCCGTGGGCAGCGCCCATCTTGCTGTTGGCGCTCGGCGTAGCGTTCGCCGCCGTGTTCAGCCGGGTACAAGGCATGGTGTTCGGCGACGCCACAATGAAGCCTCTAGCGCATCCGCCCGCACTCGTGCCGGTGTTCGTTCATCTTGCACTGAGCCTCATGCTGGGCATCTACATCCCGCCCTACCTCGACGCGTGGTATCGACAGGCCGCGCGAATGCTCGGCGGCTGAGATCATGAACATCGTGATTAGCAATGATCCTCCGCTACGCTACGAATCATGGCCAATCACCCAAAGATTTCGTAGGAACAAGGGGAGAAAGACCCCCTTGTATATCCCCCATAGAAACAAGGAAGCTTCGCCCCCTTGTTGATCCCCTCCGTAGCGGAGTCTCGTTGCTAATCAGGATGAATATTCCCGGCCTCGCTCTTCAACTCGAACGCTTGCCCGCCCCTCTGCCGATCTGGCGGGGATCGGCGCCGGCAAACGACTGGCTCGCTGCGGCCAACGCTATCGCCGCGGTGAAAGGGCGACTCGTCTCGCTCTGGGCTTCCAATCACAGCTTGACGGGTGACGCGCGTCAAGACCCGCTTGGCGGTAGTCGTCAGAACCCGCCCGGCGGTATTCACGATAGCCCGGCTGGCCGGACGCGCGTGTCGGCTGCGTACGCCACGCAAGAGGGATTGCTGTGGTTGGACCTGCCGCTGCCCGAAGGCCATCCGAGCTATCCGGATCTATCTGCCGTTTTTCCGTTCGCGAATCGGATGCAACGTGCAACCGCCGATCTGTCCGGCGTTTTCGCGGCGGATAGCCTCGATCAGCGGCCATGGCTCAACCACGGCGCATGGCCCGGACACTATGCGCCGTTGCGCGAGCAGATGCCGGGTCATGTGTCGCCGTCGAGCCACGCGGTCGATGACTACGCGTTCGTCCGGGTCGACGGCGACGGCGTCCATGAAATCCCGGTGGGGCCCGTGCATGCCGGCATCATCGAACCGGGTCACTTCCGATTCTCGATCGTCGGCGAAGAGGTCGTCCGCCTCGAGCAGCGTCTTGGCTATACCCACAAAGGCATCGACAAGCGCTTCACGGAACTTTTGCCCCTTGACGGTCATCGGCTTGCGGGCCGTGTTTCAGGCGACTCGACGGTGGCGTACGCGTGGGCATACTGCATGGCACTCGAATCGGCGTTGGCGTGCACGCCGCCGGAACGCGCCGTGTGGTTGCGCGCGCTGATGCTGGAACGCGAGCGAGTCGCCAATCATCTCGGCGATCTCGGTGCATTGGGCAATGATGCGGCCTTGGGCTTTGGCCTCGCGCAGTTCTCCCGGCTGCGGGAAGACTGGTCACGGCTTTCGAAGTCCGCGTTCGGACATCGGTTCATGATGGATTGCATCATGCCGGGCGGCGTGGCAGTGGACATCGACGCCGCGATGGTTGATCAGATCCTTGGTCAATGCGACACGGTCGAGCGCGACGTGCGGGTGCTTCGTACCGTGTATGACGAGCATCCGGGACTGCAAGACCGCTTCATGTCGACCGGCGTCGTGACCCCGGCGCTCGCTGTCCGGTTGGGATTGACCGGCCTTGCCGGGCGGGCGAGCGGCCAGGCGATGGATCTTCGCTGCGATCAGGGTTGGCCGCCCTACGACATCCTCAACGCGCACTTGACGACGCAAATCGGCGGCGACGTCGCAGCCCGCGTCGCGGTGCGGTTCGACGAGAGCATGGAGTCCCTGCGTCTGATACGCGCGATCGTCCGCGGCCTCCCCGCGGGCCTGATCCAAACGGTGCCACATTCGTCGCCTGAACAGACGTGGGGCGCGGGTTGGGTCGAGGGGTGGCGCGGTGAGATTTTCGTCGCGCTCGAAATCGACGGCGCGGCGAATCGCATTTTGCGCTGTCACTGCCACGACCCGTCCTGGCAAAACTGGCCGGTGCTGGAGCATGCGGTGATCGGCAACATCGTCCCCGATTTCCCGCTCATCAACAAGTCGTTCAACCTCAGCTACTCGGGACACGACCGCTGATGTGGAAGCTCGTCAAACAGATCGTCCGCACCGGCATCATTACCGAGCGCCCGCCGGTAACGAGCGATGCGCTGCATACGGGGGTCGCCCGCATTCACCATGCCCTGCTCGCTATCCTGGGCCAGGCACTGTCGATCCGCCAGGTAGACGCCGGGTCCTGCAACGGTTGCGAGCTCGAGATCCACGCGCTCAACAACCCCTACTACAACATCGAGGGATTGGGCATTCGATTCGTCGCGAGCCCGCGCCACGCCGACATGTTGCTAGTGACCGGGCCGGTATCGCGCAACATGGAAATGGCGCTTCGTCGCACCTACGATGCAACACCGGAACCCAAGCTGGTCGTGGCGATCGGGGATTGCGGCTGCACTGGTGGGATCTTCGGTGAAAGCTACGCGTCCTGCGGACGGGTGTCGAACGTGATCCCGGTCGATCTTGCAGTGCCGGGTTGCCCGCCGGCTCCCATTGAGATCCTGCGCGGCATCCTGACAGCGGTGGGACGCTGCCGGCCAAACGATCCGCGCCACGGGCGAGCCAAGAATTCCTCGGATTCGCGATGACACGCAGGAAATTCATCCCCCAATCGGGCGCGACGAGCGGGTAGTCGGGTTAGGCACTTGAAGAAATATCGGCTAAACTATTTCCATGACTAAAGCCGCTCAACAACTGCTCACAGCATTCAACACACTTCCTAAGAAGGCTCAGAAGGAGGTGCTGGTTAGTCTGTTGCGTTTGCCTATAAACGTGCCCTATGCTGCGCCCACCGACGAGCAGATGCGCCGCGCCGCCGATGCAGTGTTTTTGGAGCTTGATCAAAGAGAAGCGCAATCCTGAGAGCGCCGCCACGCGGAGAGGTTTGGCTGGTTGACCTTGGGCTGGCCGCAAAGGTTCGTCCCTGCCTGGTTCTCAGTGTCCCGCCGAAAGATACCGATCGCTCCATCGTTACGCTGGTTCCGCATACCACCAGTGTGCGCGGCTCGGGTTTTGAGGTCGCAGTGCCAGTTCGCTTTCTCAAACCCGGCGCGTTTGATACTCAAGGTCTTGTAACGGTTCCAGTAGCTTGGCTTATCCGCAAAGTTGGCACTTTGACATCTTCTCAAATAACGTTGGTTGCGTCTGCTGTTTGTGATTGGCTGGGTATCAAGTCCAGTCCTTAGTCACTTACAAATCAAGTCGCGACACGTT
Organism: Betaproteobacteria bacterium; assembly: GCA_031391405.1. GTDB lineage: Bacteria > Pseudomonadota > Gammaproteobacteria > Burkholderiales > SG8-39 > SHXR01. The sequence goes on from JANMUI010000262.1 coordinate 21,501, forward strand.
TATAAGTGAATAAGACCGCCGAGCAACAATCGCTCCTGCCTAAGGGAATCTGCGCGCTCTACCGCGCGCCCTAGCCTCGTCCTTCCGCATCCGCGCGTGTGTTCCCCCTGAGCGGAAACAGATCCATCGGCAGCGGAAACACGATCGTCGAGGTCTTGTCTCCGGCAATGAGTGCCAAGGTCTGCATGTAGCGAAGCTGCATGGCCTCGGGTTGCTG
>JANMUI010000277.1:0-1067 GCA_031391405.1 Betaproteobacteria bacterium
CCTCACCGCGCGCGCGTAGATGGCATTTGGAAATTTGCAATCGGTTGCAAGAAATGACTGTTCGTGGCGTTCGCTTCCCGTGGCGCGCGGAATAAAACGACCGCGGCGTGCCTATTCGCCCTCACCTTGTCGTTCGTTCCCGCTCCTCCTCGATCAGCTTTTGCAGTGCACGACGTGCGCGAAGCGGTGGCGCATCGGCGTTGATATCGATCATGCCCTCGAGCTCGCCTGCCCGGAGATTTTTCTGCTGCGCCTCGACCATCGCGACGTCTTCCATGAACGCGCCGCGTGAGCCTTCCAGGATCAGCGCCGACATGGCCGGATCGCCCAAGGCGAAGTTGCGCGTAAAGCCGAAATGATAGTGCGTCGACTCGGCGGTCTCTGGTGTCACGAAGTGCGTCGACCAGAACGAGATGCCTTGGCTACGGTCACCCTCGGGCGCGCCGGTGCCTGCGCGCGCGCAACCGACATCGAGGTACACGACACTTGCCGGCTGCCAAGTCACCGTTTGCCAGCGATCGACCGGACCGTCAAATCCGCCTGCCCGCGCGAAGAGCGGCGGCGGGGTAAAGCCCAGCATCCAGCGACTAATGCGCACGCCATCGGTGATGGGGTCGAATTTGATCGGGACGGTCGCTTCGCGCGGATCCCCCGCCAACGTCGTGCTGTGCAGATAGCTTACATGGGTGAGATCGAGCAGGTTGTCGACAATGAGTTGGTAGTTCGCCTTCGCATGGAGATAGCCGGGTACCGCTTTCCACTCGGGGCTGTCGAGCCAGAACAGGTTCGGAATGCGGGCGATATCTGCCTTCTTTGGATCACCCATCCAGATCCAGACGGCTTGCCACTTCTCGTGCACCGGATACGACCGCACCGATGCGCCCACCGGGATATGCGATTGCCCTGGAACGTGTATGCAGTTCCCGGACTTGTCAAAGCGAAGGCCGTGGTAGCCGCATTGCAACGTGCCTTCAACACATACACCGCGGGAGAGCGGTGCCGCGCGATGGGGGCAGCGATCGGCGATTGCTGCGGGTGCGCCGCCCGTACTTCTAAACAGCACGACC
>JANMUI010000290.1:0-3931 GCA_031391405.1 Betaproteobacteria bacterium
TGCTGGCGCGCCGCGCGCAACGGCAAAAACAGTTCGACGCCGGCGCGCTGCCAGATTTTCTGCCCGAGACAAAAAACATCCGCGAGTCCGACTGGCAGATCGCGCCGCAGCCGGCCGACATGCGCGACCGTCGCGTCGAAATCACCGGCCCGACCGACCGCAAGATGGTGATATGCGGCACCCGCAACCACACCGATCCGCACGCCAACAGCTCCGACACTTCGGTGACCACCGGAATGCCAAGACAACCGACGGCTCCGTAGTTCGTGACGTGGATATCGTACGCGCCCACGAACATGCCAGGCTTGATGTAGCCCAACTCCATCGGAAACACATGACCGTGACCACCGCGCCCGACATCGAAGAAATGCTTGATGCCGAATCGCTCGACGATTTCGCGTACCTGCTTCTGGCGCGCAACCGCGAGGGGACTGGTGGCAACCGGCTCGTGGTCGGTCGAGATCAGCAGCTTTTCCGGTGCATAAAGGCGTTCGACGCCAAGCTCTTTGAATGCATTGGCGATGTTGACGACATACCAGTCGTGCGTCGTGATCAGATCGGGCTCGGGATAGATGATCTCGCCAACGTTGACTGCCCTACCGCAAACACGCGACAGGATTTTTTCGGTGATCGTTTGACGGCGTCCCATGATTGACCCTCAGCGAAGCCCAACGACCGACGAGATGGATTCGCCGGCACGCACCCGTGCATCACGGGCTTCTTCTTTTTCGTGTTGCACCGTGGCCGCGTCAATGGCTTGCTCGCCCATTGCAGCCGGGACGACCACTACACCATCGGCATCGCCGATCACATAGTCTCCAGGATGGATCGCAACACCCCCGATCGTGATCGGCACGCCATGCCATCCGGGATGATTCTTGAGCGTACCGATGACACATACACCGGCCGCGTACACCGGCAGGCCGACCTTGGTGATGCCCGCCACATCGCGCGCACAGCCATTGGTCACGCAACCGGCAAGACCGCGAACCTTGCTCGCGAGCGATGAGGTGCCGCCCCAGATCGGCGCAATGCCAACCGATCCGGAATCGATCATCAATACGGACCCGCGCGGCGCTTCATCGATCGCACGCAGGACCGCCGCCGTTTCGGCCCCAAGCGTACGAACGGTATACGCAACACCGGCAAGCCTTGCGCCCGGGACGATTGGGCGGATCTCCGCAGTCATCCCTCCGCACTTTCCGCATGCCTCATAGAGCGTCGCGGCAGCGAATTCGCCAAGCTTGCGAGCGATTTCATTGGGAGGCACGGCGAGCTCCTCGATTCATGAAATGGTAGTCCACGACCCATGCTTCAGCTGCGCCGGCGCCCGTACCACGAAGGCACACAGTAACGCTGCACGCGATTATGACGCATTGCCATCCCATCCCGCATTTCCGTCGCGCGCCTTGACAGCCGAATGCGTGAGGGCTAATTTGGGCCAACGTGTCCTGGATTCCTTCGGGCCCATGCACGTCGCCAGAATCCGTCGGGCAGTCGCGGTACGTTCGACGACAACGAATTCGGGAGTCGCAGTGACATTGTCCGGCCGCTACCGCATCGGTATCGACATCGGTGGAACGTTCACCGACTTCACCGTTATCGACGATTCCACCGGGCAGGTGTTGATCGACAAGACGCTCACCACCCCTCGGGCGCCTGAAGAGGCGGTGCTGCAAGGCCTCGAGCGTCTGGCTGCGGCGTTGCCCGGCCTTCTACGCGGGTCGAGCGCGGTAATCCATGCAACGACACTCGTCACCAACGTCATTCTGGAACGCAAGGGTGCGAAAGTCGGGCTCATTACGACGGCGGGCTTTCGAGACGTACTCGAGATGGCTCGTGAGGTCCGTTATGATCTCTTCGACATGTTCATTCGCATGCCCGAGCCGTTGGTGCCCCGCGCGCTCCGGCTCGCGATCGACGAACGCACGCTCGCCGACGGGTCGATCCTTCGGCCCCTGGACGAAGCAACCGTACGGGCGGCGGCCGCGCAATTTCGCGCGGAAGGCGTAGAAGCGATTGCCGTGTGCTTCCTTCATGCCTATCGCAATTCGTCGCATGAAAAGCGCGCCGCCCAGATCCTTCGCGAAGAACTGCCGGATGTGGCCCTGTCGCTCTCGCACGAGGTGCATCCGGAACCGAAGGAGTACGAGCGCACGTCGACCACCGTCGTCGATGCTTATGTCAAGCAGGTCGTGGAACGCTATCTCGATCGTCTGGCCGCGGATCTCGCCGTGCGAGGCTATCGCGAGCGCCTTTATGTGATGCTGTCGAATGGCGGCACGGCGACGGTCGCAACGGCGAAGCGCGTTCCCGTGCAAATCGTCGAGTCCGGGCCGGCAGCCGGCGTCGAGGCGGCGGCCTTCTTCGCGAAACTGACCGGCCTTGCGCACGTGCTCGCATTCGATATGGGTGGTACGACCGCGAAACTATGCATCGTCAATCATGGCCGCGCGGCGCGCACGCGCGAATTCGAGGTCGATCGCGTGCATCGCTTCAAGGCGGGGAGCGGATTGCCGATCGCGGTGCCGGTCTACGATCTGCTCGAGATCGGCGCAGGCGGAGGGAGCATCGCGCGCGTCGATTCGCTTGGCCTTTTGCAGGTGGGCCCGGAGAGTGCCGGCTCCGAACCAGGGCCTGCTTGCTATGCGCGCGGCGGGAAACTGCCCACGGTGACCGATGCGGATCTCGCGCTAGGCTACCTCAACGCCGATTACTTCCTCGGTGGCGAGATGCCGCTTGATGCCGCCGCTGCACTTGCCGCGATCACGACCCATGTTGCAGGCCCCACGGCGCTTGACCCTGTCAATGCCGCGGCAGGGATTTTCGAGATCGTGAACGAAACCATGGCATCGGCGGCGCGCATGTATGTCGCGGAAAAAGCGATGGCACCGTCCGAACTGACCTTGATCGCATTCGGCGGCGCAGGCCCGGTCCACGCCATCGGGCTCGCCCGGAAACTCGGTTGTCCCGTGGTAGTGATTCCTCCTCATTCCGGGGTCATGTCGTCACTCGGGTTGCTCGCGGCGCCGATTGCGTTCGAGCGGACCAAGGCGGTTCGACGGCTCATTCGCGATGTCGATCTGGCGGCGATCGAAGCGGACTTTCTTGCCCTGGAACACGAAGCACGATCATCGCTTCCAGAGCCCGCTCAGGCGAGCATCGAGCGGACCGTTGATCTTCGTTATTCGGGTCAAGACTACGCGCTTGAAATCGAAGTCGACCCGCCCGCGACGCTTGGTTCGGCCCGTGACGCATGGCAGAAAAAATTCCTCGCCTCGTATCAAGAGCTCTATGGGAAGGTCGACGACGACAATCCCATCGAGCTTGCGAGTCTCCGCGTGGTTGCACGCCAGCGGGCGCCGGCACCGCGCATCGTGCCTCCCGGCGCGACCGAGCCGGCGCGTCCGAAAGCATCGCGCGATGTGTACCTCATGCAGCACAAAGGATTCGCGCCGACACCGGTATTCGAACGCGACGCGCTCAAAGTCGGTCAGATCATCGAGGGTCCGGCGGTGATCGAGGAACGCATGTCCACAACAATTATCGATCGCGGCGACATGCTTGCCGTCGATGCGGCGGGGTGCCTGGTCATCACGTTGGCGACGGCGATTGGTGCCGGCGGACACGACGAAACCCAGCAGGCTGTGACGGTGTAGACGATGAAACTCGACCCGATCTCGATTCAGATTCTCTGGAACCGCCTGATCTCGATCGTCGACGAGGCGGCAACCGGTTTGATGCGGACCGCGTACACGCCGTCAGTCAAGGAGTATCACGACTTTTGCTGTGCGTTGTTCGATTCGGATGCACGCATGCTCGCCCACTCGACGGTGACGACCGCAGGGTTCCTCGGCATCGTGCCCGAAGTGATGCGCAACTTCGTGAAGCGCTATCCGCCGGAATCACTCCGGCCCGGGGACGTGATCAT
>JANMUI010000303.1:0-8308 GCA_031391405.1 Betaproteobacteria bacterium
GTGCGAAGGGAAGGGCGTCGCTCGCAAGGACGGCAAGCACCGTCGATGAGAGCATTGCGAAGGCGATCGGAACGCCCGCGAGGATCAGCACCAGGAACGCGATGCAAAGTACGGCGATCACGCGGCTGCGTCCTTGGGTGATGAACAGGCGAGAGCGATCAGTTGTTCAAGTCCGAAAAGCGCCATGAGCGCGGCGCTGATCGCCACCCCGACATAGATCATTCCATGCGAAAGCGGCAAGGTCGGATAACTCGAGTGCCATCCCTGTTCGATCATTGTTGTCGAGAAGAGCAGCAACAGCAGCGAGGACACGGCGACGACGATCGCGACCAAAATGCCCATCGCGCGCGCGCTGTTCGGCCAGATTTTTGGCAGCAGAAGTCCGAGGCCAAAATGCAATCCGCGGCGGGCCGCCAGCGCCGCGCCGAGGAATGCCATCCACTGGAAGAGAAAAACCGTCAGCTCAGGCACCCATGCGAGCGGAATGTGCAGCCAGTAGCGGCAGACCACGTCGATCACGATGATCGACGCGAACGCCGCCAGCATGGCCGCGGCGACGGCCGCGACCACCTGCTCGAGAAAGCTGCACAACGGGCGCATCAGACGCGGATCACGTCATCGGTCTCTTCGCGAGCCTTGATCGCTGGATCAATATCCGACCATCTTCAGCACTTTTTCGACGTATTCGCGGCCGATCTTGGCCTTGTATTGCTCGATGATCGGCGCGGTCGCCTGCTTGAGGGCCACCAGATCGGGCTTCACGATAGTCACCCCTGCATCGACCAGCTTCTTCGCGACCTCGCGCTGGCGCTCGATCGGAGCCGACGGATCGATCTCGATGTACCAATCGTCGTTGGTTTTGCGAAACGTCGTGGTGATGAGATTCTCGATGAGGTCCTGCGTATCCTTGTTCTGCTTCTTCCACCAGGTCATGTTCGCGACCACCATGCCCGGGGTAAGGATGTGCTGGATCTCCGAGTAGAACTTCGCCGAGTCGTGGAATTTGAAAGCGAGCGCAAGCTCGACGCTCACATCAGCGCCGTCGAGAATGCCCTGCTGCAGGCTGGTATAGATGTCACCCAGATTCATGACGACCGGTTGACCGCGCACCGCCTTGATCGTGTCGACGATCACCGGATCGGGCATCGAACGGATCTTTTGTCCGGTGAAGTCCGACGGCGTCGCGAGCGGTTTCTTCGAGAGGATGCCGCGGCCGCCCGCGCTGTTCCAGGTGAGGAATTTGAGCCCGCGGGCTTCGATCTTGTCGCCCAACTCCTTCCCCATCGGACCGTAGGCGAACTCACGCCAAACTTTGCGGTTGGGAAACACATATGGCATGTTCCATATCCCATGCTCGGCGACGATGTTCTGCGTATAGGCGGCGGTATTCATCGCCATCTGCACGGCACCCAACTGGACGGCCTCGAGCGTGTCTTTCGGTGAGCCGAGCTTGCCGTCGGTGAGGAGCTCGACCTTGATCTTGCCTTCAGTGCGCTTCTCGATCTCGTCCTTGAACGCGACCATGCCCTGGTAGTAGCCGAAATTGCGATTGACCACATCGCCGAACCTGATGGTCATGGCCGGATAGTCGGCCGCAGTTGTGGGCGTTGAAAACTGGGCGAGCGCGGTGGCGCCTGCAACGACGAGCATGCGTACGATGTTTGACACGGTGTTCCCTTGTTTTGGTTGGGTAGGCGCTGGTCGGATGCTACGGCGATCAAACGGGTTCGGCGTCTTGATTGTAACGGTGATTCCCGGATGCCTACATTCGCTCGATGCGCCCATCCGCATGGCGCGCGAATCGTCCTTCTTCGCGCGCATGCACGGGATCATCCCGCCCCCACGGCCATCCGCCGAACTGCGTGCGCCGGTAGTCGTGGAATGCCTGTTCAATGCCCGCGCGATCGTTCATGACGAACGGACCGTGTTGCGCGACGGGTTCTGCAATCGGGCGGCTTTGCAGGAGGAGCAGATCGCAGGGCTTCGCACCGGCGCAGAGCGCGATGGCACGATCGCTTCGCACCAGCATGCATGCATGCGAATCGTGTTCGTGCTCATCGATCGACAGGGTGCCACCGCCGTAGAAGTAAAGCGCGCGCATCGTGTCGGCGCCGAGCGCTGCGGGCAACGTCCATCGCGCATGGGGAGACATCGCGACGCACCAGATCGCCAGGTCGGTGTCGGCTCGGCTCGCCCACGAATGCGGCGGAGGCGCGGGCGCACGCTTTCCATCCAATGCGCCCGCGACGACTGTCACCATCGTCGTGCGCCCGGCCTCGTCGGTGTGTGTGACCCTTGGAATGTCGCGGTCCCAGAGCATCGTGAAGTGCGGCGCCACCATCTTGTCTACGGCTGGAAGGTTGAGCCAGATCTGAAACAGCTCGAGCGTGTTCGGGCCCGATCGATCGAGCAGCGGAAACATTTCCGAATGGACGATACCGCCGCCCGCGGTGAGCCACTGCACATCGCCTGTGCCAAAGCGCGCTGCGGCGCCGAGAGAATCGGCATGATCGATGAGCCCGTGGCGCACGATCGTCACCGTTTCGAATCCCCGATGCGGATGCTGCGGAAAGCCCGGCACCGCCTGGCCGTGGTACATCCGCCAACCATCCTTGCCCTCGAAATCCTGCCCGATGTTGCGGCCAGCGAGCGATGCGGAGGGACCCATCTGCTCGTTGCCGGCCGGATAACCATCGACGTGATGCACGCAGAAAAGAAACGGATCGAGACACGGCCACTGAAAGCCGAGCGGAGCGGTTTCGAGAATGGTGGGCGAGGCGGTCTTGTTCTCGAGCGCTTGGTTCATTGCTGATTGATTCATTGCCGGATCCTTCGTGTATCGACCGCTCATTGTCCGCCACTTCGCACCCGTTCGCGAATGCGCTCATGTTCCGATCACACCGCCATCGCGTTTCTGCACCACGACCGTCGCCGAGCGCGGTCTCGCGCCTGGCGTCGCGCTCGGCCATCGCGAATACCTGTCAGGCTGATCGGGGTCGCTTCGCTCGCTCGGCGTTTCGCCGGGATGTTGGATATTCACGAACATCGTTCGCAGATCGGGTGTCCAGGTCAATCCGGTGACTTCGCAGTTGGTGGGGCCCGTCAGGAATCGCCTGATTTCACCGGTGCGCGGATCACAGGCGAGCATCTGGTTGTTGCCGATGCGATCCATCTCGCCTTTGTACATCGCGCTCGCCGAGACGTCGGTCTGGATCCAGAGGACGCCTCGTGCATCGAATGAAATGCCATCGGGGCAGGCGAAGATATCCCCCTTGATGTTGCCCTTTGCATCGGGCCGCGCGTTGGCCGGGTCGCCGGCGAGCACAAGGTGATTCCATTTGAATGTGATCGCGTCGAAATCGCCGTCTTCCTTCCAGCGGATGATGTGCCCCATGACATTGTTGGCGCGTGGATTGGCGGCATCGACCCCAGGCATGTCCGTCGCACCGCGCGAGCTGTTGTTGGTGAGCGTGCAATAGCCCTCGCCGGTCTGCGGTTGGATCGCAATCCACTCGGGCCGATCCATTTTCGTCGCGCCGAGCAGATCACTCGCCTGGCGGGTCTTGATCACGATCTCACCCTGGTCGGCAAACCCGTTGGAAACGGTCAGGGGTCCTTCACCGTGGACCAGCGCCAGCCAGTGCCCGGACCCGTCCGTGTCGAAGCGCGCCACATACAAGGTGCCGTGATCGAGCAGCTCGTGGTTCGCCTTGGCCCCGCCCGGTGCGATGCGATCACGGCTCACGAATTTGTAGATGTACTCGAAGCGCGCATCTTCGCCGGAATACACCACCGCGCGTCCGTCCTTGGTGACGGCAACCCACGCCCCTTCGTGTGCAGCGCGTCCCAACGCGGTGCGCTTGATCGGAGTGGCGTTGGGATCCATCGGATCGATCTCGACGACCCAGCCGAACCGGTTGAATTCATTTGGATGCTTCACGGCGTTGAAGCGCTCGTCGTGCTCGGGCCACCGGTAGAAGCGCGACTTGCGCAGGCCCCAGCGGCGCTGATGGGCATCGAGCTTGTCACCACCGTCGAAGTAGTTTGCGAAGTTCTCTTCGCCGGAGAGATACGTGCCCCAGGGGGTCTTGCCGCTCGCGCAGTTGTTCAAGGTGCCAAGAACGGTGCGACCTGCCGGGTCGGCAGCGGTTCTCATCATCGGATGACCTGCCGCGGGACCCTGAATCGCGAACGGCGTCGCCGCGGTATGCCGCCGTGCAAAGCGGGACGGTCGCACCATCCGCCAGCGCCCGTCTTTTTTCTCGATCTCGAACACCGATACGCCATGCGCGGCTTGGGCCTTGCGTACTTTCTCGGCGCTCCAGGTCTTCATGCCGTCAGCGTGCAGCAGGCCGTCATCCGTATATTCGTTGTTGAGGGCGAGGAGGCCACGATTGCTGCCATCGAGCGGGTAATAGTGGATGCCGTCGTGGTGCATGCCCATCTGCGCGGCCTGTTCAGCCGCGGTGTTGCTGCCATCGGGCATGTACGCCGGCATGTTGCCAGCGATGCCGATCGGCTCTCCCCAGGGCGCGATGACCTCGGCCACATAGCCTTCGGGCACGACCAGCGTGTCATTCGAAGCCGTTGCGATGCCCTTGAACGTGAATAACGGACCCGCGGTCTGTGTGCTGGAACCGGCAGCGCAGCCGCTCAACCATGGGCCCAGCACGCCACTTGCCAATGCCGCCAAACCACCGTGCACGAATACGCGGCGCACCGGATCGCTTACGTCATGGATGCTCGGGTTGGCCGAGTCGTTGCTGTTCTCCATCTGGTCGAAGTCTTTGGGCATCGTGTGCGCTCTGGCGTGTGTGTTGCCGGTATTCTGCCAGTCACGGTGCGCTCTTGCGTTGGCGTGGCCGGCGAACCGATCGCGAGTCGCGCTCCGATTCATTGGCGCACGAATCATAGTGCACGAAACGACAACGTCGAGAGCGCGGATTTGGCGCGACAGTCTCGATGCAGGACAATTGCAGCGGCTTGCAATCAGTGCATGGACTCGTACGGAATTCACGAGCGCGATCGGCTCGAAGGTAAGAAACCGTGGTCTGACGCGGCGTGAAGGCGAGGCGGCGCTGGCGCTGCTCGAACAGTCGGTACTCCCCAACGTAATGCTCGTGGCTGTAACCGTCACCGACTTCCATATTGCGGAAATAATGCTGCGCGAGGTCTCGCTTGGACTTCGCGCCGGTGATGCCCTGCATCTGGCGATCGCGTCGCGCTGCGCGGTCGAGCTGTTCGTTGCATTGGATCGCACACTCGCCAGAGCCGCGACAGCGGTCGGGATTCCAGTGGCCCGGATTTAGCATTTGAGGAGGCGCCCCTTTTTACAGTATGCGAACGCCGGAAGTTCGCCCGCCTTGTCAAAGGGAATGGCTGAATGAAATGTGCCGGGGGATTCACGCCTGCGTTACCCTTCGACAGGCTCAGGGCGAACGGAGGCTTGAGCACAGACTGGCTAAGTGAGTGCCATTCGGGACAGCCCCCTTTGCACCTTTACGCTCGCGATGCCTCGCGGTGGTCAAGCATTTAGAATCGACGCAGCGTGAATTGAGGGGGTCAGGGTGCGCCCCTTCGGCTCACACCCCTTTCTCTCGTCGGTCCAAAACCTCATCGGAGTGCTGGCCAAGCGTTGGTGCGGCGAACGGATCCGGTCCCGGTGTTCTCCCGAATTTGATCGCGCGGGTGAAGCCGCGATACCGCCCGGCTGTCGGATGTTCGAAGGTGGAAATCAGTTCTTCCGCGCGCACTTGCGGATGATCGAACATGTCTTCGACGGTGCGTGCGGCCGAGCACGGCACGTCCTCGCCGAATAGAGCTTCCCACTCCAGCGCACTTCGCGTCATGAGCGCCGCCCGCAATCGGGGCACGATCTCGCCGGCGTGTTGCGCGCGCTTGCGGACTGAATCGTAGCGATCGTTCGCAGCCATGTCCTGCAGACCCGCCTTGTCGCACAGTGCTCTCCAGAAGTGCGACGTATTTGCGGAGAGGTAAAGATATCCCTCGCGCGTGGGGTGGAGGCCGGTGACCCCTCCGGAGCGCATATCGCGACCAATCTCCCGTGGCTCGCCCTCCACCCAGATCATGCGCGCCGACTGCATGGCGAGCGCGCTTCGCAGCAGTGACACGCCGACATACTGACCCTTGCCGCTTCGCTCGCGTTCAAAGAGCGCGGAAGAAACGCCGCCGGCAATCAGCGCCGCCGCATAGTAGTCAACCACCGAGCCGAATACGATCTCAGGCGGCCCTTCCGTCTTTCCTTGCATTGCGCAGATGCCGGTCATGGTCTGGAGCACCTGGTCGAAGCCCGCTTTCTCCTGCATTGGGCCCGTGTCACCGTATCCGGTCACGGCGCAATAGATCAGCCGTGGATTGATTGCGCGCAAGCGTTCATAGTCGATCCCCAGACGCGCCGGCACGCTTGGTCTGAAATTATGGACGAGCACATCGGAAGCCTTGACCAGTCGCAGCAGCTTCGCGTGATCCTCGGGCAATTTGAGATCGAGCGCGAGGCCAAGCTTGCTCCGGTTGATCCCTAGGAATGCGCGGCTTTCGGCCGCCAGGGTCGAGGGGTACTTGCGCAGATTGTCGCCGGCGGGTGGTTCAACCTTGATGACCTCGGCGCCTTGGTCGGCAAGGATCGTGCAGCCATACGGACCGGCAATGTAGGCGCTCAAATCGAGCACGCGTATGCCACTGAGCGGGCCGATTGGACCGGACCGGCCGGACGCGCCGGTTCGCCCGTCGGGGGGTGCGGAGCGGGGGGCGCTCATAGGTTCAGAATCTCCAAGCCGAGGGCATCACGGACCGCATTCGATCACATCGCGACGCCTGCCGAGTGCCGGGTCCCGCTGGCGGGCACTTGCACCGCCAGGAATCTACCGGCGATTTGACTGGGATCAAGCCCGCATCCGTGTGCAAGTGTTGAATAGCATGATGGATAAGGCAATTTGCGTGATGCAGCCGGCAGGGTACGGGTTCGTCCCAGTCCGGATGCATCGATCGACATGGAGTGCAGCATGGCACTGAACGTTGGACATATCGCCAGGCGGGTCGTTGTGGTGGCTGAACGGGAAACACCGATCCTCAAGGTGGCCCAACTCATGCGCGATAACCACATCGGCGCGGTCATCATCATCGAGGACGCGCCGCCGAAGAACCGGCCGATCGGCATCATCACCGACCGGGACCTGGTGGTCGAAGTGCTCGCGCTTGAATTGGACTATCGGGTATTCACCGCCGGGGACATCATGACCGGCAATCCGACGACCGTGCGCGAGACCGATGCGGTGTTCGATGCATTCGAGCGGATGCAGCGGACCGGCGTACGCCGTTTGCCGGTCGTAGACGGCGAGGACCGGCTCGTCGGCATCGTCGCGTTCGACGATCTCGTCGAGCTGCTCGCACAGGAAATGGGGCATCTGGCGAAGACCGTTCGCCAGGGCGGAAGACGCGAGGAAAAATCGCGGCATTATCAGGCGTCGGCTTCGCGGCCGCCGCCGGGCCCGTTGGCCGGGTAATCCGATTGACAAGGCGCCTCTGTGAGCCCTTTGGAATTGGCCGCATTTCACGGTCGCTCTGGATCGAATTGCTTGCGGAGTCCTTGCCATGCCTTGAAATAATCGCGCTGCAATTCAGACGCCTCGAGTGCGAATCGCGTCGGTCGGATCGGCAACCGCGTCTCGAACATGAACGCCATGGTGTCGGTGATGTGATGGGGTTTGGTCGTGTCCGCAATGCTGGCCTTGGTGAAGGTCTCGCCATCCGGACCGTGGCCCGCCATGCAATTGTGGAGCGAGGCGCCCCCCGGCACGAACCCTTCGGCCTTCGCATCATAGGCGCCATGTACCAGCCCCATGAATTCGCTCGCGACATTGCGATGGAACCAGGGCGGGCGAAACGTGTGTTCCATCGCGAGCCAGCGCGGCGGTCGGAAAATGGAAGTCGCGCGCGTTCGCGAGTCCGTTCGCGCCGATCGGGCCAAGATCCGGCAGCCGGAACGGTTCGCCGAAGTTCTCGCAGACGTAGCCGCGTGCGCTTGCATCGGTTAGCGAGACGCTGAATCGTACGCCACGCGGAATCCCTGCGATTTCCTGCGGTTCGATATCGAGCCGGCCCATCTCGGTGCTTATGCGCAATCGACCGTGCTGCGGCACGATCAAGAACTCACCATCACCATTGAAGAAGAACCGGCCGGTCATCGAGCGGTTGGCAACGTGGAGGTGGATTGCGCATCCGCTCATCGCGGCAGCATCGCCATTGCCGCCCATCGTCGATCCGCTTGAACGGCTCGTGCATGGCGGAC
>JANMUI010000306.1:0-5658 GCA_031391405.1 Betaproteobacteria bacterium
CTTTCGATTGGCCGCTGTGTGCGACCTGCGTCCGGAGGCGCTCGCCGCCTACGAAGAGCGAAGCGACATCGTGCGCTTCACCGATATCGAGGCATTCTGTGTGTCATCGGCAATCGATGCGATCTTCGTCGCGACCCCCACCTGGCTGCATGCGTCGCATGTCATCCGCGCACTCGATGCGGGCAAACATGTCATCGTCGAGAAGCCGATGGCGGTCAGCGCAGCCGAATCTCAAGCGATGATCGCAGCAAGTGATCGCGCCGGCCGAACACTCGTGGTGGGTCATTCGCAAAGCTTCGAGCCTGGCATTCAGGTCATGCGGGCGATCATCGCATCCGGCCGGCTCGGCGAACTGAAGGCGATCAACGGCCTCAATTTTACCGACTGGATGTTTCGCCCACGGCTTGCCGCCGAGTTCGATCGCGCGCAAGGTGGTGGCACGGTCTATCGGCAGGCTGCGCACCAGATCGATATCGTCCGGTATCTCGCCGGTGGCGCTGTTCCACGCACGGTTCGCGCGACGATAGGCGATTGGGATCGAGCGCGCCCGGGCGATGGGGCCTTCAGTGCGTTCATGCAGTTTGAGGCGGGTTGTACGGCGTCGTTGTTCTACTCCGGATACGACCATCTGCAGGGCACCGAGCTGACCTTCGGCATCAGCGAGACCGGGCGTCGCGCGAGCTACGACTACGCGATTGCACGCAAGCAGTTGCGTGCGGGGCCAAGCGAAGTCGCAGGGGCGGCAAAGTACGCGCCGACAGCACGCCAATCGGAATTGATCAAGACCGGCACCTTTCCCGCTTTCTTCGGGCTCATCATCGCAAGCTGCGAGCGCGGCGATCTTCGCCTCACACCGGAGGGCGTGCAGGTGAGTGCCGATGCGGGGCAAAATACGATCAGCATCGAGGGGCTACCGCAGGGGCGTGAGCCTGTTCTCGACGAATTGGCTGATGCGATCGCAGGACGTCCGGTGACCCACGACGCGCGCTGGGGTGCGGCGAATCTCGACGTGTGTCTGGCGATGATCGCGTCATCCGATGCTCGGGCGGAAGTGAATCTCGCTGCCCAAACCGATCGTCCGATCGTCGTTCCAGAATCCATCGCCCGGCGTGTGGAGCGGGAGTTGGCGGGTATGCGATAGGAGGCGCCTCCCGTCGGACATGTCTACGGAAACGATGAACCACCAAGACACCAAGGCACCAAGAGGGCCCGTGCACTCGATAGTTCTCTGCGGCACGGAGAGGCGCGAATAGGCTCAGTCTACCCGCATACTGGCAGATAAACCTTGGTGTCTTGGTGCCTTGGTGGTGCAACCCTCTGTCTGGCCCACGGCGACGTGGCCCCTTACGTTTGCCTTCTCTGCCACGGCAGAAACTTTCGCTCCAGCCAGTCGACGAAGTACGCCGAGAGGAATCCAAGCAGGGCGATCACCGCGAAGCCGACGTACATGTTGGTGACCCAGAATACCGACCACGCCCACCAGATCCGGTAGCCGATGCCTTCTTCCGCACCGACGAATTCGGCGGCTACGAGGAGTAGCAGCGCGACGCCCATGCAGACGCGCAATCCGGTGAAGATGCCGGGCAGGGCGCCGGGCAAGGCGACGGTGAGATAGATGTTCCAGCGCGAGGCGCGCAGATTCCGAGCCACGTCAAAGTAGATCGGTGGAATGTTGGTAACGCCCGCGAAGGTGTTGATCGTCATCAGGAAGAACACGCCGATCGCGACGATCACATATTTCGACAGCTCGCCAATGCCGAAGATCAGCAGAATGAGCGGCAGGATGGCGATCTTGGGCAGCGGATACAGCGCGGCCACCAGCGGCTGAAAGATTTCGCGAACGGGCCGAAACAATCCCATGGCGAGGCCGACGATAAGGCCCGGGATCGCGCCCATGAAAAAGCCGATGAACATGCGGCGCAGGCTCGTGCCGACATCGATCCAGAATCCCGCCGTCCCGATGAGCTCCCACAATTTGGCAAGGATGGTTGACGGTGCGGGAAAGAAACGGACCTCGATGAATCCGAGGCGCGCGCAGGTTTCCCACAAGAGCAGCAACACGAGTGGCGAGAGCATCCACATTGGCGTCCGGCGGCGGATCGACTCGATGAGGGTGCGCTGTCCGGGTGCGGTGCGGGCCGCGGCCTTTGTGCTGTTGTCCGTGCTGCTTGGCATGTTCTCTACCCGGCCGACTCGACATTGACCGCAATGCCTGCCTTGGCGGTCACGCGCCCCGACTCCTCGGCGCGGGCGCGCTCCACTTCGTCCCGTAACAGATCCCAGATTTCCTGCGTGATGCGATTGAACTCAGGTGTCCTGCGCAGCGACATGAGGGTGCGCGGCCGTTCGAAGGGAATTGCGATGGATTGCTTGATGCGCCCCGGCGCCGAGCTCATGACGAGCACGCGATCGCCAAGCAGAACCGCTTCATCGAGGCTATGTGTGATGAAGACGACCGTGCCTCGATTCTCTTCCCACAATTTGCCGAGCTCTTGTTGCAGGAGGAGCTTGTTCTGCTCGTCGAGCGCAGCAAAGGGCTCGTCCATGAGGAGGATTTCGGGATTTGTCACGAACGCACGCGCGACCGAAAGGCGCTGCTTCATTCCGCCGGAAAGCTGGTACGGATAGAACGTGCGAAAGCGCGCGAGGCCGGTCTTCTCGAGAAAGTAGTCGACGCGCTCGACACTTTCTGCGCCTCGCCATGTGCCGGTCACCTTGAGTCCATAGGCAGCGTTTCGCTCGACGGTGAGCCACGGAAAGACCGATTCTTCCTGGAAGATCATCGCCGTCAGCGGGCGCTCGGGATTGGCGTGCTGCATTCGCAGCGTGCCGCTCGTTGGGTGTTCGAGCCCACCCAGCATGCGAAGCAAGGTGGACTTGCCGCATCCGCTGGGACCGACGATGCAAAGAAACTCCTTGTCATCGACATCGAGTGATACACCTTCGAGCGCTGCAAACGAGCCGCCTTTGATGTCAAAGGTGCGTCCGATGTCGGTGATCTCGATTTTGGCTGTCAAGGAAGTGAGCAAGCTTTGGGTTGATCGAGACACATAAGGTCAGCCATCAGGAATCTTCGCGTGCAAGCCCGCAGATTTCTCGCTACTTCAACGATTGCGTGAATGACAGGTCGACGGCGTCCTTGAGATCGGGCACCTTCGGGATCAGGCCCTGCTTGGCGTACCAGTCGCGCTGCGTGCGAAGGCCGTTTTGTCCATCGACGTTGGGCGCGAGCGACTCGCGTCCCACGCCGATCGCGACGCGCTCATAGGCGGTCGCGTCTTCGACCGGAATGTACTTCTGGTAGTGCTTGGCGATTTCCTTGCGGCCGGCCGGATCATTGATATTGGCGCGCAGCCACCGGTTCGCCTTGTGCAGACCCGCCATGAATCGATCGCCGAGCTTGCGGTCCTTCTCGGCGAGCCGCTCGCCGTACATGACGACACCGATGGTGAGGTCCGGCATGATTTCCGCGACGCTCATGAAGCGCTTCGAGAAGCCGTTTTGCTCGCCGATGGTCATGAACGGATCGATCCACATCGCCACATCGATCGAGCCGCCCTTGAAGGCTGCCAGCATGTCGGGATACGACATCGTGACCAACCGCGCGTCTTTTTCGGTGAGTCCGGCACTCTCGAGGAATCGTCCCGCGAAAAAATGCGTGATCTGTCCACGCGCGGTAATGGCGATGGCCTTTCCCTTCGCGTCGGCCGGCGTCTTGAACGCACCCGAGTCGATGAGTTCTTTTCGCACGACGATCCAATTCGTACTACCCGACGGTTCATCGGGCCGCACGCTTTGATAGTCCGCGACGATCTTCACCTTCACGCCCTGCGCGATGCTGTTGTAGAGCGCCGCGCCTGCGGTGGTCGCCGCGATATCGATCTGTCCGGTCGCAAGCGATGGCACCAGTTCGGCGCCCGAGCGAAAGTAGATCACCTCGATGTCCAGATTCTGCTCTTTGAAGAAGCCCCGCTCGATGCCGATGAACGTGGCATTCGGCACGCGCAACATGCCGAACTTCAATTTGTCGGCGGCCGCCACATTGCTGGGGCCGGCCATCATGACAGCCAGGGTGAGCGCAAAGCTCGCGATGATGGAGAGGCGTATCACTCTGTTGGCTCCATAGGAATCGATGTATCGACAGGCGTGGCAGAGGCTACCACGGGTCACCTGAGCGATCGGGGCATGGCGCGAAGCGTCGCGATTGCGACCACCGACTGCAAGGCGTCGTCAAGCCGCGGTTGGTTTCAAGGCGCGAGTAGGCGCAGCGCCCGGCAATTGGAGGTACGATTCATCGAGACGGGCGATCGCGATGCCGGAATGCGCGCGCCGACTGTCGCATACAGGCAGGAGATTCCAATGCACGCAAGCGTTGCCACAGATGCCATGCCGCACCGCGGAGCCGCCGCGTTCACGCAATTGGCCGAACTTCCCGCACGCCTTCACCACTACGCCTTCGTCGTTCGCGACCAGGAGGCGAATCGACACTTTTTCGAGGACATCATCGGCCTGCCGCTGGTGGCGACCTGGTGCGAACGCGGCTTCCGTCCGGAACTGCAGCGCGAAATGGCCTACTGCCATACGTTCTACGGGCTGGCGGATGGCGGTGCGTTGGCGTTCTTCCAGTTCGATGACGATGCGATGTACCAACAATGCAAGGCCATCGAGCCGCCGGTCGGCCGCTACCATCACATCGCGCTCAAGGTGGCGCGCGCGACATTCGACGAGATCCTTCAGCGTGCGGACGCCGCGAGAATCGAACATCGGGAGCTCGATCATGGCTATTGCCTCTCGACTTATATGATGAGTCCCGACGGGCTGCGCGTGGAATTCACCGTTGATCCCGATGATGTCGATCGCATCGATGCAATGCGCCGGGCGGACGCGCATGCGGAGCTCAAGCGCTGGTTGCGAGGTGATCACCGGACCAACAACGATGACCGGCCCGATAAGGATGCGGCTGCGATGTAGTGTGCGACAACGCAGGCCTACGGGAGCGTGACGGGATGTCACGCCTCATTTCGATAACGACAAAGGACCGTTCTGCATGACCACCAAACTGAAAACCGTAACGCTCGGCAGCGCGGGTACGTTCGCGGGCGAAGCAACGACCATCATGTGCGAGAAGTACGAGGAATTCGGCGAGGTGGTGTATCGCCCCTCGATGGAGGCCTGCTACGAGGCGCTCGATCGCGGTGAAGCCGATGTCGCCATCCTTGGCCAGGAGCGTACCGGGCAGCCGCATCCGGGTCGCGAAATCCTCGATCGCGGCTATTCGATCATCAAACAGGAGGTCGTGCCGCTAGCCTGCAATCTGTATGTCAAGCCGGGAACGCCAAAGGAGCGGGTCCGCAAAATCGTCGGACACGGATCGATCCACCAATGCACAGCGTATCTCGACAAGAATTTCCCGGGTGTGCCGCGCGAGCAGCATCACTTGAATTCGGTCGAGGCCGCGAAGGAAGTCATGACCGGTGACGGCTCTGTCGGCGTGGTGGGATCGCGCTCGGTCGTCAAGCTCGTGCCCGGACTCGAAACCATGGCGACCAGCATCGACAGCGGCGCTGCGGCAAGCTGGTGGGCTTACACGAAGAAGCCAATCCTGTCGGAGGCACCGAACCGGCTGGTTGTCACCGCACGGTGCGGTTCGGACGGTTC
>JANMUI010000312.1:0-1303 GCA_031391405.1 Betaproteobacteria bacterium
GAACACGTTGATGAGCGCGAGCGCCATGATCGGTGAGCTGATCATCGATTGCAGCATCATGACCGCCTTTTGCGCTACGCCATTCACGGTCAGGAGCCATGAAAATACGCCCGCCGCCGCGACAATCACAAGGATCTGCGCGGTGAGCACCATCGAGCTCACCGCGACGTTCCAAAGCTGCTTCCAGGTGATCTCGCGATAGATGAATTTGGCGACAACGATGCCGTAGACGCACGCGATGCCGGCGGCCTCGGTCGGAGCGAAGATGCCGCCGTAGATGCCCCCGAGGATCACGATCGGCGCGAGCAGCGCCCAGATGCCCGATCGCGTCACGGCCAGAAAGTGCCGCCAGCGAAACGGATCACCACCGTCGTTGACTTTGTGCCGGACCGCGTAGAAATAGACATACGCGCCCTGGAACGCCGCCATCAACAGGCCCGGCAAGATTCCCGCGATGAACAATACCGCCACCGATTGCTCGGCCGACGCGCCATAGAGAATCATCACGATCGAGGGTGGGATCAGAATGTCGATCGCGCCGGTACTCGCAATGACGCCGGCACCAAACCGCTCGCCGTATCGCTCCTTCAGCGATGGATACATCAGTCGTCCAACGGCTGCGACCGTCGCGACGCTGGACCCTGAGATCGCCCCAAATACCGTACAGGCGCCGACAGTCGTCAGGCCGCGCGAACCCCGCACGCCTCCGATCAACGCCAGCACCCAGTCGACGATGCGCCGCGACATCCCGCCGACCGACATGATCTCGCCGACGAAGAGAAAGAACGGCACCGCAAGCAACGAGAATTTATCGACCGAGCTGAACATCAACTGCGGTACCGCCGCAAGCGGCACACTCATGAACCAGACGAGGAGGATCGCGGCGGTTGCAAGCAGCAACACGAACAGCGGGAAGCCGGCTAGCAGCAGCACTGCCGGGACGAGGATCATCACCCACTCCACGGCGCTGCTCCTATCGATCCGGTTGGCGCGGAGCGGAACCGTCGGCATCTTGCGCCCCGTAACCGTCGAGCGCTTGCCGCACCGCCGCTTCGGTGTCTGTTTCCATCTCACCGCGCACGACCGCGCGTAGCCGCACCAGCACGACGAAGAGCATCCCGATGAATCCGATTAACAGCGCGGCGTTCATGAAGCCCATCGGCAGGCGCAGAATCACGCTGCGCTGATCGGTCTCGAAGAGCATCGACACGAATGGCCACGACTGGACGATGACGAACACACATACCAGTACGATTCCGATCGCGGTAATAGCGTTCAGCGCAGTGCGCGCATGGCCGCGCAC
>JANMUI010000319.1:0-8077 GCA_031391405.1 Betaproteobacteria bacterium
GGACAATTCCACTAGGGGATTGACTTTGGTGTGCCGATGCACCGCGTCCTGATCGATCTCGCGCAGCGCTTCGCGGGTAACGGCGTGCGCGCGTCGCTTACCCGTGATCCAGGCGCGCTTGCCGGCAAGCGCGCGCGCAAGCGGTTCAATCTTGCGGATCGCGCAGCAGCTCTTGCGCAGGTCCACGCCGGCGTAAAAGGCGTCGCGCCCGTTGCGCGTCACGTACTGGGCGACCGACACGGGATCAGGGATCACCCGACGAACGCGATAGCCATAGTGGCGCTCGATTTGATCGAGCAAGTCGAGCGTATCGCGATGCAGCCGCCCGGTGTCGAGCGTGAAGATCTCGATATCCAGCGCGTTACGCAGGATCGCGTCGGTGACGATCATGTCTTCCGCAGACAGGCTGCTCGCCAGCGCGGCCGGCGTGAATTCCAGTGCGACGCGGTGCAACGCGTCGTCCAACGCGCGCACCTTCGCGGTCAAGGTCGTCGACGCCGCGTGCCCCGATAAACGATCCGACCTTGCGATCGTGGGAGAAAAAAGGTTTTCCATCGCAGAAGCTCCGTTGAGGAGCGCGATGGTAGGGAGGGTTGAATCCTAATAGAACGAATTAATGGCTATATAAATCGATCGAATCGGAATATGAACCCCCGCCACGCTCCGCTCAGGCACCCTCTTTGACAAGCCAAGCTTTGCTTTGGCACCCCCTTTGACAAGGGGCAAGCTTCAGGGTGCTACTCCACCGGCCATTGCAGCTTGATCATTTTCTTCATATTCAAACGCCCGGCAATGCGCTCGGCTGTGGTTTTCACCTCGCGCATGACGTCGTCATAATTGATCTTCGTTGGCCTGCCGTCCTTGAGAACCTGATCGCCACCGATGTAGACATGCTTCACGGTGTTGCCGGTCGCGCTGTAGACCAGATTCGATACCGGGTTATAAAGCGGCTGCCATTCCGGAACGGTGGCATCGAACATCACGAAGTCCGCTTCCTTGCCGGCTTCCACCGAACCGATTCGATCGTCCATACCAAGGCCCTTCGCACCGTTGATCGTTGCCATCTCGACCGCGGTTTCCGGCGGCATGACGCGCGGATTGGCGCGCGCCTCCTTGTATCCACAGACGCACATGCGCATCTCCTGGACGATGTCGACAATACCGGAGCACGCATGATCCGACCCGAGCGTGACATTCACGCCGAGCGCGAGCAACTCAGGATGCATGCCGACCGTGAGGTATCCGTAGCCGTTGTGGACCGACGACGACGGACTGCATACCAAGGTCGGCTTTCGCTTGGCGAGCATCGCGACCTCTTGCGGTTCGAGCCAGCCCGAGTGCACGAGCACGGTACGTTCATCGAGCACACCCAGCGATTCGAGGCGCGCGATTTCGGGCTTGCCGTGCTGCGCGATGCTCGAATCACGCGTCGAATAGGAAAAGCACGCATGGGTCTGCACGAAGCTCCCGTGTTTGTTGGCGATGTCCTTGAGCCCGGTGATGAGTTGGTCGGTAGCGTTGTTGAGGCCGCGAAACGACGCGCTTACCGAGAGCCGGCCTTGATGCTTCCCAAGGTAGGTGTCGAACATGCCTTGGGTTTTGTCGAGGCACTTCTCGGTCGATTCGATCATCGAGGGCGGCAGGAGCCCCAGCACCGACTTCGTCTGGTCGAAGCAACTGCACGCCACATTCATTCGCATGCCGGTGGCCATGACCGCACGCACCGTGGCGTCGGGGTGATAGTTGCCCGGATCGATGAAGCAGGTGACGCCATGGCGCAGGAGCTCGAGGGCGGCGAAAGAAGCGCTCACATAAACGTCTTCTTCCGTATTCGACGCCTCGTAGGGATACATATGTTCGAAGAGAAACGACTGGGCATTCGCCTCATCGGCAAGGCCGCGCGACATCTGGAACGAGGCGTGCAGATGGTTGTCGATGAAACCCGGCGTCACGACCGTGCCCGCACCATCGACGATTCGATCGGCGCTCCACCCTTGCTCGATCTCCGCGGACTTCCCGATCGCGGCAAACTTGCCATCCTTGATCGCGATGGCCGCGTTGCGGATGACCCGCCGCGTCGGATCGACGGTAATCAACCAATCGATTCCGCGGACCAGAGAATCTGCACGGTTGCTCATGCCGCGTCGTCTCCCGGCGTTCGGCGCTCTTTCAGCCGCGTCGAATCGGTGCCCTGCCAGCGCTTCACGATGCCGGCGTCGATCCCGAACAGATCGAGCGCGCGTCCCACGGTTTGATTGACGACGTCATCGAGCGATTGCGGACGGTGATAGAACGCCGGCACGGGCGGCATGACGATCGCGCCATTGCGCGTTGCCTGCGCCATCAATTCAATATGACCGGCGTGCAGCGGCGTTTCCCGAAACAGCAGTACGACGCGCCGGCGCTCCTTGAGTTGCACGTCGGCGGCGCGCACGATCAAATCGTCATCGAAGCAGTTGGCGATGCCCGACAAGGTCTTGACCGAACATGGTGCGATCAGCATGCCTTCGGTCTTGAACGACCCGCTCGAAACGGAAGCGCCGATGTCGCGATAACTATGCAACGTGTCGGCGAGCGCCTTCACCTGGGTGGTGGCGTAGTCGGTTTCTTCGGCGATCGTGCGGGCCGCTGAAGGAGAGAGCACGAGGTGCGTCTCGAAGTTGCCCGCGGCGCGAAGGATCTCGAGCGCGCGAATCCCGTAGATGACCCCGGAGGCGCCGGTGATCGCGATGATGAGTTTTTTCTTCATTGTAGGAATTTATTAACCGCAATGGACGCGAAGGACGCAAAGGGGACAACGAACAATCGCCGATGGAAACAGCTCAAGATCGGAAGCTGTGTATATGAAACGAGGTCGACCGGTTTGCCGCGCATCGCACCCATCACATCGAATTCGGATATATGCGGTGGGATCGGCGAGGCCGCGCAGAACGCGAGGTGGGCTCCCATCCGTACACACACGCGACCGGCATCGGCTCGCCTTTTTCCGCGTACTTGCCGAAGTGTTGTCCCCAGTTCTGCGCGCGCCAAAGGAGGGACGGGATGGTGTCCTTCTTGCCGACCATGCCTCGATAGCAACCGACATTCAGCCGCCCCGAAACGAGGTCCTTGGTGACCGTGCCCTGGATCGTATCGATGTAGCGCCCTCCCCAAACGCCTTGCGATCGATCGTACCCAGCTCACAGTCCCAATCGACCTTGGCGTTGATCTCCTGCAACTCGCCTTCGTTGCGCAGGTGGTCGATCCAACCGCGGAGATCACCAAACATCATTTCGTTCCCCTTATCTCAGGCGTAGAGCTATCACCGCAATGGACGAAATCTTCAGTCGATGTGCTGCAACCGCCCCGCCGCCATCAGCTTTCGCCAAACATCCACTTGTTCGCGAAAGTACTTCGCGAACATTTCGGGCGTGCCCGGCGTCACGATTTCTCCGCGATCGGCAAAACGCTTCCGCACATCAGGATGGTTAAGCGCGAAGTTCACCGCGTCATTCAACTTCGCCACGATGGCAGGCGGGGTCGCGCGCGGTGCGAACACGCCGAACCATCCGGCGAAATCGTAGTTGACCCCCTGCTCCGTCGCCGTAGGCAGCTCGGGCAGGCTTGCCAATCGCGCATTCGCCGCAACCGCCAAACCGCGTACCTTGCCGGCCCTGATATGCGGGGCAATGGTGCTGGCGAAATCGAACATCGCTTCGATCTGACCACCGAGTAGCGCGACTTGCGCAGGGGCCACGCCCTTGAAAGGCACATGCGTCACTTCAATGCCTGCAACGTCGGCAAACAGCACGCCCGATAGATGCGTCGTGGTGCCCGGCCCCGCGGACCCGAAGGTGACGCCGTTGCCCTTCTCTTTCTTCTTGGCCCAGGCGATGAACTCTTTCAGATCCTTGACCGGCACCGAGGGGTTCACCGCCACGCTCATTGGAATGATGTTGACGCCGGCCACCGCAATGAGATCGTTGAACGGATCGAACGGAAAGTTCTTTTGCAGAATGGGATTGCTGGCGAGGCTGGTCGCGGTCTTGAGGATGGTGTAGCCATCGGGTCTGCTCGTCTTCGCGACGTATTCGGCACCGATATTGCCCCCGGCGCCAGGCTTCAACTCGACCACGAGATTCTGACCGAGGCGCTGCGCCATCTCATTCTGCAGTACCCGTGCGATCTGGTCACCCGGGCCGCCGGCCGCGTAGGGCACGATCATCGTGACCGGTCGGGATGGATATTCCTGCGCGACGGCGGCAGGCGCGAGGCCGCTCATCGCCACCGCAAGCATTCCGAACCAGGCTCGCACGAATCGATCCATGATGACCCCCCTCGGGATATACCGCACTACGAGGAGTGCCTTGCGGCACCGTGACGGTAGTGTACCGTCAGACGTTGTGCGACCTCGCTGGCGCTCGCCAATCGGCCGATCACCCCCATTCGGCGGTTTTAGATTCCAACGCGCGCCGGAACCGGGCATGATTGCGATGAATCGAACGGGCACCCGAGTAGCGGTCGCCATTGCAGTACGCCCGCATTCCTCCGTTCCTTGATTCGCCTCCCACAGCGCAAACCATAAAGGGGTGATGCAATGTCGATCATTGCTGTCACGCGGACCGGCGTTGCCGTCGCGATCGGTGCGACCGTTCTAGCCGGAACCTGCGATCAGGCGATTGCGAATGACGGCCTGGCGCTGCGAGTGAACGCAGCGAGGCAATACGTTGATCAACACAGCACCGACCGGATCATTGTCCGCATCAAAGACGACGCCGATGCGGTTCTCCTGCAGGCGTTTGGCGTGGTCACGCCGATGGGCGCCGATCGCGTCCGCTCGCTGTCGAGTGCGGCGATCATGGATCTCACGCCGGTGCGACGCACCGGAAGCGGCGCTCACGTCATGCGCCTGCACCGTGCGATGCCGCCTGCGGAAGTCGCATCGATCGTCGAACGTTTGAAATCGGATCCATCGGTCGCGCACGCCGAAGTCGACCATCGGCGTTTTCCGCAGCTCGTTCCAAGCGATCCATTGTTCATCGAGCAGTGGAATCTCAAGGGCGCGCCGGGTGGCATCAATGCGGAAGCCGCGTGGAACACGACGCAGGGATCGGCCAACACGGTCGTGGCCGTGCTCGATACCGGCATCCTGCGCAGCCACCGTGAGCTCACGACACCATCCAGTCGAATATTGGGCGGCTACGATTTCGTGAGTGGCGACCCTGGCGTTGCGGGTTTCAATACGGCAAACGACGGGAACGGGCGGGACGCGGATCCGAGCGACCCAGGGGATTTCGTGACCGTAGCCGAAGCGGGCCAAACCCCGTTCCAATCGTGTCCACAAGCGATGTCGAGCTCATGGCACGGATCGCATATCGCCGGCATTATCGCGGCCAATGGCAATAACGGCGTCGGCACGGCGGGCATCAACTGGAACACGCGTGTGCTCCCGGTGCGCGTGCTAGGTAAGTGCGGAGGTTATGCATCCGACACGATTGACGCGGTGCGATGGGCGGCCGGCTTGTCCGTCCCCGGCACGCCGATCAACCCGACTCCCGCGCATGTCATCAACATGAGCCTGGGTGGTCCAAGCGCATGCAGTATCGAAGAACAGTCTGCGATCGATGCCGCCTTGCGTGCAGGCGTGCGCGCGATCGTCGTCGCCGCGGGTAACGATGCCGGCGCAGCGGAGAGGATCGCACCAGCAAATTGCAGGACGGTGATTGTAGTTACGGGCACCGATCGCAACGGTTCAAGAGCCGCGCTGTACGCCAACGTCGGCTCGAATGTCGCGATCGCAGCGCCCGGTGGGATGTTCAATTCAGCGACCGACGCGACCAATGGCATCCTCTCCCTTTCCAACACCGGATCCACGGTGCCTGCTGCCGACGCGCTTGCCTATGTGATTGGCACGAGCCAGTCGGCCGCGCATGTTTCCGGCGTGGTGTCCCTCATGCTGGCGGCCAATTCGCAACTATCCCCTTATCAGGTGTACTGGACGCTCAGGCGTTCGGCCCGCGCGTTTCCCAATTCCACCTGCACCACAACCACCTGCGGCGCGGGGATCGCGGATGCGGCGGCGGCGGTCAGTGCGGCCGCCTCACCGCCTCCCAATCCGGCAGGCGGGGGACTCGTGTTCACACCCGAACCGTTGGCGCAGCCATTGACGTCGGCCCCGCCACCGGCACCTGGCAATGCGAACAGCGGCGGCGCGGCACCCACTGGTGCGGCGAGCTCAGCCGGCGGGAACAGCGGCGGTGGCGGTGGATGCGCCGTGCGGATAGGCAGTGAGCCTGACGCAATACTGGTCCTGCTTGGCCTCATGGCCGTCTTCGGCGTGATGCGTGGCCGGGTTCGTGGCAATCAAAATGCATAGCAACCGTCAATAGGAAACAGCGAGGAACAGCGGGGAACAGCGGGGAACAGCGGGGCCTGCCCCGCGAAATCCTGACGCCTCACGATTTGCTATCCTCGCCCCTTCACTTCGGCGAGGGAGCACTGCATGACCGGGAGCATCTCCGGGCGCCTCGTTACCGGGCGTGGCGAAGCGGCAGGCTTCACGCAGCTCGACTGGGTGCGCCGGCAGACGATCGCATGCGCCGGCATCGACCCCTATCCGGGAACGGTCAACCTTCAAATCACCGACGCTGCAACGATCGCAGCATGGCGAGTGGTGCGATCGATGCCATCCCCGACGCTCACGCCGCCCGATTCGTCATTCTGCAGCGCCCAATGCATTCCGCTACGGATCGGCGGCCTCGCGGCTGCCGCGGTCGTGCCGGCGATACCGGGCTATCCCGAAGATACGATCGAGGTGATCTCGGCGATTCGCGTGCGCCAGCAATTGGCACTTGCCGATGGCCACACGGTTGCGCTCGAGCCCTGGTCGCAGAAGCGCGTGAAGGCCTGCGTCTTCGACGTCGATGGCACGATCTTCGATTCGGTGAATGCCTACCATGAGCTGGCGATGCGCGCGGCACGTCCGTTCGGTTATGCGGTGACGATTGAGCACGTTCGGCATGCGCTCGTTACCGGCTCGAATTTCTGGTCGGATGTCGTGCCTTGCGATGCCGCGGAGCGCGAGCTGCACATCAAATCCATGGGCCGCAGCGCCCGCGACATCTGGATGCCCGTGCTCCGAGAGCATGCGCGGATCTTTCCGATGCTGGTCGATACGCTGCGCGCCCTGGAACGAAAAGGGATCGCGCTTGGCATCATGACCAATGCATCTCCGGCCTTGATCGAGCTGTTGCAGGAAGCAGGTGTCGCGCATCACTTCAGCGCCATCGTGACGAATGCCGATGTGAAGAAGCGCAAACCGGATCCCGAGGGCATTCTGCTCTGTCTCGAAAAAATGGGAATACGTCCGTCGGAGGCGGTGTATGTGGGGGACACGCCGCTTGATATCGATGCGAGCAAGGCGGCGGGTGTGCACGCATTTGCGGTGCTTACCGGCGCGGCAGACTGCGCAATGTTGACCCGTGCCGGCGCGCACCGCCTGCTCGAAAATCTCGATATGCTGCCCTCACTCCTGCAAGGGCCACGGTGACGAAGGGGTTGATCCTTCTCGGGCATGGTTCGCGCGATCCGCTATGGTCCGCTCCGATGCGCGCCATCGCTGATCGAGTGCGTTCGAGCGAATCGTCGCTGCGGGTTGAAGTTGCTTTTCTCGAATTCACACCGCCCACGTTTCCCGATGCCATCGCCACGATGATTGCTGACGGCGTCGATGTGATGGAAGTCGCCCCGCTATTCCTGGGTCAAGGCGGGCATTTGAAGCGGGACGTGATCGCGCTGATCGATGCCGGACGCATCGCGCACCCAGGCGTCACGTTCAACACCTTACCCGCGCTCGGGGAAGCCACCACGGTGCTTGATGCGATCGCGGCGTGGTTGATCGAGGCGAGAGACGGGGAAGCGGGAAGGGTGAAGGGTGAAAGGTGATCCCCCTCTCCCCAACCCTCTCCCCCGGTGACGGTGGAGAGGGAGTCTTTTCACCCTTGACCCTTCACCCTTGACCCTTCACCCTTCACCCTTGACCCTTGACCCTTGACCCTTGACCCTTGACCCTTGACCCTTGACCCTTGACCCTTGACCC
>JANMUI010000322.1:0-7061 GCA_031391405.1 Betaproteobacteria bacterium
CCTCACCGATGACGGATGCTTCGTGTTGGCTTCGGGCGCGTTAAAACCCTCACCATCCGCAACTTTGCATGTCGAAGCTGTTCCAGCTTTCAGGGCACACGGTCGCCCCTACGGCCTACAGGATTCTCTGTGTACGCTTCACCTACTTTGTTCGCCATCGACCTCCCGGCTCCGCCGCAGGTGCAACAATCGATACGGGTGGGTGGTTAGCCCTTGCCCGGCCGGGACTTTCACCCAGCAAGATGCGCCAAGCTTGTCTTGGCGCGATAACGATGCCGATAACCGGCCGACGCCGAGGGCGAAGCCCGCTGGCGGAGGTCCGCGTTTATCGGCGGGTTCGGCGTCACTTTTGAAATGAGAAAACGGCGAGAACCAAGCCAATCCAGAATGCGGTGTGTTCAATCCACGTCCACGCACGTGCGCGAAAGTGAATCGCTTTGATTTCCCAAGGACCGATTGGGAGCGAAAGGAATTCTTCGCTGCTCCGCGCCAACGTCTGCGTAATGCTACTCGCGATGACTCCGCCCGCAAGCCCAGCGGCCATAAAAGCGGTGACCGCAAACCAAAGAAGCTCTGGGATGAGTGTAACAATCGGCTTATCATTCACAGTCGCCGTAGCCAGTGCAACGTACGCCGCCGTGAGAGTCAGATACAAGCCGATGTGAAATTTTGTATAGTCAAATAGCAGCTCCAGACTTTTCTGTTTCGAGGCATTTACGGCCGCCAATTCGATCTTTTCCTCTTCAGTCATTGTTCGCCTCCTTCGCGCTAGACGTCGCTTTCGCCATGACATGCCTGGGGTTCAATCACCGAACAGCTCTGTGACGCCGAACGTTTAGTTGCCATCCCAATCGACGGCAAAGACACCATCCTAAATGACGTTTTGTAAGGCGTCATGATTCTATTTGCATACACAAGAACCGGCATGGTGTGCTCGTTGAATCAACTGCTTACTCGAATGTAGGCCATCCTAAAACAAATCGGCAAAGGCGTCGGGGGAGCGAGGTGCATCGGAGCGACGTGCAGCGGCGCCAGCTTGGCGATGTCTTCCCCTCGTCGAGTAGGAAATGCCGTCTTGCGAAACCGCGTTACGATGATCGGCGAGGCGTGATCGAGGGTGGTCGCGAGCGAAGGGGAAAGCCATGACGGTATCGAAGTCACCCGGGTCCGCGGGCTGCGGCGCGCTGGCCGGCGTGCGGGTGCTGGATCTCTCACGCGTGCTTGGTGGGCCACTCGCCGCGCAGACACTTGCCGACCATGGCGCGGACGTTATCAAGATCGAGCCGCCGACCGGCGACGAAACGCGAGCGATGGGCCCGCCGTTCCTGAACGAGACTGCGTCGATCTTCATCAACGTCAATCGCAACAAGCGGGGCATGTCGCTCGATCTCGCGAGCGAGGCGGGAAGGGCCGTGTTGCTCCGCCTGCTCGAGCGTGCGGACGTCGTGGTCGAGAATTTCAAGCCGGGCACGATGGAGAAGTGGGGCATCGGCTTCGATGTGCTGTCCGGCCGGTTTCCGCGACTCATCCATGCGACCGTGACCGGCTTCGGTGCCGACGGTCCGCTTGGCGGTGCACCGGGTTACGACGTGATGGTGCAGGCGTGGGCCGGCTTGATTTCGGTAAACGGTTCCAGGCAGAGCGGACCGCTTCGAATTGGTGTCCCGGTGGTCGACATGGCCGCGGGCTCCAATCTCGTGATCGGCATTCTGCTCGCGCTCTATGCACGCGAGCGGAGCGGCGTCGGGCAGCACGTCGAGGCGACGCTTTACGATAGCGCGATCGCTCTCACCCATCCACACGCGCCGAACTGGTTCCTGTCGGGTAAGACGCCCGGCCTCACCGGGAACGACAACCCGAACATCTCACCGTACAGCCTGTATCACACCAACCGGAGCGCGCTCTACATTGCAGTCGGGAACGATTTGCAGTTCACCCGTCTGTGCGATGTGCTCGGTCGCCCCGCGCTCGCTCGCGATCCGCGCTTTGCCCTCAACGCGAACCGCGTCGCCAACAATGCGGCGCTCACGCCCATCATCGAAGCCGAGATTGCGGAGCGTGATGGACCGACGCTCTGCCAGGCCTTGCTCGATGCGGGTGTGCCGGCCGGGCTCGTGCAAACGATTCCCGAGGCGTTTAACCATCCCCACACGCGCCATCGCGAGATGCTGATCGAGCGCGATCAATATCGCTGGGCCGGGATTCCGGTGAAGCTATCGAGCACGCCGGGCGCAGTCCGCAGAATCCCTCCGCAGTTCAATGAACATGTCGACGAGATCCTGGACGAAGCGGGTTTCTCGACGGAGGAAATTGCCGCGCTGCGTCGCGAGAACGTGGTGGGCCGGCCGTTGGTCAAGCCGGCCGGGAAATCCGGGTAGTCAGACGGGCCACAAATCTGCGTGGTCTGGCGCGTAGATTCGTTAGATCACTTTGTCGCGCGCAAGCGCAGCAAGCTCGCCGGCGCTCAGGCCGAGCCACTCGCCGAACACTGCCTCATTCTGTTCACCGAGCCGGCTGCTCGGACGCAGCGGTACCAGCTCGGTGCCATCCATCCGGATCGGACTGTGCTGCAACACGACGCGCCCGTACTCCGGATGGTCCAGCCATTGCAAGGTGCCGCGCGCGTGCATGTTCGGATCGTTGACGACCTCGCTGAGATCGCGGACCGGTGCATGGGGCACCCGATGGGCGAGCAAGGTGGTCACCAGTTGGTCGCGATCGAACTGTGCCGTCCATGCGGAAACCAGCGCGTCGACTTCGTCAATGTGCTGGACGCGGGATTTCAAGTCGGCGTAGCGCGGATCCTGTTTGAGCTTGGCGCGGCCCATCGCATCGAGCAGGCCATGGAAGTGCCGATTGTTATTGCAGATGATCGCGATGTGGCCGTCGCGGGTCGGATACACGTTGTAAGGCGCTTCGGCGAGGCCGCCGTGACGATTGCCGGTACGTGGGGGCACCTTGCCGCCGCGACCGTGGTACATGCCGAGGTTCGAGCTGAGGGATGCGTACACCGCCTCCTGCATTGACACTTCGACGGTGCGGCCGCGACCCGTCTTCTCGCGTTCGTAGAGCGCCGCCATGATCCCGCCGAAGAGATGCACGCCGGCGAAAAAATCGCACAGCGCAGGGCCTGCTTTCACCGGCGGCCGATCGGGAAAGCCGGTGACGCTCATCACGCCTGACATCGCCTGCACCGTGAGGTCCATCGCGGGATAGTCCCGATACGGACCGGAACGCCCGAACCCGGAGCTCGACGCGTAGATGAGCCGCGGATGGATCTCGTGCAACACGGCGGGTCCGATGCCGAGCCGATCGGTGACGCCGGGCGCGAAGTTCTCGACCAGCACATCGCCTCGCCGCACCATCTCGAAGAGCAGCTCGCGCCCGCGTTCGCTCTTCAGATTCAAGGTGACCGCATCCTTGTTGCTGTTCAGCATCGCAAACGGCAGGGCGGCGCCGCCGAGATCGGCGCGGTGGCGCAGGTGCTCGCCTTCCACGGGTTCGACCTTGATGACTTTGGCACCGGCCATCGCCATCAGGAAGGTCGCATAGGGGCCGTTGTAGATGTGCGAAAGGTCGATGACCACGACCCCGTCGAGCGACTGGCCCGCCGCCGACGCAACGGCGGACGATTGACGTTGCTCGGCCGTCATGTCAGAACGTACCCAGGCCGAGGAAGCCATCGACATCATCGAAATCGCTGATAAGCATTTTCCCGACGAGATCTTTCAGCGTCTCGGTGGTGCCGCCGCCCAAGGAACCATAGCGTGCACCACGGTAGAACCGTGACACCGGGTACTCGTCGGTGAAGCCGTAGCCGCCGTGCACCTGAATCGCTTCGCTGGTGACGCGGATCGACATCTCGTTGCAGTACATCTTCGCGATCGCGGCCTCGTGCGGATCGGGAAACGGATTCGCGGTCATGCAGGCGCGGTAGAGGAGACTGCGCCCGGCTTCGATATCGCGATACATCTCGGCGAGCTTCCAGCGCATGCCCTGGAACTCGGAGATCGAGCGGCCGAACGCGGTGCGATCGCGCGCGTACTTGATGGCCTCTTGAAACGCGCCCTCGGCCAGACCAAGCGAGATACTCGGGTTCAGACATCGCTGGGTGTTGAATGCACTGAGCAGTTTGCGGAACCCGCCTTCCTGCAGGATCACGTTTTCGAGCGGGACCTCGCAATTCTCGAACCGGATCTCGGCGAGGTTCTCCCCGCCCATCGTATGAAAGCGGCCATTGACGATGAAGCCCGGCGTGCCGCGTTCGATCAGTACGCAGCCGATCCCGTCGCGCCCAGGCTGGTTATTGATCCGGGTGAAGACGATGAACACCTGCGCCTCGTCGACGCGGCTGATGAGGGTCTTCACACCGATCACGCGGGCGCGGTCGGCATGCAACGTCGTGTTGGTCCGATAGTTCGCGACATCGGTCCCGGCGTGCGGCTCGGTCATGCAGATCGCCAGCATGTACTCGCCGCTGCAGATCTTCGGCAGCACGCGGCGCTTGAAGCTCTCGGGTGCATAGGTCGCGATAATGCGCGACTGTACGCCGACTTCACCCAGCACGGCCATCGCCGTGACATAGCACTCCTTCGCGATCTCTTCCAGCACGAGCGCGGTGTCGAACACGCTCTGATCGGTGCCGCCGTATTCTTCCGGTACCGCCATGCCGAGCACACCCAACGTGGCGAGCACCTGCATGTTGTCCCACGGAAACGTGCCGTCCATGTATTTCATCGCGCGCCCCCGGAACTGCTGGCGTGCGACATCACGGACGGTATGCACCATGGCTCTTTGCTCGGCGGAAAGTTCGAATTTCATGTGGTCGTCATGGATCGTTGGGCGATGGATGAAAGAGGGCGGCGGTCACGCGCGCCGGGCAGCGATGTTCCGCGCAGCTTCGCGACCGTCCCGCATCGCGTCCAGGGCGGTGCCGCCGCAGCCTGCGCGTACCGCCCCGACAGCGTAGACCCCGGGCATGCTGGAGAGAAGCAGGGCATTGGTGCGCACACGCCTGCTTTCGTCAAGGATGACTTCGGCGGGCAGGAACGCAGTATTTGGGACGAGGCCGGTGTAGGCGAACACGCCGGCACACGGTAGATTCACTGTGGTTCCCGCTTTTCGCAGGCGTACGCCTTCGACTGCGGTGTTACCTTCGATCGCCTCGACCTCGGTGTTCCAATGGATCTGAACCTTCGAGGACGCGCGGACGCGTACGACGAGATCGTCGCGTCCGCGAAACTGCTCGCGACGGTGGACGAGATGCACGCGGGCGCAATGCTCCGCGAGTGCGAGCGCTTCCTGGAGCGCCGAGTCGCCGCCACCGACCACCACGACCTCGTTGCCGTGATAGAGCGGACCATCGCAGTCGGCGCATTGCGAGACGCCGCGACCAGCGAATTCGGCCTCACCCGGTACGCCAAGTGGCCGGATATGCGCGCCGGTGGCGATGATCACTTGCGCTGCGGAATACTCTGCTTGCTCCGTTTGGAGCAAGAGGCCTGCTGCCCCGCGTCGCAGTGCCACCACGCGATCATCGATGTGCTCTGCGCCTGCTTCGATGCACGCCTCGAAGAGCCCGGCAGCCAAGTCGGCACCCATCGCGGATGGTTCAGCGCCGTCGATGACCGGCGCGGGGTCGAGCGAGTTGATGTTGGTGATGAGCCCACCGAAGAGCGCGGCTTCAAGCGTTGCGGTTGTCATGCCGGCGCGCGACGCATGGCACGCGGCAGTCAATCCTGCAACGCCTTCACCAATGACGATCAGTTCGTAGTGACCGGCTGCCATCACGTTTTTTCCGTTTCTCGACCAATCCGACTGATCATGCGTGCCGCTTCACTCTGCTCTCAATCCGGTGGCTTTCGCGAGCATGGCCCATTTCTCGATTTCCGCGCGCAGGAAGGCGGCAAATTCGTCCGGCGTGCTGCCGATGGTCTGCGTCCCTTGGGCGCGAAGCGAAGCGACCACCTCGGGCGCGCGGGCGATGCGCGCGAGCTCCGTGCTCAAGCGCGTGATGACAGGTGGCGGTGTCCCGGCCGGTGCGAGCAAGCCATACCAGGCGGTGACCTCGTACCCTGCAACGCCTGCTTCGATCATGGTGGGCAAGTCGGGCGCGCCAGGCGAGCGTGTGGCACCGGTCGTGGCCAGGGCTCTCAAGCGACCGGACTTCACCATCTCTTGCGTCGAGGTCATCGTCGTGAACACCATATGCAGATGACCGCCCGCCAAGTCGGCCAGCGCGGGCCCACCCCCTTTGTACGGGATGTGGTCAATCTCCACATTCGTAAGCTGCTTGAACAGCTCGCCCGCCACATGGTTCGCCGTGCCGATGCCGCCCGACCCGTAGTTCAACCGCTTCCCCGGTGCTTTGGCGAGCGCAATCAGCTCTTGCACCGACTGCGCCGGGAACGCCGGATGCACCGCGAGCATGAGCGGCACGGTGGCGAATAGCGAGACGGGCGCAAAGTCTTTCTGGATGTCGAATCGCAGCTTCGGGAAGAGTGCCGCGTTCACGCTATTGGAAATTGATGCGAAGAGCAGCGTGTGGCCGTCAGGCGCCGCGCGGGCGGCGAGCTCGGTGCCGATATTGGCCGCACCGCCGGCACGATTCTCGACCAGGATCTGCACGCCGAGGACCTCGCCCATGCGCTGTGAAATGTGACGCGAGATAATGTCGGTGCCACCGCCGGGTGCGAACGGCACGATCAAGCGCACGGGCCGCTCGGGATAGTCGGCTGCCAGGGCCGCGGTTGCAGACAGCGCGAGCGCTGCGAGGAGGCTTCGCACGCGAGCACTCATTGCGACGCGCCGATGACGTTGGATTGCATCAATGCATCGATCTCCGCAGCGCCCATGCCAAGAAGCGACTCGAGAACCGTTCGCGTATCCGCACCGAGGCGGGGTGCCGGCGTCCACGGTTCGGCCGCCCACTGTGCCGCCTTGATGGGACAGCTCGCCACACCGACCGGGCGGCCGGGTTGCGCGAGCGAGCGGATCGCGTGGTTGTGGATCACCTGTTCGGTTTGCACGGCGTCGTGCAGCTCGAGGACCGGACTGTTGGG
>JANMUI010000328.1:0-8697 GCA_031391405.1 Betaproteobacteria bacterium
ACCGGATCGCCGCCACCGGCCGCGTTGAAGAACGAAGTGCCGAAGTGGCGATCGG
Organism: Betaproteobacteria bacterium; assembly: GCA_031391405.1. Lineage (GTDB taxonomy): Bacteria > Pseudomonadota > Gammaproteobacteria > Burkholderiales > SG8-39 > SHXR01. The sequence continues at coordinate 56 of JANMUI010000328.1, forward strand.
TGAGAACCATGGTAATGGCGCCCGCGAGCACCGGCATTACCGCAATCAGCAGGTACGCGGTGATGAGCCAGGTCCAGACGAAGAGCGGCATCTTCATCAGGGTCATGCCGGGTGCGCGCATGTTCAAGATGGTGACGACGATATTGATGGACCCCATGATCGAGCTCGCCCCCATGATGTGGAGCGCGAAAATTCCAAGGTCCATACCCGCACCCATCTGCGTCGATAGCGGTGCGTAGATCGTCCATCCGGCAGCGGTTGCGCCCCCCGGCACGAAGAACGATGCCACCAGAAGCGTAGCTGCCGGCGGAAGAAGCCAGAAGCTCCAGAGGTTCATCCGGGCGAACGCCATGTCGGGCGCACCGATCATCATCGGCACCTGCCAGTTCGCGAATCCGACGAACGCCGGCATGATCGCGCCGAACACCATGATGAGGCCATGCATGGTGGTGAGCTGATTGAAGAACTCGGGCCGCCATAGCTGCATGCCGGGTTCGAAGAGCTCGGCCCGAATGCCAAGGGCGAGCAAGCCGCCCGTCATGAACATCGTGAAGCTGAACCAAAGATAGAGGGTGCCGATATCCTTGTGGTTCGTTGTTGTCAACCACCGCATCATCCCGTACGGGCGATGGTCATGACCATGCGCGTCGTGGTGGGCGGGGTCGTGTGCGTGCGTCGCAGTGCTCATACCGCTAGCTCCTGAATGGAATCTGTTACTTGCGTGCTGCTTTGACGTCGCCCGGCTGAACCATGTCGCCCACCTTGTTCGCCCAGCTGTTGCGGGTGTAGGTGATGACCGCCGCGATGTCGGTGTCGGAAAGGTGCTTGAACGAGGCCATGGCAGTCGGCTTGCCGTCCTTCACGATGCCATTGAGAATCGCGCCGATCTGCCCCTCCTTGGGACCGGTTGCGACCGGTGATCCGCTCAAGGCAGGGAAAGTTCCGGGGATCCCGGCGCCGTTTGCCTGGTGGCAGGCAACGCAGCCGCCATTACCGGTATAGACCTTCTCGCCACGTGCGACGAGCTCGGCAACCGTCCACTGCTTGTTGGGATCTTCGGCCGCGGCAGCAATGGTCTTCTTCTGCTCGGCCACCCAGTTCTTGTATTCGCCGTCGGACACCACCTTGACGACCACCGGCATGAAGCCGTGGTCCTTGCCGCACAGCTCGACACACTGTCCGCGGAAGGTGCCCTCTTTGTCCGCACGGAACCATGAATCCCTGACGAATCCCGGGATGGCGTCTTGCTTTACCGCGAATGCGGGGACCCACCATGAATGGATCACATCGTTCGCGGTGATCACCAAGCGAATCTTCTTGTTCACCGGAACCACCATCGGGTTGTCGACCTCGAGGAGGTAGTGTTCCCCTTTGGGCGCATTGCCCTCGACTTGATCGCGCGGCGTCGAGATATTCGACAGGAAGCCGATGCCTTCCCCCTCGCCCTTGAGGTAATCGTATCCCCACTTCCACTGAAAGCCGGTGACCTTGATGGTCAAATCGGGCTGGGCCGTGTCTTTCATGGCGAGAAAGACCTTCGTCGCGGGAATCGCCATGATGATCAGAATCGCGAACGGAACGATTGTCCACGCGATTTCGACGCCGGTGTGCTCGTGGAAATGGGCGGCTTTATGGCCGACCGATTTTCGATGCCTGAAGATCGAATAGAACATCACGCCGAATACGCCGACGAAAATCACCGCGATGATCCACATCATGGTGATGTGGAGATCGTTCACATCGGCGGCAATCTTCGTGGCAGGTGGCGGGAAGTTGTACTTGCTGTACGTTGTTTGCGCGGCTGCGATGCCGCACATCGTTGCGAGTGCGATCCCGCAACTGAGCCGTCTTGCTACGCTTCTCATTCCTTCCCCAAGCAGTTTGCGTGTTGTCGAATTCAGTCACGGCCGGCGCGATGCTCGGGCAGCCGTTCATGCAGTTCATTTCTCAGCTGGCGCCGCCCCTCTTCGTCGAGGTGGCGACCGATCTGCACGAACTTTCCGTGCGACCCGATCAATAGCCGCACCTCGCGCCCTACGTTATCGAGGACGCATTGCGCCCAATGCGCGTCGAGTCGATACTTCAGTAACCGGTTGCCCTGGCGGATTTCAACCGCCAGTCCGTGCTCGTCGCGGCGAATAGTCTCATTGTCCGAGACATGGCGTGAATACACGCCAAACGCGAGGATCAGCGCCGCGACTTCAAGCCCCACAAACGGCAACACGAGCCAGAGTCCGAACCAGGCAAACGCAAGCCCCACCGCGAACGAAAAGCCTGCGACCCCGGCAATGCCCAGAAACATCGCCCTCGGCACGATCGAACGATTGCGCTTGACGACGATGCTGAAGCCCGCAGCCTCGCCATGGGCGTCCGGGTGCGCGAAGGGGCTTGCTGGCTCTGTCATCAGCGCGACGTGGAGGGGCAAAAACTCAGGGGGTTCGGACGACGCGTCGCACTTTCACCCGGCGACTTGCATCGGCATCAACCTTAAAAATTAACACATCTATGAATCCCGGATCAAGCTCATTGATGAATTCGGCCGCAACAAGCAACCTGTTGATGCCCCTGGGGTAGACGCGAACGCCGGCCTCTTCCGGGCAGGCCGGGTTCACCGCAACGCCTTTTGCGCATGCCGCCCGGCGGGGACGAAGCGCATGACCGAGCTTCCGTCGCGATTTTTTTTCGGCGGACCTTTCCATGCGTGCCCATAGACGATTTCGATGCTTGCGGGGATCCGCCCATCACGACGCTCCGCTTCATATGCGGCGAGCACCGCCTGCCAACGTTTCCTGCCAAGCAGACCTCGGCGCCGTTCCAGCAGAGCATTCGATTGGCCGGTATCGCGAATTTCGGCGACCAATTGCCCGACTGACGCGTATGTAAGGGTCAGAAGCTCCATATCCATTACGGGATCTGCGAATCCTGCGCCAACCAGCATGTCGCCTAGATCGTGCATGTCGACGAACGCGTGTACCGATGCGGGCTGCCCCGATGCAGCGAATGACGCGCGAAGCTCCTTCAGCGTATCCGGACCGTAGGCAGTGAACATCACCAACCCCCCGACGTCGAGGATTCGATGCCACTCATCGAACACGCGCTTCAGGTCCGACTGCGATCCGAGCGAAAGATTGGACCATACGAGCCCAAGCGACGCGCCGGGAAGCGGCACGGTCGCCATGTCGGCGCAAACAAGGGATCGATGCGACACACCCAATACCTGGCGGGCACGCTCGACCCATCCGCGTTGCCCGCGACTCGCTGCAAGCGTGTCGCGCGCGAAATCGAGCGCGATGATTTCGGCATCCGGATATTTGGCGTGCAACGCGCTGAAGGCGGGGGATCGTCCGCAACCGGCGTCGAGAATTCTCGCCGGGCTGAGTCTCACCAACGCCAATCGCTCGATCATGCGCGATTCGACCTCGCGCGCCACCACGTCGCCCGCGCCGGCAGGACGACGGGCCGCGCGGTTCGCAAAACGGCGCACAGCCGGCATGTCGATCATGAATGGCCCACCTTGAGCCATGGTTTCAGTCGCCTAGCGATCCAGTGCGGCGAGGGCGGCTTCGATCGCCTGTCCGACCTGCAATACGCGGCGGTCATCGCCCGTCATGCCGGCGATCATCAATCCGACGGGCGCCTGACCCGGTTCATGACAGGGCACCGAAAGCGCGCATCCGTCGAGGAAATTGATGGTCGTCGGATTGCGCAGCATCGCCAAATTCGCGCGGCTGTATTGGTCGTCATCGCCCTCGAGGAGCGCGATCGAAGGCGCGGTCATCGCCGTCGTGGGCATGAGCAGGGCGTCGTACGGGGTGGCAACAAGCTGCGCCCGCGCGATCATATTGGCGCGGCGCCCGCCGAGCGCAATATAGTCGGCCGCGGACAATCCTCGCGCGGCGGCAATCCTGACCGACACGCGTGGATCGTATTCCCCGCCGCGCGCTTGCAGAAGATCGCGATGCCATGCGTAGGCCTCCGCGCCGGCGAATCCGCCTGACCGATTTAGCGCCGGCAATTGCGAGAGCTCGGGAAATGGCATCTCCATGATGTGTGCGCCCGCTTTCGACAGGATCGCAAGTGCGCGCTCGAACGCCGTCGCGATGGCCGCCTCCAGCCCGTCGCACACATAGTCGCGCACGACCCCGAGTCGCAAACCTGCAATCGGCATCGCCGTCGGAACAATCGGCGATTTCCCGGCGATGATGGCATCGACCAACGCGCAACAGGCAACCGACCGCGCGATCGGCCCGATGGAATCCAAAGTGGTGGAGAGCGGCAACACGCCGTCACGCGGGACGCGCCGTGCGGTCGGTTTGAATCCAACCAACCCACACAGCGCAGCGGGGATGCGGACCGATCCGCCGGTATCGGTGCCGATACCGACCTCGGACATTCCGTCGCTCACCGATACAGCCGCTCCGGACGACGATCCGCCGGGAATGCGGCCCGTGGACCGATCGTAGGGATTGCGCGGTGTTCCATAGTGAGGGTTGATCCCAAGCCCCGAGAAGGCAAACTCGGTCATGTTCGTTCGACCGACGATGATCGCCCCGGCCGCACGCAATCGGGCGACGACAATCGAATCGTGTTGCGCGGGCGCGGCGTTGGCCAGCACCTTGGAACCTGCGGGCGTTGGTTCGCCGCGCACATCGAAGAGATCCTTGATCGAGATCGGAATGCCGGCAAGTGGGGAGGGGATGACGCCATGGGCGCGCAACCGGTCCGCACAAACCGCCGCTTCCCGTGCGCTATCTTCGTAGAGCTTCACGAAAGTTCGGCGCCCCTCACCGCGGGGATCGAGGGCGTTCGCAAGCGCGCGATCGACCAGCGCTTCGCTTGTCGTTTCGGCGCGCTGCAAGCGTTGCGCGAGCTCGGCTAGATAGGGCATGGGCCTCGTATGCGTTGTCGAACCGAGAAAAGATCGGCGAGCGGCTGGCAGATCGTGGCGGCTTGCCAGACTCAGCACGAGCAGCAGCGATCCGCAGGCCCGACGAGGTTGGGGTTGCGTGTTGGGGTTGGGCGGTGCCACCCTCCGGCAGTCTATCATTCGGGGCAATGCGACTATTCGTCCCGATGTTCTCGACCCACCAGAACACTATCGGCAATTGAAAACAAGCCACTTCTCGCGTGCAGTCAGCGCAATTGCGAACGGCCTGCTTCCGCAGGACTGCCTCCTTTGCCAGGGATCAACACGCGAAGCGCTTCTGTGTGACCCATGCCTGGATGCGATGCCGCGTTTGCCGGCGCACTGTCCACAATGCGCGTTGCCAAACCAGGACGGTGCGATCTGCGGCGCATGCATTCGCCGACCACCGCACTTCGACGCATCGTTCGTTGCCTGTCGCTATGAGTTTCCCTTCGATCGATTGATGCAGGCATACAAATACGGCAACGTGCTGGCCCTGGCGACGCTTTTCTCGGCCCTCCTTGCGGAGGTAATCGGCGACTCGCCGAAGGTGGACATGATTATTCCTTTGCCGCTGGCACCGAAGCGATTGCGAGAACGGGGATTCAACCAATCCCAGGAAATCGCGCGGAAGCTGGGGGTCCGAACAGGCATTCACGTCGATGCAGGTGCGGCCGTCAGGGTGCGGGAAACAGCAGTACAAGTGGCGCTTCCGATCGGCGGGCGGGCGCGTAACGTTCGCAACGCATTCAGCGCATCAGCGGCGGTTATCGGACGCCGTGTCGCGGTGGTCGACGACGTGATGACCACCGGCGCCACCCTCGACGAATTGGCCCGGACGTTAAAATCGCATGGCGCTCTTTACGTCGAGAACTGGGTCGTCGCGCGCGCTTTGCTTGACCCCTGACCGGCTTACCCGTGCCAAACGTGTTCGATATCGTTCTTTATCAGCCCGAGATTCCGCCCAACACCGGCAATGTGATTCGACTGGCCGCCAATACCGGCGCGCGATTGCATCTGGTGCGGCCGCTCGGCTTTCTGCTCGATGATCGGCATCTCGCTCGTGCCGGCCTCGACTATGGGGATATCCGCAATGTGACGATCCACGAAGACTGGGTCGCGTGCCGCCGGACGATGATTGGCCGTCGAATGTATGCGTTCAGCACGCGCGGGACGCGATCAATCGCCGCGGCCGCATTCGCACCGGACGATGTCTTCGTGTTCGGCCAGGAGACCGCCGGACTTCCTCAGTCGGTGCTCGATGACTTCGGCATGAACGAACGCCTGCGCGTACCGATGGTGCCCAATATTCGGAGCATCAATCTCTCCAACACGGTCGCGGTCGTTGTCTATGAGGCATGGAGACAGTGCGGCTATTCGGGATCCTCCGATGCAGACCGCGCGGCGCCTCGATAGGGGGATAGGAGGAATGACTACTCAGGTTTCGGATCGCGCGAGAGCAGTTGCTCGACCGCTTCGCGGGGTGGCATGTTCTGGAATAGCACTGCGCAGACGGCGCGCGTGATCGGCATATCAACACCATACGATTGCGCCACATCGGCAGCCGCCTGAGCGGTGTAGACGCCTTCGGCAACATGGCCAAGCTGGGCGAGCACGTCGGCGATTGGCTTGCCCGCGGCCAACTCGAGCCCGACGCGCCGATTGCGGGAAAGGGCCCCGGTGCAAGTGAGCACCAAGTCGCCGGCGCCGGCAAGGCCGATGAATGTTTCGATGCGTCCGCCCATCGCGACGCCCAATCGCGTGAGCTCCGCCAATCCGCGTGTGATCAGCGCGGCGCGGGCGTTCAAGCCGAGCTCAAGCCCATCGGCGATACCGGTCGCGATCGCCATAATGTTCTTCACCGCTCCGCCCACTTCAACGCCGGTGATATCAGGCGTGAAATAGATGCGGAACCGGGAATGATGGAGCTCGCGCGACATCGCCGCGGCGAACGATTCGTCGGTCGAGGCAAGGGTTAGTGCCGCGGGCAATCCGCGCGCGACTTCCAACGCAAAACTCGGGCCGGAGAGCGCCGCATAGGGCAGATCCTTCCCTAGAATGTTCGCGGCGATCTGATGCGGCAGGAGCGAAGTACCCTGCTCGAATCCCTTGCACGCGCCGATCACCGGTCGGCGCGCAGGTGCCTGGGCTAGAAGTTCAAGCACGCTTCTAAGCGCGGCAGTCGGTGTCGCGACCAACACGACGTCGCACGATGCGATCATTTCGTCGAACGCGGCGCCGATGTGAATCTCGGCGGGAAGATCGATTCCGGGGAGATAGGCGTCGCGGTGCGTGTTCCGCAGGCTCGCACGCTGCGACGCGCTGCGCGCCCAAAGCGTTACGTGATGGCGCTTTGAAAGCGTCACAGCAAGGGCTAATCCCCAAGCGCCCGCTCCGATCAGTCCGATCTTCATGGACGGACGACCCGATCAGGGCCAGCGACGTCGATGCCGTCGCAGCACGCTGTCCCGATCAGTAGCCCCAGACTTCACGCAGACGGACATACCCCGACGCCCCGTCACGGTGGCGCACGCGCAGCCATCCTGGTGCGTTGGTATCCACCACTTCAAGAACAACGCCTTGTGCAACTTGAAAGGCGCTGGCAGAACGATCATCGGGTTGCAGCCGCGCCTCGACCGTCGGGACAGTCACCACCACGACCTGCCGGTCGGATAGCGCCTTGCGCTCTACCCACGCGAGGTCGCCGGCAAAGTCACGGACGCGTACCCACGCCCCGTCCGCGGAGATGATCTCCACCGGATAGTTGGCGGTCGCCACGAACAATTTGTTGGCGCGCGCCGACGGGCCGTCATAGAGAATGGTGCCGCTGATTCCGATGGTCTTGAAATCGGCCGCGGTGACGCCAACGGACGACAGCGCCAGAACAATCGAAAGAATCGCCTCGTTAGTGCGCGATTTCGATTTTCGGGGCTTGAGCCTGCTGTTCCTGCAGCCGCTGTGCATAGAGCGCCTCGAAGCTGATTGGGGCAAGATTGATAGGAGGAAATCCCGCGCGATTGACGAGATTGGAAATCGTTTCACGCGCATAGGGAAACAACGTCGTCGGGCAACCGATCCCTTGGATCATGTCCAGATCCTGCGGCGCAAATCCGCGAATCTGAAAGATCCCGGCCTGCGCCGCCTCGACCAGAAAGACGGTGCGCTCCGCAGCCTTCGCGGTAACCGTGATCGTCAACACGCACTCATAGAGACCATCGCCGACCTGACTGGTCCCGGTTTGCATTTGTACATCGATCTGCGGTTGCACTTCCTCGAAAAAAATCTGTGGTGCGTTGGGAACTTCGATCGAGCAGTCCTTCACATAGACCTTCTCGATCGACAGGACCTGACCTGTTGGTTGCGGTTCGCTCATGCGGTTTCCTGGATGTCCGAGGCCCCGATGGTGGCGGCCGCAGGTGAAAGCTTGCGAAGATGCTACGTCACTAAGACTAGTGCACTAAGAAATTGACCACGGAGGGAACGGAGGGGAAGATGAGGCAACGGAGAGCGCGTTCTTGACGTCTATGGAACGACCCGCAACCGCGATTCCAAAACGCAACCGCGATTCCAAAATTGGCCGCAGCCCTCTCGATTCATTTTCATCGTATTTCCTCTGCGTCCTCCGCGTCCTCCGTGGTTAATTTTTGAGGGGTTAGAAATTCGTTTCTAAGACTCAACCGGCGAGCAAAGGGTCGAGCGCTCCGGCGCTATCGAGCGCGTGCAGATCATCACATCC
>JANMUI010000350.1:0-6354 GCA_031391405.1 Betaproteobacteria bacterium
CGGTCAAGGACGGTCAGCCGGTGGCGGTGGGTGAGGTGCTCGCCCGCATTCCACAGGAAACCTCCAAGACGCGCGATATCACGGGCGGCTTGCCACGGGTCGCGGAGCTCTTCGAGGCACGCTCACCCAAGGACGCCGGTATGTTGGCCGACGTAACCGGGACCGTGTCGTTCGGCAAGGACACCAAAGGCAAGCAGCGTTTGGTGATCACCGATCTGGACTCGAAGGCAAACGAGTTCCTGATCCCGAAAGAGAAGCACGTCATGGTCCATGACGGCCAGGTCGTCAACAAAGGCGAGATGATCGTCGACGGTCCGGCCGATCCGCACGACATCCTGCGGTTGCAGGGCGTCGAGGCATTGGCCCGTTACATCATCGATGAGGTGCAGGATGTGTATCGCCTGCAGGGCGTTCGCATCAACGACAAGCACATCGAGGTGATCGTGCGCCAAATGCTGCGTCGCGTGCAGATCGAGGAATCGGGCGATACGACGTTCATTACCGGTGAGCAGGTCGAACGCGCCGACGTTCTCGAGAAGAACGACGCGTGCGAGAAGGACGGCAGGCGCCCGGCGGTCTACAGCTATGTTCTGCTTGGGATCACCAAGGCGTCGCTGTCAACGGACTCGTTCATCTCGGCAGCATCGTTCCAGGAAACCACGCGGGTGCTTACGGAAGCCGCGATCATGGGCAAGCGGGACGAGCTTCGTGGCTTGAAGGAGAACGTCATCGTCGGGCGCCTCATTCCCGCCGGTACCGGTCTCGCGTATCACCAGGCGAAGAAGACGTTGCCCGCGCAGGATCTGTTCGAGGAGCCGATCGATGGCGGCGAGGACACGACCGCGACCGCGGAGCAGCAGGCCTGACAAAGCACCTGCGTGTTGCTGAAGCATCCGAGGGGCGGTCAGTGACCGCCTCTTTTTTTGGCTGATATTCGCGGCACCCGCGCGCGATCGGCGCAACGTCAGCCGTAAGGAATCCCAGCGAATTCCCGCATCAGAACAGATGGATCGCGGTCGGCCAGAAAAATGCGATCACGCAGAATCCGATGCCCAGCACGCCGAGCCCGCCCGCAAACCATGTGAGCACCGTCGCACCGGTGATGATCGCCGCCGACGCGAGCACGATCGCGATCTGAACCGCAGCGGACGCCACCTCGTAGTGGTGGTAGGCAGCGAGCGACCGGTCGCGTTTTGCTTCAGTCACCTTCGCCCGTGCCGCGAGCTCCGTTCGCCCTTCATTCGTTTCGGGTTCCGATTCATACCGGGCGGCGGTTTTCTTCCAGTCGGCAATACGCTTCTGCATCGCCTCCCTTGTCTGCGGGCTGATGGCTTGCGGCAACTCCGTCTCCATGGCGTCGGCCGCCGTCCGAATCGTGGTCAGCCGAATCGTTTTCGCCTGGAAGAACGCCCACAAGTTGGATGCTTCGATGTTCAGGCTGAGGGCGGCCGTTTGTGATCCCTTACCGAGCGTCTCCGAGAATGCGAGAACCAAGGCCAGGACGGCAATCAAGAGGGCAATCTTCTTGTTCGATGGATCAATGTGGCCTGCGCCAGACATTCCTGTCTCCTAATCAGTTTCCGAAATTCCGCAGTCTCATGAAACCGCAGCATTGATGAACGCCCATCCATCGCCCGTGATCGCTGCAAACAAGGGGCCTCGATGACACGGGCACCCGGATTCTCCAGTGTTTCCCGCCGACCTCCAACCCCTCCGCCCGGCATCGGAGTCATCAACGGAGACAATTCAATCGCGTCTCCCATTGACGACAGGTGTAGGAAAGCCATAAAATCCGCGGTCTTTGCTCCGACGAATGGGTCGGCGTGATGGGCGCACCAGCGTTGTACTGGTGCGGCACCGGCCAGGCGGAGTTCCGCCTCGATCGGCCTTCACCGCCCTCTTCGCCCTGCAAATCCCGGAGCGGCCCCGCAAGAGCGCCACACTATCACCGGGAATATCGCGCTGTATCTCGAACTGCCTCGACCCCGGAACAACCCCGAAGGCTGGACCCAATAGCATGCCCACAATCAGTCAGCTCATTCGCAAGCCTCGCGTCGCCGTACGGACGAAAAGCAAAGTCCCCGCGCTCGGCAATTCCCCGCAAAAACGCGGCGTGTGCACGCGTGTGTACACCACGACACCTAAGAAGCCGAATTCGGCGTTGCGCAAAGTTGCCAAGGTTCGCTTGACCAATGGGTTCGAGGTGATCAGCTACATCGGCGGCGAAGGACATAACCTCCAGGAACACTCGGTCGTATTGATCCGCGGCGGCCGCGTCAAGGATCTTCCTGGTGTGCGCTACCACATCGTGCGCGGAAGCCTGGATACGCAGGGCGTCAAGGACCGCAAGCAAAGCCGCTCCAAGTACGGCGCCAAGCGCCCGAAAGCGGCTTGAAAATTTCAGAACAGAGACCACCATGCCTCGACGTAGAGAAGTACCAAAGCGCGACATCCTTCCCGACCCGAAATTCGGGAGCGTTGATCTCGCCAAATTCGTGAACGTGCTGATGACACGCGGCAAGAAATCCGTCGCCGAACGCATCATTTATGGCGCGTTCGATCAGATCAAGACCAAATCGGGCAAAGAGCCGCTCGAGGTCTTCAATCAAGCGGTCACGAATGTCCGCCCCATGGTGGAAGTCAAGAGTCGCCGCGTCGGCGGCGCGAACTATCAGGTGCCGGTCGAAGTGCGACCGGCTCGGCGGGCGGCGCTCTCGATGCGCTGGTTGCGCGAGGCTGCGCAGAAGCGGTCCGAGAAATCTATGGACGCTCGCCTTGCATCCGAGTTGATCGAAGCTGCCGAAGGCCGCGGCGGCGCGATGAAGAAACGCGAAGAGGTGCATCGAATGGCGGAAGCCAACAAAGCCTTCTCGCACTACCGGTTCTAAGGCGGGAGAACAACCCAAACGGTGCCCGTCCGCGGGTGCCGTGATTTGAATGCAACGATCCGACGTCTCCAATCGGGGCGGCATCAGACCCGCCCCGTGTCATTTGAGCCGGGATGTCGGACGAGCTGGAAGGAATGTAAAGCGTGGCACGCAAGACTCCCATCGATCGCTATCGAAACATCGGCATCAGCGCGCACATCGACGCCGGCAAGACCACGACCACCGAGCGCATCCTGTTCTACACCGGGGTGTCGCACAAGATGGGCGAGGTGCACGATGGCGCGACCGTCATGGATTGGATGGATCAGGAGCGCGAGCGTGGCATCACGATCACGTCCGCTGCGACCACATGCTTCTGGAAGGGAATGGACGGCAGCTTCCCGGAGCACCGCGTCAACATCATCGACACCCCGGGCCACGTCGACTTCACGATTGAAGTCGAGCGCTCGTTGCGCGTTCTGGATGGCGCATGCATGGTGTACGACTCGGTGGGTGGCGTACAGCCCCAGTCGGAAACCGTATGGCGGCAGGCGAACAAATACAAGGTCCCGCGCCTCGCGTTCGTCAACAAGATGGATCGGGTCGGGGCGAATTTCTTCAAGGTGTTCGACCAGATCAAATCGCGTTTGAAGGGCAATCCGGTCGTCATTCAGATTCCAATCGGCGCCGAGGACAAGTTCGCCGGCGTCGTTGACCTCGTGAAGATGAAGGCGATCTTCTGGGACGATTCGACCCAAGGGATGAAATTCGAAGTGAGGGAAGTTCCTGCAGATCTGATGCCCCTTTGCGAAGAGTGGCGCGAGAAGATGGTCGAAGCGGCCGCCGAAGCGGACGAGCAGGTCATGAACAAGTACCTTGATTCGGGCGCGCTCACGATCGAAGAAATCAAGGCGTCCCTGCGCAAACGCACCATCGCCAATGAAATCGTGCCGATGCTCTGCGGCTCGGCATTCAAGAACAAGGGTGTGCAGGCGATGCTCGATGCAGTCATCGATTACATGCCATCACCGGCCGACATTCCGCCGGTCAAAGGCAACAAGGAAAACGGCGACGACGATACCCGCAAGGCGGCCGACGATGCGCCATTCTCCGCCCTCGCGTTCAAGATCATGACGGACCCGTACGTCGGTCAGCTCACCTTCATCCGGGTGTATTCGGGGACGTTGAATTCCGGCGACACGGTGTACACCTCGGTTCGCGGGCGTAAGGAACGCATCGGACGTATTCTGCAGATGCACGCAAACCAGCGCGAAGAGGTCAAGGAATTGCGCGCGGGCGACATCGCGGCGGCGGTCGGTCTGAAAGAAGTCACCACCGGCGAGACCCTGAGCGACCCGAACAAGGTCATCATTCTGGAGAGGATGGTCTTCCCGGATCCGGTCATTCATGTCGCGGTGGAGCCGAAGACCAAGTCGGACCAGGAGAAAATGGGCCACGCGCTGTCCCGCCTCGCCCAGGAAGATCCGTCTTTTCGCGTTCGTACCGATGAAGAATCCGGCCAGACGATCATCTCCGGCATGGGCGAGCTCCATCTCGAGATTCTCGTCGATCGGATGAAGCGCGAGTTCAGCGTCGAGGCGAATGTCGGTGCCCCGCAGGTCGCCTATCGCGAGACGATCAAGAAGGTCTGCGAATCGATCGAAGGCAAGTTCGTTCGCCAATCGGGCGGACGCGGACAGTACGGCCATGTGGTCTTGAAGCTCGAGCCCCAGCCCGGCAAAGGCTACGAATTTGTGGATGCGGTGAAGGGCGGTTCCATCCCTCGCGAATTCATCCCGGCCGTCGCCAAAGGCGTCCTGGAAGCGTTGCAGGACGGCGTGCTCGCCGGATTCCCGGTTGTGGATGTGAAGGTCACGGTCTTCTACGGTTCCTACCACGAGGTCGACTCGAACGAAAACGCGTTCAAGATGGCCTCGATCTTCGCTTTCAAAGACGGCGCGCGAAAATCAGCACCGGTGCTGCTGGAGCCGATCATGGCGGTCGAGGTCGAGACCCCCGAAGATTTCATGGGCAACGTGATGGGCGATCTGTCGTCACGGCGCGGCATGGTGCAAGGCATGGAAGACCTGCCGACCGGCAAAGCGATCCGCGCCGAAGTGCCGCTCGCCGAGATGTTCGGCTACTCGACGACATTGCGATCACTCAGCCAAGGCCGGGCAACTTATACGATGGAGTTCAAGCACTATTCCGAAGCACCCAAACAGGTGACCGACGCGATAGTGACCAAGATGACGGGCAAAGACGACAGAAAGTAACGAAGCAACTGGATAGACCTTAAGGGTTCGGACATGGCAAAGACAAAATTCGAGCGGACCAAGCCGCATGTGAACGTGGGGACGATAGGCCACGTGGACCATGGCAAGACGACCTTGACGGCGGCGATGACGCACATCCTGGCCAAGAAGTACGGTGGGGAGGCGAAGAACTACGATCAGATCGATGCGGCGCCCGAGGAGAAGGCGCGCGGCATCACGATCAACACCGCGCATGTGGAGTACCAGACGGCGAACCGGCACTACGCGCATGTGGACTGTCCGGGGCACGCCGACTACATCAAAAACATGATTACGGGTGCCGCGCAGATGGATGGCGCCATTCTGGTGGTGTCGGCGGCCGATGGCCCGATGCCCCAGACGCGCGAGCACATCCTTCTGGCGCGCCAGGTGGGGGTGCCCTACATCGTCGTGTACATGAACAAAGCGGACATGGTCGATGACGCCGAGCTGCTGGAACTGGTGGAGCTGGAAGTGCGCGAGCTTCTGTCCAAGTACGAATTTCCCGGCGACAAGACCCCGATCGTGATCGGCTCGGCGTTGAAGGCCCTGGAGGGCGAGGACACCGACCTTGGGATCAAATCGATCATGAAGCTGGCCGAGGCGCTGGACAGCTACATCCCGCAGCCCAAGCGTGCGGTGGACGGCGCGTTTTTGCTGCCGGTGGAAGACGTGTTCTCGATCTCCGGGCGTGGCACGGTGGTGACCGGGCGGATCGAGCGGGGCATCGTGAAAGTGGGCGAGGACTTGGAGATCGTGGGCTTGAAGGCCACGGTGAAGACCGTGTGCACCGGCGTGGAGATGTTCAGGAAATTGCTGGACGAAGGCCAGGCGGGTGACAACGTTGGGGTGCTGCTGCGTGGCACCAAGCGCGAGGACGTGGAGCGCGGCCAGGTGCTGGCCAAGCCTGGGAGCATCACCCCGCACACCAAGTTCGAGTGCGAGGTGTACGTGCTGTCCAAGGACGAAGGCGGGCGGCACACGCCGTTCTTCAACAACTACCGGCCGCAGTTCTACTTTCGCACCACGGATGTGACCGGGGCGGTGGAGTTGGCGCAAGGCGCCGAGATGGTGATGCCTGGGGACAACACCAAGTTGACGGTGACGTTGATCCAGCCGATTGCAATGGAAGACGGCTTGCGCTTTGCCATCCGCGAGGGTGGCAAGACCGTCGGCGCAGGTGTCGTCACCAA
>JANMUI010000362.1:0-11035 GCA_031391405.1 Betaproteobacteria bacterium
CGGTTGATTGATGATGGCCTGCGCGATCTCGGCGCGACGCTTCATTCCCCCCGACAATTGGTTCGGATACCGATCGACAAAATCGGCGAGCCCGAATTTTCTCAGCAGGTCCGCGGCTTCCCGCCGCGCCTGCGCACGCGGGACGCCGGCATGGGCGAGGGGGCCGAACATGACGTTTTCGATCACTGTCATCCAGGGCCACAGCGCGGTTTCCTGGAATACCAGCATGCGATCGCGGCCGGCATCGCGAATCGGTGCGCCGTCAATCGAGAGCGAGCCTGCGTCGGGCGTGATGTATCCGGCCAGGAGATAGGCCAAGGTCGACTTTCCGCAACCGGAGGGGCCCATCAGCACAGACAGCTTGCCCGGTTCGATCTCGAACGAACATGCATCGAGCACGACGGATGGTGGCCGGCCCTTTTCCACAAAGCGCTTGGCAATATTTTCGGCGCGAATACGACCCGATAGGCTCGCAGCGTTCATCGCGTTCCGCGCCATGGTGCAAGTCGTCGTTCGACCCAGGCGATCGCCACGGACGAGAGATAACCCGCGAGTCCGATGCTGACCATGCCGATCATGACGACCGTCGACGTCTGGCTGACGTAACCTTCCCAGGTGAGCCGCCCAAGTCCATTGTCCCCGGCGATCATTTCCGCGGCGATGACGACGTTCCATGTCACCGCGATCCCAAGGGCCATCCCCACACCGATCGCCGGTAGCAACGAGGGCAGCATGATGCGCCAGAGGATCCGCCATTGACTCGCGCCAAGGGAACGGGCGAGCCACAAATGCTCACGCTTGATGGACCGCACACCGTCGTGCACGCTGATCACGATGACGAAAAACGCGCCGATGAAGGTGATGAAGATAATTGACAGCTCATGCGTCGGCCAGAAGAGAATCGACAACGGCACCCATGCGAGCGGGGGGATCGGTCGTAGCAGCTCAAAGACCGGAAACACCAGCTCCCGCAGTCGCGGAAGGGTTCCGAGCGCAAGGCCAAGCGGAATACCAATAAATTGAGCGAGGATAAAGCCGGACAACACCCGCCGAAAACTCGCGAGCCAGGATGCCCAGTATGAAGGCCGCGCGGCGTACTGATTCCAGAACACGGTCGCCGATTCGATCGGGCCGGGGATCGAAACGAAGCCCGGCGCCTTTGCGCGTACGAGTCCTTCCCAAAGCGCAAGAAACACGCAGACCGCGACCAATCCTCGCCAATTGATTCGGCTGAAGCGCTCGGTGAACGATTGCGATGAACGAATCGGCATCGCAATTGGCGAAGTCTGCGCGGACGCATTCATGCTTGGATGCTCATGCCAATTCCCGCTCGCCACGCTCGAACGCCTGGCGTGCTTCTTCGTGAACGCCCTCTGCCACTTCGCGTTTGAGATCGAGATACGCCCTTGAGGCAAGCATCTCAGTCGTGCGGGGCCTTGGCAGATCAACTGCAAGCGCGCGCTTCATCCGTCCAGGCCGCGTGGTCATCACGTACACCGTGTCGGCAAGGAAGATTGCTTCCTCCAGATCATGGGTGATGAAGACCACCGTCTTCGGAAAGAGCGCGTGAATATCGAGCAGGTGCCGGTGCATCGCGGACTTTGAGAGCGTATCCATCGCGCGAAAGGGCTCGTCCAGCAGCAGGACCGCGGGCTCATTCATCAGCGCCCGCACGATTTCCACACGCCGTTGCATCCCAGAAGAAAGCTGTTCCGGATATCGATCGCTTGCAGTGTGGAGACCACCGCACTGTCGGAGCATGTCCAGTCCCTGCTCGCGGGCCAGCGTAACGGATTTGGTGCGTTGTCGGGTCGGCCCGTAGATCACGTTGTCGAGTACCGTCATCCATGGGAACAAGGCGCCGTTCTGGAAGACGGCGACGCGGTCCGGGCCCGGACGCGGCACGGTCGATACGGTGGCAAGGGGAACACTATCGAGCAGAATCTCCCCGCTCGTCAGACGATCGAACCCGGCGATAATATTGAGCAGGGTGCTCTTGCCGCAGCCAGACGGCCCGACAATCGCCACAAACTCGCCGGAACGAATTTCTGCCGAACACGCATCGAGCGCGATGACCCGCACGCCCTGCGGGTCATATACCTTTTCCACTTGACGAATCGACAGGGCGCCGCGGGTGGATGCGGGACTCATCGCGGCATTTCCGTCGGCTTCAAGCGCCATCGCATCAGTCGATCACCGACCCGGCGAATCGACGCACTCGAAAGGTAACCCATGAGGCCGAGTGTTCCCATGGCGATGACGATGGTCGGATACTGGATCAGGCTATACGCATCCATGATCAGAAAGCCCAGTCCGTACTGCGCGGCGATCATCTCGCCCGCGGCGAGTGAGAACCAGGCAGCACCCATGGCGATCTGCAGTCCGGTGAACAATTGCGGCAGGGCGCCCGGAATGATGATGTCGACTAGCAGATCGCGACGCGTGGCGCCCAGGCATCGGGCCGCACGCAGATAATCCGGATCGATGCTTTTCACGCCCACGAGCGTATTCATCGTGGTTGCGAAGAACGCGACGAGAAACGTCACATACACAACCGCGATCTCGGCAACCGGCACGAGCAGGATTGCCAGCGGCACCCATGCGAGGGGCGGCACCGGACGAAGCAGGCCGACCAGCGCGGAGGCATAGGCGTTGAAGGTCGCGCTCCACCCCATCAGGATGCCAAGCGGTACGCCAAGTCCGACCGCAAGGATGAAAGCCGCCAGCGCTCGCCATGTGCTGGCGAGGATATGTTTGTAATACGCGGCGGTAAAAATGGAAATGCCGTATGAAGGGTCGGGTGCCAGCCACTCGGTGAACACCGTGACTGGGTCGGGCAGGCGGGCAAACGCGGCCAGCGGCACCCACTTCACGCTGGCATACCAAATCACGCAAGCGAGCGCATAGCCGGTCCACATCAGCCAGAAGCGGCGCGATCGCAAGAGATTCATGCGCTTGCTGCACGCAGCGGTTGATCCGATCTTGACGAGGATTCTGCGCAGCAGAGCGCGCACGCTCCCATCGGCAAGGGCGACTGTTCAGCGGACCGATTCATCGCGCCTACCATGAGCAATCGGCGGGTTCGCAGCGCCGATTCCTACGTGATCGGGATATACGCATAGCCCCGGTTCTGTAACGCGATGCTGTTCACGAACACGTTTTCTTCGATGGTCACGAAGGGCAGCAGTTGCTCGCTCGTGACGTTCAAACGATCCATCGCAATCCCGCAGACTTCGATGCGTCCGCCGAGGTTGTCGAGCTCACGCATCGCGTCGTGAATCGACGGTAGCGCGGAGGCGTCATCGCCCTCGAACTTCGTGCCGGCGAACGCTCTCGCCGCGAACTTCGTCGCCGGCCCGTGAAGCAGCACAACGAAATCAGGCTCAATGCCCTGCTCCTTGAAGCTTTTGGCGGCGTGGATCATGAGACCGAGCCGATCGTGAAACCGGCGCGCATCGCCAGTCGTGAAATCCCATACCGCTTTGGCGCCGGTGAGACCGTCGCAGTCCTTGATTTTCATGCCCTGCCTTTTCGTGATCGCAGCGGTCCACCCGGCGTGAGCGCCGCGGACGATAACCGGAGGCGGGATTCTGCCCGGACTCGATCGTTGGCGGTTGAACAGTTCGCAATATCGATATGGCGTCTTATCATGTGCTTCGCTTGAACGTATCGTCGCGATAGGGTCGCTCGGCCGCCGCGCAACAGGTCGAGAAGGCCCGCACCGATGTTCCGGTCGAAGCTCACGACCGGCTCCTCGGCCACGATCCTGTCAGGCTGCTGCGCCAGGGCCCACGCGGAAGCGACATGTTGCGGATCGCCCGACAAGATGGCGGCCCGCTGTTCTGCGTGTGCGATCGAGCTGACCCGCGAGAGGATTCTCGAGGGCCAGGAGTCGCTAGTGGACCGATACCGGTAACCCTGCCAAGCGCCATTCCGGCAAACCATCTTGCAGGCGCCGCGCTTTCAGTCCTTTTTTGCGCAGGAATTCGACCGCGTCGTAAGACATCAGGCAATAGGGGCCGCGACAGTACGCCACCACCTCCTTGCGCTTCGGCAACTCCGCAAGGCGCTTGGCAAGCTCGCTGACGGGGATGTTGATCGCCCCCGGAACATGACCGGCCGCATACTCTTCGGGCGGTCTCACATCGAGTACGGTGACCAGCCCCTTTTTCGCGCGATCGAGGAGCTCGGCGGCGGGGACCGCTTCGAGCGCGTCCCGCTGTACCAGGTAGGTGCGTACCAGACGTTCGACCTCTGCAATACGGGCTTCGCCGACCTGGGTCAGGGCGGCAAGGAGGCGAACGACATCGTCGCCGGCCAGCCGATAAAACACGAATTGCCCTTCCTTGCGCCCGAGGATCAATCCCGCTTGTTTGAGCTTCTGCAAATGCTGGGATGCGTTAGCCACCGTAAGTCCGGTATGCGAGGCCAGCTGATCGACGCTGCGCTCGGTCTGTGCAAGGAGCTCAAGCAGCTCCAAACGTGGGCCGCTCGCGATCGCGGTGCCGATCCTGGCAAATTGCTCGAATAGCTCGCGCTTGATGCTCTGGGTTGACACGCACTCAATCCTTAAGTAGTATTCAATCGATTACTTGAATATTAGATCAATTATCGACCCGAGTCTACCAGCCTGAGCATCCCATGAGCGAACCCACCATCCGCTTCCTCGCATTCCTCGCAGTGTTCGTGTTCATGGCGTCGTGGGAGGCGTATGCCCCGCGCCGCGGGCGCGCATTTCCCCGACGCTCGCGTTGGCCGCACAACCTCGGGCTCCTTGCCCTCGATATCTTCGTGGTTCGCCTTATCGCGCCCGGCGCCGCGATCGCCGTGGCCGTGGCGGGCGAGGCGCACAATTGGGGACTGTTGAATGCCTATGGCGTGCCCGGGTGGATCGCGCTACCCATGGCGATCGTGCTGCTCGATCTCGCCATCTACTTCCAACACGTGATGTTTCATTCTGTGCCGACGTTGTGGCGACTGCATCGGGTGCATCACGCTGATCGGGATTTCGATGTCACGACCGGCACGCGGTTCCATCCGATCGAGATCCTGCTCTCGGTGCTGATCAAGATGGGCGCGGTGGCGGCGATCGGCGCATCGCCCATGGCGGTCCTCGTGTTTGAGGTGCTGCTCAATGCGACCGCGATGTTCAACCACGCCAACGCTCGGCTGCCGTATTGGCTCGACAAGTCGCTTCGGCTGTTCGTCGTCACGCCGGACATGCATCGTGTGCACCACTCGATCGTGTACAACGAGTCGGCGAGCAACTTCGGATTCAATATCCCATGGTGGGATCGCCTGTTCGGCACCTACCGGGCGCAACCGGCGGCGGGGCACGACAACATGGTGATCGGCGTCGATGCGTTCCGCTCGCCCGAGGATGTGCGGCTCGATCGCTTGCTGGTGCAGCCGTTCCGCGACACCCCTGGAGGCTACGCGATCAACCGCAGGCCGGAGCAACCGCAATCCTAGTAGCTCAGGCTCGGCGCACCGTCTGCCATGAACTCAACCAACTTGGCACCGCCCACGACAGCGGCGCCGGGGATCAGGTTGATCTCGTCGAGTTTTCTTTTCTTGAAGCAGGGCGAGCAGACGAACATCTTGCCGCCTGCATTGACGAAGTTCGTCATCAATTCCTTGAGCGGAGCGAATCCTTCCTCGTGGATGCTGTCGGCATAGCCCTTCTGCGACAGATGCACACCCTCGATATTCAGAAAGACAACGGTGTCCTTGTCGGACGCCACCGCGGCGTTTGCCACCACGAATGCGACGGTTGCCTTGTCGGTGTTGTCTTTACCGCAGGTGAGGCTGATAACGAATTTGCCTGGCATGGTCTTGCTCCTTTGATGTGGATAACTAACTGCGTCCTGCTTTACCACGTGGGTAACCGGCAACGCCGGATAAATCACCGCGAATCGAGGCACCGCATGCGAGCACGGTACGGCGGGTTCGTGATGGACTGGGGATCAACATCGGTATCTCCTCTTCGAATCACGTGCGAATGGGTGCATCGAATCGACCTCGACTCAGCCGCGCGCCTTGATCCAGTAGCTATGGGTAGGCGGATCGACATTCAGCAGCGTATCACCGGTCATACGACAGAATGATGGCAGGTCCGCGGGTGCGCCGGCGTCCGTAGCGATCACCTTCAAGGTCTTCCCCGGCATGGCGCGAAGCTTCATACGCAGGCGCAGCACCAGGTCGCCGCAGCCCATGTCACCGGCATCCCAGGTATCGTCGATGTCGACATTCATCACTTGACCCGCCACTAGCTCTTCTTCGCTTGGCGCGCCTGCCACTCTGCTTCCAAGTCTTTGCCGGTCTTGTAGTGCGGTACTTTGAAGAAGATCCGCCAATAGGAGTGGAAGAACGCGCTCGAAATATTGCTCATTTCAGTCTTCCAGTAGCCATCGCCCAGCTCGAGATTCTACTTCTCGTCCATCTCCCAATATTTCAGCGAGTCCGGGCCGCTGAACATGAACAGTCGCCCGTCGACAATCTTGTAGGCGCTCGCGCCACCACCGAGCAGGATGCTATAGGGCGCCCCATTGCCGCAGTAGCCGCCGTACTGCGGGGCGTACTTCTCGGGTGCCTTGGTGAAGAGCTCGCGATTGGCGGCACTGGCGAACCGATATGTGCCGCCATCCCAATCCGCCGTGATCTTGGGGTCGCCTTTCACCGGACTCGTGCCTATGTGATAGGACACGGGATCATTGCCGGCAAGCATTGCCTTACCACCCGCGCCGTCACTGAGCATGTTGCGGGTAGCGCAGCCGGAGCCAAGCACCAACAAGGCACCAACGACCAGCAGTTTCATCCAGCGATTCACTTGCATTGTCATCCTTTCAGCGAAATTGAAACGTAAGCGGATCGCAGCGTCTCATGCGTACGCACGGGCAAGCCCACGTCGCAGCCAGGCACTGAGTGCGTCCACGACGATCACGAGGACCAGCATTGCGATGATCACCGTGGCCGCGCGATCCTGCTGAAACCAGGAGAGCGTGAGATACAACAATTGTCCGAGACCTCCAGCGCCGACGAAACCGAGGATCGTGGCCATCCGGATATTCATCTCCCAACGATAGAGCGAATAGGCCACGACCTGCGGGAGAATCATCGGCCAGGTGCCGTAGACGAAGGCGATTGATCCGGTGGCCCCCGACTCGATCAGCGCATTCGTGGGTTCCGGAGGAACATTCTCCAGGGCTTCCGCGAATAGCCGCCCGAGCACGCCGGTCGTGTGCAGCGCCAACGCGAGTGTACCGGCGAACGGGCCGATGCCTGCGGCGAGCACCATCAGTACGGCCCAGACGAGCTCAGGGACCGAGCGGAGCGTATTCAATGCGAAGCGCGAACCGCCGCGGGCGGCCCAACCGTATCGACCGGATGCAGGCAGCGCCAAGGCGAGGCCCAGGATTGCGGCCAACAGCGTACCGATGAGGGATATCGCGATGGTCTCGAGCGCGCCCCACGCGACCTTCGTCATCAGCTCGGCGGAGGTGTCCGGCGGAAAAAATGCCAACGCAAATTTGGCCATGTAGGCCCGCGACTCGGGTGCCACAAGTCCGGCGAAATCGAGCTTCAAATACACGATGCTTGCCCACAATACGGCCACGAGTGCCGCGACCGTCAGCCAGCAATTGAGGCAGATGCCGGCGGCCCGCATCGATTCATTCGACGTCGCGCTGCTCATGCGAGCAACTTTCGGAGGAAACTGCTGATCCAGTCCGCCAGCAACACCAACAGCAGAAACACGAGAAGAATGGTGGCCGACTCGCCGCCATTTAGCATCTTCATCGACTGGTCCATGAGCTGCCCGAGGCCGCCGGCGCCAACAAAGCCCATGATCACCGATGCGCGAACCGCGCATTCCCATCGATACACCGTGTACGACACGAGCTCCTGCGCCGCATTGGGCATCAAGCCATAGACCAGTGCCATCGATCGGCTGCTGCCATGTTCAAGCAGCGCACGTGCACCGCGCGTATCGGAGGATTCAAGAATCTCCGCGTACACCTTGCCCAGCATGCCGCCGTAGGTGATGGCCAATGCGAGCACCCCTGCCGTGACACCAAGCCCCAGCGCTCGCACGAAGACCAATGCCCACACGATTTCCGGGATGCCGCGCAGCACGAGGAGGACCATTCGCGCGATCGCCCGCACCCCCTCGCCACGCCACCGACCGGGGCCGGGTCCGATACGGGAGACGGAAAGACTCTGCGTGAGGACGAATGCAAGCGGCGCGGCAATGAACAATGCAAGTGCAATACCAACGGTTGCCATCGCGAGCGTTTCGAGCGTCGCCTTCAAGAGCAATTCGAGAAATTCGGCGGACGCCTCCGGTGGGAGGAAGCCGCCAAGAAAAATCCCCATCGCCTTCAGATTCTGCGGATCGAGCAACAGCGCGGGGTTGAATCCTGAGAGCAACAGCAGCGGCCAGAGCACGACGACCGCGGCGAGTGCCCAGCCGATGCGGGACAAAGCCTCGGGATCGCGAAGCGCGGCAGGCGTAGCTGTACTCATGAGCAGAGCGGGCGCCCCGCGACGGCGAGTCCCTGCTGGGGCAGGACCAATCGTTGATTGCCCTGCACAGGTGGTGTCGCCGTTTCTGATGCGTATAGATCGCGCAGCATCTCTTCGGTGACTTGCTGGGCCCGGAGATCGAATACGATCTCGCCTGCTTTCACGCCCACGATGCGTGGAAACCACCTGAGCGCGAGATCTACCGCATGCAGACTGGCGAGCAATGTCGTACCGCGCGATTGCGCATCATTGTTGAGCTGCTGAATGGTGAGATCGGCCAGCGCAGGATCCATCGCCGAAACCGGCTCATCGGCGAGCACGATTGCGGGTGCCTGATAGAGCGCGCGGGCAACGCCGACTCTTTGCAATTGGCCTCCCGACAGCCGATCGCACCGTTCGAACAGGCGATCGGCAAGATCAAGCCTGGCAAGGATCTCGCGCGCGCCGGCGATATCGGAGGGATAGAGAAGCGAGAGCGCCGAGCGCCACCACGACCATTGCCCAAGCTTGCCGGCAAGCACCGCCGTGATCGCGCGTTGCCGGGGTGGGATCGGTGGGGACTGATGAATGAGCCCGACTTGCGCGCGCAGACGTCGCAACGATCGCGCATCGAGCTGCCAGGGATTCTCACCGAGCACGGCAACGCGCCCACCGGTCGGACGAAGCGATGTGCCAATCAGCCTGAGCAATGAAGTCTTGCCCGCACCCGAGGGCCCAATGATCGCAACCCGTTCCCCACACCCGAGACGAAGCGTCACCCGCCCCAACGCCCGCTGCCCGTTCGGATGAACGAGCCCGACGTCAGTCAATTCAATCGCGGGATCGGAGCGCTCATCGACTGGGCGTAGCGGGATGGCCGCGGCAGCGTTCTTCACCAGCTATTTCAGCAATCCCGCCGCGCGCGCCGCCGCCTCGATGCCATCGTAGTTCGACGCCTTGGTCGCGATGAATTTAGAGGCACGCTGCAGGTCCATGATTTCCTTGTCGGCGGGCTTGCCCGGATCGAGTTTCACGAATGCGTTGGTGAGTTTCTGCGTCAGAGCGGCGTCGAGCCCCGGCCGCACGGTCCAGTTGTAGTCGTAGTACGGGGGCGTCTTGGCGAGGATCTTCACTTTTGCCGCGTTCGGATTCTTGGTCTCGATCAACTTATCGAGCACCGACGCGTTCAATACGCCGCCCTCGGCCTTGCCGGATGCAACGAACGCAACGGTCGCGTCATGCGCGCCGGAAAAGGCGACAGTCTTGAAGTCTTTGTCGGGGTTGATGCCGTCTTTCATCAGAAAGTGGCGGGGCATCAAGTGGCCCGATGTCGACGAGGCGGATCCGAACGCGAACGTCTTACCTTTGAGATCGGCGAGCGAACCGACCTTGCTGTCGCTCGGCACGATGAAGTAACTGATGAATTTCTCGTCCTCGGCGCGCTGGACAATCGGCACCGCGCCGCCCTCGGAACGAATCTTTGCTTGCACGAAGGTGAATCCGCCCAGCCACGCCAGATCGATCTTGCGGGTGGCCAAGCCTTCTACGACGGCCGGATAGTCGGTCACCGGCGTGAACTCAATCTTCATGCCGACTTCCCGCTCCAAGTACGCGCCAAGCGGTTTGAATTTGCGTTGCAACTCGGTTGGAGCTTCATCGGGGATCGCCGACACCTTGAGCGACTGCGCATTGACAGCGGCCGACATGCCTAACATCGCGGCAAGCGCTAACGAACTGCGGGCAATCAGGCGGGGAAGTGAAATCATGGAATGCTCCTTGAGTGAAATGACGCGCGGCCCGCACGGTTGTAGCCGCGCGCCGCTGATCACGGGGTTAAGAACGGGGTTAAGAGTATGTAGCGTGCGAGATCTTGCGAATCGAACACACCGTGTCGTACCAGCCTTGCATGCCCACTAGCGGCGCCGGTTGAATCGGCAAGATGGCGTTCACGTTGTAGCCTGCGCCGGTACCGCCCTTGCGTTTGTCCCACCAGATGTCGCCGTCGAGATCCTGATCTTCGGCGATCACCGTGTCGTTCCACGCATCAAGGCGCTGTCGCTTGCCGTTGATGCCGCTCGCCGCGCGACCATGCCACAGGTTGCCAAGGGTATTCGAGATTGCGAGCACGCGCGGATGAATGCCTTCGGTCACATACGCCGGAATCATTGCGCGCCCGACGATCTGCCCGGCGTTCTTCATCTGATGCCCTTCTGGGCGATAGGTCGTGACTTCGACCAGATCACCTCTACGGATGCCGTACTGGCGCGCCGTTTCGGTGTTGATCCACATCGGATTGTGATGCACGATTTCCGAGAGATACTTCTGCGACTGGGTGCGACCCTGCGTATGCACGTTCCACTTGAACGTGACCAGATGGAGCTGATCGCCGGTCATATTCTGAATCGTCGGCACCGGGAACCATTCGGGCATGCCCATCTGGCCGTCTTCCGTGAACCCAACTTGCTTGGCAGCATTCGCAATGTCTTCGTGAAACACCGAAAACTTGCGGGTCGGCGTGATGAATCCGCGTCGC
>JANMUI010000363.1:0-2674 GCA_031391405.1 Betaproteobacteria bacterium
CGATGCAGTTTCTCGGGCACCTGTTCGAATATGTGCTCGCCAAGCAAAGCAGGACGCTGAACATTCTCGGTGCGACCTCGGGTGACACCGGTTCTTCCGCCGAGCACGCGATGCGTGGCAAGAAGGGGGTCAACGTCTTCATGCTCTCGCCCCATGAACGGATGAGTGCTTTCCAACGCGCGCAGATGTTCTCGCTGCAGGACGCGAATATCCACAACATCGCGATTCGCGGGGTGTTCGACGATTGCCAGGACATCGTCAAAGCGGTATCGAACGACGCACCGTTCAAGGCGAAGTACCGGATCGGTGCGGTCAACTCGATCAACTGGGCGCGGATTGCCGCGCAGGTGGTGTACTACTTCAAAGGCTATTTCGCCGCGACCAGCCACAACGACGAACAGGTGTCGTTCGCGGTTCCGTCGGGGAATTTTGGCAACATTTACGCCGGGTTCGTCGCCAAACGCATGGGCTTGCCGATCGATCGTTTGATTCTCGCGACCAACGAGAACGATGTGCTCGATGAGTTCTTTCGCACCGGTCGCTACCGCCTGCGTAAAGGCGCCGAGACCCATGCGACCTCCAGCCCGTCGATGGACATTTCCAAGGCCTCCAATTTCGAGCGCTTCGTGTTCGATGTCGTTGGTCGGGATGGGTCCACGGTACGCGATCTTTGGACGCGACTCGATACGAGCGGCGCCTTCGATCTTTCAGCGACACGATTCTGGGCGGATGTGAAGGCGTCCGGATTCGTATCGGGACGAAGCTCACATGCCGAACGACTCGCCACGATTCGCAGGGTTGCAAAGGACTTCAATGTGGTGATCGATCCGCACACCGCGGACGGTGTCAAGGTCGGCATGGAGGCGCGCCGGGTAGGCGAGACGATCGTGTGCCTTGAAACCGCGTTGCCGGTGAAATTCGCCGAGACGATCAAAGAGGCGCTCGGACGCGAACCGGAACGGCCGGCCGGCTATGAAAATATAGAAGCCTTGCCGCAGCGATTCGAGGTGATGGCACCGGATGCCGAGGCGGTGAAGGCGTTCATCGCGAAACACGCTTCTTAGACCAGAGGATTCGGGTGCCTTGGTGATTCAAATTTCTACGGATTCCCGCCTTCGGTCTTCTTCCCCGACTCGATCCGGAACGTCGCGGGTGCATCGCCTGACACGGTGACCCTCGACCAATTCGAGACCGGAGCGCCGAACACCTCCAGACGCGTTACGTTCGGAAACGTCGCGTCGCGCCCGGGAATCCGAAGTGGATGATCGATGCGGTGATGGTGACTGTCGCCATGAATGAGAAGGATCGGCCGGTCGAATCGCCGGGCTGCATCGGCCAGCATCGCGCGCCAGCCAAGGAATCCGTCCCGTCGCGACGGCGGTCCTGCGTCCCGCTCGAACATCGGATTGGCATGAAAGAAAAGCACCAGTGCGCGCGCTTGTTCCGCGATCGCAATGCGTACGGCTTCTGCGAGCCACGCTTCGTTCGCGGCCATCCTTGTGTGATGCTCATCGTCCATCGCGCTCGTGCGATCCCAATTGTTGTTCGAGCCCGGCACATTCAGCGCCGCGAAGACGACATTGCCGATCGTCCATCGAACATTTTCCCGATACGCCGGAAAACGTTTATCGCTCGATTGCCGCTTGATTGGCATGGTGCGCTCGCCAAGCGACGAATCCCCCGAGTGAAAAATTGCTCTGAGTTTGTCGAGCCGCTCGAGCGGATCCATGCGTCCCGCCCCAATGCGATGGCAATCGGTCCATTCGTTGTCGGCAGGAAGAAAGACGAGGGGATGTTTCGATCGCTGCAACTGTTCGTGCCTGCGCAGAAAGAGCTCATCAGAACACGGCGATGATCCGGACTTGAAGTCACCGATGTGTACGACGAAGGCCAGCGGCTCGGCGCTCATCTGGGTGATGAGGCCGGGGAATGCGATCTCCTCCAGGGCGGAATAGGGCGTATCACCAAAAACGCCGAATGTCAGCTCAGCGCTGCGAGCGGCGGCGCTAAAGGCAAGACAGACGATCACCATGTAACGCCAAAAGAATTTCATAGCCGCTTCAACCGATACACGAGGTCGAGCGCTTCACGCGGTGTGAGCGCGTCGGGGTCGATGGCATCCAACAACTCGGCTATTGGATTCACCTCTGAGGCGGACTCGCCGAGCGGGGGTGCCTCCGCGAAGAGGTCAGACTGTCCGTTGCGAGTGAGGCTCGCCTGTTCTAGATTCTGCAAGCGCCGGCGCGCAGCCCGCACGACCGATTGTGGAATGCCGGCAAGCGCCGCGACCTGCAGTCCATAGCTCTGGCTCGCAGGGCCTTCCTCGACCGCATGCATGAACACGATGCGATCACCATGCTCCACGGCATCGAGATGAACATTCGCCACTTCGCGATACTCGAGCGCGAGTTGCGTCAGTTCGAAATAGTGGGTGGCAAACAGCGTAAAGGCGCGATTCTTTTCGATGAGATGGCGCGCGATCGACCATGCCAGTGCGAGCCCATCGAAAGTCGAGGTGCCACGCCCGACTTCATCCATCAGCACAAGGCTTTGGTCGGTCGCGTTGTGCAGGATCGCCGCGCTCTCGGTCATCTCCACCATGAATGTGGAGCGTCCGCCCGCGAGATCGTCGGCGGCGCCGATCCGGGTGAAGATCTGATCGATCGGACCGATC
>JANMUI010000394.1:0-5860 GCA_031391405.1 Betaproteobacteria bacterium
CGACGATGTCGCTGGGTGGTCACGGCACCGCGAACATGACCGGCAATATCGCCCCCGCCGAGATCGCGACCATCTCCACTCCGTGGCAGAGCTACAAGGAAGCGGTGGACTTCAAGGAAATGTACCTGCGCATCCTGCCGCTCTGGCACTACGTGTATTCGCACATCAATCCGGTCGCACTCAAGTCGTTGATGAAGGCGGTCGGTTTGCCGGCGGGTGATCTCAGGCGACCGCTGAAGAATCTCGAAGGCGAGGCGCTCATGAAGGGCGTTCGCATCATTCGTGATCTCGAGCTCGACAAGCGGTACGGCTTCAAAATCGGACCGGAGCTGCTGAAGGCCGCTTGACGAAGCGCTCCGCGCGGTCCAGTCACCCTCTCCCTCGACGGGCGGGCCTTCTCGCTCACCGCGCGGATCAGGCAGATTGCGTTGTTGGATTCCGCGACGATCAGTCTCGTCGCGATGCGGCGCAGTGGCTTACTTTGCAGCGTTGAATCAGGAAGGCGATTGGAAGACTGGTATGGCGCCGTTTAGACACTACCCATCCGCCGCAGCGTCCCCACCTGGATCGTCGGTGGCTCGAATGCTCGCATCGGCGGCAGCGCGCCTTCCCAGCGCTCGACCTGAACCAGAGCGGAGAGTGCGCTTGGCCCCTGGGTGAGCTTCGACGTCCCGACATCGATCGACAGCACATTCACATTGCCGTGCCGGTCGAGCCGGTCGGTCGCATCGAGATCGGGGTCGTACCATGCGCCGGTGGCCATCACGACGACGCTTGGCAACACGCCATCGTCGAGCTCTACTCCAGCGAGACAGGCGCCGCGGTCGTTGAATACGCGCACGACATCACCCGCCCGGATGGCACGACTGGCAGCGTCGCCAGGATGCATCCGAATCTTCTCGCGCCCCGCTACTTTCTCGGCCCGCGCGACCGATCCGGGGTCCATCTGCGCATGCAAGCGATTCGGTGGCTGAATGGTGACCAGATGCAGCGGATGACGATCAGCCCCCTCCGCGCCGAGCCATTCGCACGGCGGCAGCCAGGTGGGATGGGGCGGACAGTCCGCGTAACCGAAGCTCCCGATCTTTTCGGAATAGATTTCGATGCGTCCCGAAGGTGTGGCCAGACGATGCTCGACGGGATGCTCGCGGAAGTCAGCGAACAAGATGAACGGCTTTGCCGGCCTCGGCTGTTCAGCATAGCCCGCTTTCCAGAATGTGTCGAATTCGGGCAGTCGGACCCCCTCCTCCGTGTTGGCACCGCGCGCACGATCGTAGAGCATGCGGATCCAGTCCATCTCCGAGCGGCCCTCGGTGAATTTTTCTTCGTAACCGAGTCGCGCGGCCAGCTCGCGAAAAATATCGTAGTCGTTGCGTGCGCCAAGAACCGGTGTGATGGCCTGATGCATCGCAATGATGAACCGATCACGGCCGGAGGCACCGACATCGTTACGCTCGAGGGTGGTCGTCGCGGGAAAGACGACATCGGCACGCCGCGCGGTTGCGGTCCACCAGGAATCATGAACCACGATCGTCTCGGGCCGCGTCCACGCTTCACGCAGGCGGTTCAGGTCCTGATGGTGATGGTACGGATTGCCCCCCGCCCAGTAGACGAGACGGATGTTCGGAAATCGCTCGGTGCGACCGTTGAAGTCGTAAGGTTCGCCCGGATTGAGCAGCATGTCCGCCATGCGCGCCACTGGAATCGATCTTCGCGCCGGATTCGCGCCCATCGGCATTTCAGGAGCCGGCACCTCCGGGCGCGGATTGCCGACGCCGTGGATCGATCCATGACCGAAGCCGAATCCCCCGCCCGGCAGACCGATCTGTCCCAACATCGAGGCGAGCGTAATCATCATCCAATACGGCTGCTCGCCGTGATGCGCGCGCTGCAAGGACCACGCGGCCGACAACATCGTGCGCTGCTTCGGCAGGCGCCGCGCGAGCGCCTCGATCGTTGCGACCGGGATCCCGGTAATCGCGGATGCCCATGCCGGGGACTTTGGCACCCCGTCACTGCGGCCTAATAGATAGTCTTCGAAGCGTTCCCATCCAGTACAGTGGGAATTGAGGAAAGCGCGATCGTGATTGCCATCGATCGCAAGCACGCACGCGAGCGCGAGCATGAGCGCGGTATCGGTGTTGGGCCGGATCGGAATCCACTCGGCGTCGAGAAATTCGGGGCAGTCGGCGCGCGTGGGACTGATCACGACGAATTCGCAATGATTGGAGCGGGTCGCGCGAAGCCATGTTTCCATCGTGTGCTCACCCGAGCCCCCCGAGCTGATCTGGCCGTTCTTGAGCGCGAGGCCGCCGAAGGCGATGAACAACTTGGTGTGGTGGATGATGCTCGTCCAGTGGGTGACCTTGCCGGCGACCGGACTGAACGTACCGATTACATGGGGCAGAAAGAACTGCGCCGCACCCCAACTGTAATTGCCCGCTTGATCGACACATCCGCCCCCTGCAAAAAGAAATCGGCGAGCGAGCGTGCGTGCATGATGCAATCGGCCGGCGGACGACCAGCCGTACGAGCCGCCAAAGATCGATTCGGCGCCGTGTCGGGTACGCGTGCGCTCGAGCGAGTCGGCGACGAGATCGAGCGCCTGCTCCCACGACACTTCGATGAAGCGATCGCGTCCCCGTATCGATCGGTCGCTCGATTCGCGCTGTTTGAGCCAGCCCTCTCGGACTGCGGGCCGGGCGATCCGCAGCGGCGAGTACACCATTTCGGGCATCGCCCGCAACATCGGCGAGGGATGCGGATCGTGCTCGAACGGCTCGCAATCGACGAGACGGCCGTTGCGAACGACGGCGGTGAATGCACCCCAATGCGAATGGGACGGAAAGCGTTGGTCTGTCATGGTCAGCCGTGAGGTATACGCCGCTCTACATGCGACTAGAATAGCGCGATGCGAGCGTCGGAGCATCGACCGAATGGCCGAACGGCAACATCGGTCGTTCTGATCCGATAGTGGATTGATGATGCGGGTGATCTGGATGCCGGGCTTCGAGATTTCGTCGTGGTACGGGCTGTGGGCGCCGGCCAAGCTCCCTGCCGACATCACTGCCCGCTTGGCCGCAGAAGTCGCGAAGGCGGTGAAATCGAAGGAAGTCAAAGACCGACTGGAAACGCAGAGCTTCGAACCCTCGGGGATCTCCGGCGCTGAATTCGCCAGCCATATCGACAAGGAGGTCGCGACGATCTCGAAGCTGATCAAGGATGCGAATATCAAGGTCGAGTGATACGGGAAACGGGAAACGGGAAACGGGAAACGGGAAACGGGAAACGGGAAACGGGAAACGGGAAACGGGAAACGGGAAACGGGAAACGGGAAACGCCGGCAGTCGGTTATTGGGCTTTGCTGGCGGCGTGATCGATGGAAGATTGGTACGCGGACTTCGCCCCGCCGAGGACGGGCGTGCCGTGTGATGGCAGCACATGCTCGAACGGCAGGTCGTGGATTCCGCGAAGCTCGCTTGCGCTTGGCTTGGCCATCTTTAGCCAACCTGGGCCGATGTTGTGCGGTTTGATGAAGCCCATCATGTTTCGGCTGAAGCAAAGCGGCGGGCGCGCCATCTTGAACGCGCCCGTCACAAGATAAATCGACGGGAGAATTTCGCGCAGCTCGCCGTGCGGCAAGGCTTCCGGAAAGGCGCCGCCGCTCATCAGACTATGCAAGGCCCATCGATTTCAAGATCGGCTCGGCTTCCTTGATGGCGCGCGCGTAACTTGGGCGATCGAGCATGCGTCCGAAATAGCTCGCGATATTCCGGTGGCTATCGAACGGCATCACCTTGCGCAAATAAAACAGCGACGGTGCGGCGGCGCAATCGGCGATCGACAGCGCGTCGCCGACGATATACGTCTTGCCGGCAAGATGCCGGTCGAGCATGCCGTATGCGCGACCAAGCAGCTTCTGTGCGGCTTCCACGCCCATCCCGTCGCGCTTTTCGGCGGGCCGCATGCCATCGAACAGGATCTTCTGCATCGAGTCGTTCAGGTAACTGTCGGCGAAACACGTCCAGCGCCGCGCCTCGATCGCAGCGTCGCTATTCTGCGGAATGATGCGCGGCGGATTGTTCGGGAATTTGTTGTCCAGGTATTCGACGATCGCCGTCGACTCCGGCAATACGCGCCCCTGGTCTTCGACGAGACACGGCACCTTGCCGATCGGATAGACCTTCTCATAGTCAGCCCGACTGGCGGGATCCATGAGGTTCACGATCATCGGGGTGAACGGGATGTTCTTCTCGTACAGCGTGATCAGTACCTTCTGCGAGTAGCTGGAGATCGGATTGTAGTAGAGCTTCATCGTATGGCCCTCCAAGGACTGCGAGAAAAGCGCCCGTGCACCGGCACCAGCTTTTGATCGAGTCAGTACTGATCGTGCAGGCGCACCCACGCCATGGGATACGACAACGAGGCCTCGTCCCGCCCATTCGGAACGAGGTCGAGATAATGATACGCCCCGTTCAGCATGTCGAGGCCGCGCGCGTAGCAGGAATAGGTGTGGAAGATATTGCCGTTACCGTCTTTGTTGAACACGCTGATCCCGGGTGCCTCCGACGAAAAATATTTGCGCGTTGCATAGTTGTACTGGATCTCGCCCCGCTCGCGCTCAGCGCTGTTACGCGATACGCCGTAGTCTCGATTGAATGAATTCTCGAATGACGACACCCACGTGAATGTCCACCCCATGCGCCTAGCGCGCCGCCAGTTCCTCGCGCACGATCTTCGCGCCGGCCACCATCGCGCGAAGCTTCGCGTCCGCCACATCGCGCGGCAGGTATTTCATGCCGCAGTCGGGCGCGACGATGATGTTCTCCGCTTTCGTATGCGGCAGGGCACGCCGAATGCGGGCGGCGACGATCTCTGGTGTCTCGATCGATAGGTCTTCGAGGTTGATGACACCGAGAATGATCTTCTTGTCGGGGAGTTGCCCGAGCACGGCGCAGTCCAGGTTCGATTGCGCTGTCTCGATTGACACCTGCCGGCATGAGCATCCACCCAACTCACCGAGGAACGAATAGCCCGAAGGACGTGCGTGGATGATCGCCGCGTAGCCGAAACAAATATGCACCGCGGTGTTGCCGGTGATGCCTTCGAGCGCGCGATTGAGCGCCTTCAATCCGAATTGTCGTGCCTCGTCCGGGCGGGCCTGCATATAGGGCTCGTCGATCTGCACCACATCGGCACCGGCCGCAAACAGATCGCGGATCTCTTCGTTCACCGCCACCGCGTAATCCATTGACGCGGCCTCGCGACTCCGGTCGTAGTAGTCGATCTGCGCCTGCTGCGCCATCGTGAATGGGCCGGGAACGGTGATCTTCACCTTGCGATCGGTATGGCGTTTCAGGAACTTGAGATCTTCCACTTCGACCGCGTGTTTGCGCCGGATTCTGCCGGTCACGCGCGGCACCGGATTCGCATGCCCGCTGCGATCGAGTGCGGTGCCGGGGTTGTCGATGTCCACGCCTTCGAGCGCGGTGGCGAAGCGATTCGAATAGCTTTCACGGCGAATCTCGCCATCGGTGACGATATCGATCCCCGCATCTTCTTGTGCTCGGATGGCGAGAATCGTGGCGTCGTCCTGCGCTTCGGCGAGGAACGCCTGCGGAATGCGCCAGAGTTCTTGGGCGCGGACCCGTGGCGGAAATCGACCGGCAAGCTTCTTACGATCGATGAGCCATTCGGGTTGGGGGTAGCTGCCTACGAGCGTGGTGGGGAATAGCATTTTGTACCGTGAGAAGGGAGAAGGGAGAAGGGAAACGGGAAACGGGAAACGGGAAACGGGAAACGGGAAACGGGAAACGGGAAACGGGAAACGGGAAACGGGAAACGGGAAACGGGAAACGGG
>JANMUI010000409.1:0-8164 GCA_031391405.1 Betaproteobacteria bacterium
CCTCACCCGCGCTGGCCGACTCGCTATTGCAGCTTTCGAGCGTCTGACTACCTTCGCGATCGTCCCGGCTTTGGCTCGCGCTTGAATTCGTCACCATCATTCTGTGCCAGTTTGCAGAACTTTGAAGTCGTAAGAGACTAAGTAGGTGCCATCCCGATCGGATCCGAGAGGCAAGGTGGTTGGCCCGGATTATTGCATTATCATTGTTGGTCCCCTTCGTGTGCATCCCATCCTTCGAATCGGAGTCGCCATGAGACGCATCGCCTTGCTTGCAATCTCTGCTGCACTCGTCTTGCCTGCCGCCGCTCAAAACCCGATCCGTATCGGCTTTTCGAGCTCGTTCACCGGTCCTGCCGCGCTCGCCTCGCAATGGGAGAAGTGGGGCGTCGATCTCGCGGTCGAGGAAATCAACGCCGGCGGCGGATTGCTTGGTCGCAAGATCGAGATCGTGTCGGTCGACAATCGTTGCAATCCGACCGAAGGGGCGAACAGCGCACGCAAGCTCGTCCAGGAGAAGGTGAGCGCGATCATCGGCGCGCATTGCTCGAGTGCAACGCTTGCGATGATGCCCATCATCCAGGAGGCAAAGATTCCGATGGTGACCGGCGTGTCCTCCAGCCCGCGTATCGGTGAGCTGTCGGGCGATGGCGGCAATCCCTATATGTTCCGGATCAGTCCGGATGACCTGAGGATGGCGCAGGCGCTCACCGAATCGCTCGGGAAGTCGAAGCTCTTCAAGAACATCGCGATCATCGCCGAGGACTCCGATTTCGGACGCGGCGGCGCCCAAGCGTTCACCCCGCTTGCCCAGAAGGTTGGGATGAGCGTGATCTCGACGGATTTCACGCCCCAGATGATTCCGGACTTCACCTCGGTTCTTACGCGGGTGAATCAGCGGCGCCCCGATGCGATCGCGATCTTCATGCTTGGCTCCGATCAGCTCAATCTTCTGCGCAATGCGATGCAGATGGGCATCAGCATTCCCTACACCGGGCGGGCCGAGCTGGCCGGCAAAAACATCGAGATCATTCAGGCCGGTGGCATGGAAGGGTCCGTTTCGGCGTGGACGTACTCACCCGACATCGACAATCCGGTCAACAAGAAATTCGCCGCGACCATCCTCGATCGCCATAAGACGACCGCGACATTGCAGAGCTGGGCGGGCTATGACAGCACGCGCGTGATCGGGCAGGCCATTCGAAGCGCCAATAGCGACGATGCCGACAAGATTCGCGACGCGCTTGCCAAGGCGAGCTTCACGCCGTTGCATGGCAAGACGGTGACGTTCGACAAGAACCACCAGGCCGGCAAGGTCGTCGTCATCCAGCAGGTCAAGGGCAAGAAAGTGAACATCCTCGACTTGTACGAGCTCAAGTAGATCCCGGGCGCGTTCATGCGCGCATTCATCGTTCGGCCGTTCGGTACCAAGAGCGGGATCGATTTCGATCGTGTCGATCGCGAATTGATCGGGCCGGCGTTGGCCGCAGCCGGCATCGCGGGCGGGACGACCGCCGAGCTCATCGAGGCAGGCAATATCCGCGCCGACATGTTCGAGCAGTTGTTGAAGGCGAATGTCGTTGTCGCCGATATTTCGATCCACAACGCGAATGTCTTCTATGAGCTTGGCATACGGCACGCGCTGCGTGACCGGTACACGCTGCTCATTTCCTGCGCGCAAGAGGACGTGCCATTCGATCTGAAGACCGACCGGTATTTGAAGTACGACGCGGCGAATCCAGGTGCGATGCTCGCGCAACTGACCGAGGCACTCCAGCGTACCGTTGGCAGTACCAAATCCGATAGTCCGGTATTTTCGTTGATTCCCGGCTTGGCGCCACAGGACTGGGAAAAGTACATCGTCGTTCCTGAAGACTTCGCCGAAGAGGTCAAGCTCGCCGCGAAAGCAAAGCGCGTCGGCGATTTGGAGATGCTTGCGATCGAGGCGCGAGGGTTCGAATGGGAGCTGGAGGGGCTCCGTCAAGTCGGCAAGGCGCTATTCGCTCTGCGGGCCTGGTCCCCTGCACGCGGGGTCTGGGAAGCAGTTCGTACCCTGAATGATGACGATGCCGACGCGGCGGTGCAGCTCCCGACGATCTACCAGCGGCTCGGCGACTTGGGGAAGTCGGAGATCGCCCTGGAACGCGCCCTCGAGCAATTCGCCGATGATTCGAGCAAACGCGCGGAATTGTTCGCGTTGCAAGGGAGCAACGAAAAGACGCTCTGGACGAAGGAGTGGGGGGGCGTTGCCGAAAGCGAACGGCGAAAGGCCGCGCTTGTGTCCGCGCATCTTGCCCGCAGTACGGAGGCATACGAGGACGGCTTTCGCGAGGATCTCAATCACTTCTATTCGGGATTGAACGCGTTGTCGCTGTTGCAGTCGACGGTCGAGCTGGCCGGCGCGCTGCCGGACGTGTGGACCTCGGGGTTCGATGATGAAGGGGAGGCCACCGCCAAGCTCACCGACCTGAAGCAACACCTCAACATGCTGTCGAGTACCGTCCGCTATTCCATCGAACGAACCCGTGCGCGGCTCAAGGCCCAGGACCAGCGCGACGTGTGGACCGATGTCAGTTGGGCCGATTACCGTTGCCTCACCGCAGCCCGGCCGGAATCGGTCGGACGCGCCTATCGCGACGCACTGACCGGCGCGAGCGATTTCAATTTCGATTCGGTCCGCAGGCAGTTACTGATGCTGGATGCGCTCTCGATAAGGAGCGAGAACGTCAAGGCTGCGCTGAGGGAAATCGACGCGCTGGAGAAGGCGTCAAAAGGCATCGCGATCGTTGAGCCGATCGTCCGCGTCCTCGTGTTCACCGGTCATATGATCGATTCGCCGGACCGCAAGACAGCGCGTTTTCCGGCGAGCAAGGAGGCGATCGCGCGCCAAGCCATTCAGGACGCAATCGTGGCGGAGCAGGCGAAGTATCCCGGGCGAATCATCGGCATTGCGGGTGGAGCATGCGGCGGGGACATCCTCTTTCACGAGGCGTGTGCCGCAACGGGAATCGCGACCGAGCTGTTGCTTGCGTTGCCGCGCGATGCGTTTGTCCAGGCGTCGGTGCAGACCGGCGGTCCGCAATGGGTCGAACGGTTCGAAAAGCTTTTCGCCGCGCGGACGCCTCGCGTCCTGGCCGAACGGGTGGAGCTGCCCCGATGGCTACGGAAGAGGAAGGGATACAGTATTTGGGAGCGCAATAATCTCTGGACCCTTTTCAATGCGCTGGCGCAAGGTGGTGAGAAGGTCACGCTGGTTGCGCTCTGGAATGGGCAATCGGGTGATGGCCCCGGTGGCACGCAAGATATGGTCGACCAGGCCAAGGCGCGTGGCGCAGTCGTTCAGATCCTCGATACGTGTGCGCTGTTTGGAACTTGAGGCCGTTCCCGCGAGATGCTTTATGCTCCGGTCCCATGACCAACAGGCGCCAGGAGCCAAAGCATGGAACAAGTCGAAATTCGTAAGGACATCGAGTTTGCGCAGCATGGTGGCGTGTCGCTTCAAGGCGACCTGTATCGCCCGAAAACGCCCGGGAAGTATCCGACCATGGTGGCGGTGCATGGTGGCGGCTGGCAGCTCTCGAATCGCCATATCTATAACTACTGGGGGCCGTGGCTCGCGGAGCGTGGCTATACGCTGTTCTCGTGTACCTATCGGCTTTCGCAGCCCGGCAAGAAATCCTATCCGGATGCAATTCAGGATGTGCGCGCTGCCGTGCAATTCGTGCGCGGTAACGCGAATGAATTGGGCGTCGACCCGGAGCGCATCGGCATGATGGGGGATTCGGCCGGCGCGCACCTCTCTGCGCTCATTGCGCTTGCCGGCGAGCATCCGACATTCAAAGACGGTAATGCCGGCGATCGATTTGGGAAAGTGTCGACGCAAGTGAAGCTGATGATAGGCAGTTACGGCGTCTACGATATGTATCAGCAATGGCGGCACGATCTCATCTCGCGCACGCGCGATTCCATCGTCGAGAAATTTCTCGGTGTCAGCGCGATCGAAGACAAGCGTCCGTATTTCGATGCTTCGCCCATTTCCTATGTGTCGAGCAGGAACAACGGGACGGCATTCCTCGTGGTGTGGGGTGATTCGGATGATATCGTCGACCATCACACGCAGTCGGAGGCTTTTCTCGAAGCACTGAAACAGGCGGGGCACTTCGCGCGGCCGGTAATCGTGGCGGGCGGGCCGCACTTCTGGATGGGCGATCCGATCGATGAGCCGAACAGCCATGCGGGATTTCTCGCGCCGCGTCTGCTGCGATTCCTGCAGATGAAGCTCTAAGGCCACTCAATCGGAACCACAGAGGACGCAGAGGACACGGAGGAAAAGCGGAGCACTATGAACAAGATCGAACGAGTCGGCATTCTCGGCCTGGGCAAGATGGGCGGTCCAATGGCGAAGCATCTTCTCGCGAACGGCTTCAAGGTGGTCGGCTATGACCCGAGCGCCGTCGCGATCGCCAATGCGAAAAAAATGGAATTGCGCCTCGCAGGCTCGGCGCGCGAAGTCGCGGCGCAATCAGACGTCGTCATCGTCGTGGTCGGATTCGACAGCGAAGTCGAAGCGGTGCTGTTTGGCGCAGATGGCGTCCTGGCGGGTGCCCATCCCGGTCTGATCGTCGCACTGGGGTCGACGGTGGCGCCACGTTATGCAAAGCGTCTTGGCGAACGACTGGCTGAACGGCGCATGGTCCTGCTGGATGTGCCGCTTACCCGCGGCGAAGCGGCGGCGGTGACCGGCAAGCTCCTGATCCTTGGTGCAGGTGACGAAACCGCTTTCGAAGCATGCCGCCCGGTCTTCAAGAGCTTCGCCTCCGATATTTTTCATCTCGGGGAGGCCGGCGCCGGGCAGGTGGCCAAGATGGTGAACAATTCGATTCTCTGGGCATGCATGACGGCCAATGACGAGGGATTGCGCTTAGGCGAGGCGCTTGGTGTGGATCCGGAGAAATTACGGAAGGCGCTTCATTTCAGCAGCGCGCAGAACTGGTCGATGGACACCCGCGCCGAAGAGAGCGGCATGCCGTGGGCGGAGAAAGACATGCGCATCCTGCTGCACGAAGCCGATATCGCGCGACTCGCGTTGCCGGTATGCGGTGCGGTGAAAGAGGGCATCAAGGCGCTGAAGATCCGGATGGGATTGCCGATGCCTGATGAAAAGCAGTGAAGGGAAACGGGGAACGGGAAACGGGGAACGGGAAATGTAACCCCGTTGCGGCGGATTGGGGTGCGCTGTTCCACCTACGTTTTCGGCGAGGAACTTGGGTCTAGAAGATTGGCGTTTCCCGTTTCCCTCTTCTCGTTTCCCGGAAGAGGAATTGGCGTTTCCCGTTTCACGTTGCTCGGATTCAAACCGGATCCCACGAAAAGACATCCGCCGATACCTCGAGCGGATAGAAGTGCTTCTGCATCGCAGGAATCGCGTGCTGCGCGATCGTCTGCGGTGTCCACCCATCGCTCCGATGCACTGATCGGATCGGTCGCGGCTGGCTCATGAGCATGATTTCGTTCATGCGCACCGCGAAAACCTGTCCGTTCACGCTCTTCGCTTCGTCCGACAACAGGTACACGACCATGGGCGCGATCTTGGCCGTGGTCATGTTCTTCAGCTTCTCGACGCGTGCTTTCTGATCATCGGTTGCGGTCGGGATGGTGCCGATCATGCGGCTCCATGCGAAGGGAGAAACACAGTTCGAGCGCACGTTGTAGCGCTGCATGTCGAGTGCGATCGACTTCGAAAGTCCGACGATGCCAAGCTTCGCGGCCGAATAATTCGCCTGTCCGACATTGCCGACGAGCCCCGATGTCGAGGTGAAGTGCACGAAGGCGCCCGACTGCTGCTCGCGAAAGTAGGATGAAGCGGCTTTCGAGACGTAGAAGCTCCCCATGAGATGCACGCCGATCACCTGCTCCCAATCGAGCGTGCTCATGCGATGAAAGATGCGATCGCGGAGGATCCCGGCGTTGTTGACGACGCCATCGATCTTGCCGAACGTATCGATAGCCTGTTTGAGCATGCGTTCGGCCGAGGTCGGATCCGTCACGCTGTCGGTGTTGGCCGCCGCCTGTCCGCCCGCCTTATTGATTTCAGCAACAACGTCCTGGGCGGGGCCGGCACTCGCTCCACCTTCGCCATCGACACCGGCACCGAGGTCATTGACGATCACCTTCGCGCCTTGTGCAGCGGCGAGGAGCGCGATGTCACGGCCAATGCCACGGCCGGAGCCGGTAACGAGGACGACTTTGCCATCGAGAATCTTTGCAGGGGTCACAGGTGTTTTCCTATCTTTGTATTGAAGCTTTCACCGCAATGGACGCAATGGACGCAAAGGAAAAGAAATAATTGACGCTCGATTCTCGACGTTCACGATGTGCGCAATCGGGAGCGCACATCTTTGGCATCGCGTCATTGATCGAGACTCGCGGTTCCATTGCGTCCTTCGCGTCCATTGCGGCTCATATCGAGGTTGGGGGCATTAGAAGGTCAGCGCCCCATACCGCGCCAGATGATGATCCGCATCGCCGAACTGCTGCGCGATCATCGTCAATCGGCGGAATGTATGCGACACCTTCATTTCCTCCGTCATGCCCATGCCACCGTGGAGCTGGATCGCTTCTTGCGATATGTGGCGGCATGCTTCCGCGACACGAAACTTCGCCGCGGCAACCGCGCGCGCCCGCTCTTTCGAATCAGTCGCGTTATCCACCTTGGTACAGGCAAGGCAGGCCATCGACTTGGCCTGTTCGTAGCTCACGACCATGTCGACCATGCGGTGCTGGAGCGCCTGGAACGTGCCGATCGTCACGCCGAATTGCTTGCGAGTCTTCAAATACTCGAGGGTCGCGTCGTTCGCATATTTCATCGCACCGATGGCCTCGGCGCATAGCAGCGCGATTGCGTAATCGGTTACCGCTTCGATTAGCGGCAAGGCGCTTCCATCGTCGCCCAGCATCGCATCGGCGCCAACTTGCACACCCTTGAGCACGGCATCGCCCGCCCGTGCTGCATCGACCGTACGGTACGATTTGATCGTGACCCCGGGCGCGGATCGTTCGACTAGAAACAGGCTGATGCCGGCGTTCGTGCGCGCAGACACGACCAGTTTGTCCGCCATCGGTGCGCCGAGCACGACAATCTTCTCGCCGGTCAGGGTCCAGCCGTTGCCGGATTTCTCCGCCTGTGTGGTGACCTGCGCGAGATCGTAGCGTGCATGCTTCTCGGTATGGGCGAACGCCATCCTGATTTTGCCTTCGACGACACCAGGCAGGATGGCATTGCGCTGCGCCGTGCTCCCCGCACGTGCGACGAACTGCGCACCGAGACCGATCGTGGGCAGAAATGGCTCGACGATGAGCGCGCTGCCGATCGCCTCCATGACATTCATCAGGTCGACTGCCCCGCCGCCGAAGCCGCCGTAATCGGCACCGAACGGGATGCCCAGCAATCCCATATCCGCCATCGTGCGCCAGACCTCTTTACTCCAACCCTCGGCCGAATTGACGATTCGCTTGCGGGCCTCGAAACCGTAGTCCTTGGCCGCGAACCGGAGCACCGATTCTGCGAGTAGCTGCTGGGTTTCGTTGTAGTCGAAGTTCATTGCGGGTCCTCGCGATTCACAGGCCAAGACTCATCTTAGCGATTATGTTGCGCTGGATCTCATTCGAGCCGGCGTAGATCGTGGTCTTGCGGTAGCTGCAGTAGCGTGGTGAAATTCGTGAAGTGTAGGGATCGACTGCGTCACCGCCATCGATTGCGCTGTTGGGTTGCGCAAGCGGACCGATCGCCTGCATCATCAATTCGGTCAACGCCTGCTGGATCTCCGTACCGCGAATATTGAGCATCGAGACATCCGCGCCAGGTGGCTGGCCGGTACGGCGCATCTGATCGAGGAATCGAAGGTTCGTGATCTCGAGCGCAGTGAGCTCGATTTCCACCCGGAACAACTTGTCGCGAAAGCGCATGTCTTCGATGATCGGTTTGCCATCCTTCATTTCCACCAGAGCGAGCTCTTTCAACTTCGCCAACTCCCGCTTCGATGCACCGATGCGCCCGGTGTTCATGCGTTCATGGCCGAGCAGATACTTGGCGACAGTCCAGCCCTTGTTCTCCTCGAATACGAGATTCTCGGCGGGCACCTTTACATTGTCGAAGAACACCTCGTTC
>JANMUI010000412.1:0-3563 GCA_031391405.1 Betaproteobacteria bacterium
CGAGTCCGAGGTCTTCGATGCACTCGACACACGC
Source organism: Betaproteobacteria bacterium (assembly GCA_031391405.1). GTDB lineage: Bacteria > Pseudomonadota > Gammaproteobacteria > Burkholderiales > SG8-39 > SHXR01. Next base: position 35 of record JANMUI010000412.1, read on the forward strand.
GTTGCCGGCGGTGATCAGGTGTTCGCGGATTTCGAAGCGGTCAAAGCCTACCTCGCAAATCGCTACCCGAAGCTTCCTCCGCGTGCCATCGAGCTTCGCGCTCGCTATGGAACAGTCGCGGTCGCGGGCGGTTTGCGGCCGCTGGCGGATCCACGGTCAATGCAAGCCATTTCGACCGGCCTGCGAGAGGACCTCGCCGATACGGTAAGAGCAATTCCCGTCCCGACCTTGCTCGTTCGGGGCGCTGAATCCAAACTCGTGTCGCGGAATGCGTGGGAGAAGACCCGTGCGTTGCGCCCCGATATTCGCGCCATCGAGATACCGGCGGTCGATCATTATGTGCAAGAAGAAGATCCCGATTCGGTCGCCTGTGAAGCACTGGCATTCTGGAAATCATTCAAAGGATAGGAGCTGTTCATGTCGGAGCCCGAAGGCATCAAGTGGTCCGCCCCTGTGCTGATTCGCGCGGAGAAAAAGGGACTCGCGGTCTCGTTGCCCGTGCAAGTGATCGAAGCATTGCAGATTGGCGAGGGCGACGTGCTCAACTTCACGCAACTCCCCGATGGCGCGATCGAGGTATGGATGGTGAAAAAGAGCGCCTACTCATCGCTCGATGCGATGAACAAGGCGCCCGCCAAATCGAAAGCCAATCAAAGCAAGAAGAAAAAGCCCGCCAAGTCGAGCAAGGGTCGGTCCCAATGACGCTCGATATCCAAGCAAGCGGATCGCCCCTCGTTTTGCTCTCGGACGATGCACGGCGCCCTGAGAATCGCATTCTCGAGCATCCCATCTGGAAAGCGGCCTTCGATGGAACGCTGCCGAAGGCCAAGCTGAAGCGCATCCTGCTTGCAATCCTGCCGGCGGTTGCCGGTCCGGGGCGCTACGCGTTCGCCGCCAAGGTGTCGCAGATCGATCCGCAAGACGGCAAAGCGCTCTTCCTGCAATTGCACGACATGCTGAAGAATCCTGCCGCCAATGCGGATGAAGGCTGGAAGCGTGTTCTCATCGGACTCGGTTCAATTGAACGCGAAATCCGCGCGGCGTTTGCCAATCCGAGCGCCGAGGCCGACGATTTGGTCGACGTTATTCGCACCCATGGCCTCAGCTCATCGGCGGTCGAAGCAAGCGTCATTGCCTACATGCTCGAACGTCATCTGCCGCGACTCTGCGGAAAGCTGGCTACGAGTCTGGAGAAACATTACGGCGTCCCGAAAGCTTCGCTCGCGTTTCTTCACCACGAAGCCGCACGGGGTGACGACATCGATCATTGGGTCGACCATCTCGTCGACAAGTACGTGGCAACCGCCGAGCCGTATGCCGTGTATCAGGGCCGGCGTGCCGGACGAGAGGCGGTGTGGGCGTGGACGGTGCTGGTGGAGTCGGTGGACTGACTCGGCCTGTGCACACCAAAAGAAAAAGCCCGTGTGATCGACACACGGGCTTGGTTCCAATCTAGTAACCGCGCTTACCGCGCGGTCCTAGGCTCAACGCTCAGGTCAGACTATTTCTTTGCAATGAAGCCGCCGACGATGGCTGCCTTTGTTCCGGTCGTGCTTGCGAGTGAGAATGTCCCGCCGACTTCCGCAGGACCACCACCAACGACCGGCCCAAAGAACCGCGCGCTCATTCCGCCGTTCAACGTCTGGGACGCCGCATTGAATGCGCCCGCACCGGTCATGTAGCTGGCGGTGTTCGCACCGGAGTTCCCCATGGCCATAGTAATAGTAAAAGTCGTGGGTAGGGTTGGAACCACTGCTGGGGGTACGGCAAACGTGGCCATATTGCGGATTTCCACCGTGACCAGCCGCGTATCGTAGTTCGCGACGACTGTCGCTTTCCCAAGAATGGTAACCGGATCCGTCGCTCCATCCGGGGTGTACCAGGCCCACACGCGACTTTGCTCGCCGGATACCGGATTGTCGGTTTGGGTCTGCGAGTACGCCACCGTGCCGGTGGCCGGGATTGTGGCAGGATCCGTCACCGCGCCGTATGCAACCGTGCCGCGTCGATTCTTCGTATGCTCACTGAATGCGGCTGCCGGAACACGCCAACGATCGATGTTTACGATGTCATCAGTAAACCAAGCGGCAACATTGGCGTATTGGTAGCCGTAGTTTTGGAAGAATCGAACGCCCTTTGATCCCGGAGAACGGTACGTCAACGGAAGAGTCGAGGGAATATCTCGGTCCCCGTCCTCGTGTAACCGAGATGCTGTCACCTGATCTGGGGTCGCATTGAATACGATGGATAGCGGCGGCCGGAAGGATCCCGCTTCATTCAACTGAAGTCCGGTAGTTTCGACGTTGGGACAAGGCGTCGTCACGGCTGGTACTGGTTGTATGCACGACGGCGTTGTGTTCGCCGTCGTCGGTGCCGGAACCATCGGGAAGTACCGATTGTTGACGTATGCGGCTTGATCGGTCCCATTGAACGCAGCAAGAGGCGGAAGTGGGTTTGTGTCCGTCACTATCCCAGTGCCCGCGTCGGCAAGCGATCGACCCTGATTCGTCCTGAATACCTCAATGATGGGCGGTCGCTCCCCGGCACCGGTAAATGATAGACCAAGGTTTCGCAACATTAGCCGAACGCCACCCGGGTCGGCGGTAATTCCGTTGGTCTTAAGAATCCGAAACTCCGACGTTCCACCCGATGCCGGTACCAGTCCGAGCGCAACGCCCGCAGCGCCGGCACTTTCAAGATCTACCGCCGCTTTGCCATAGGCCTGCACCCCTGAGCGAAGGACTGCGATGCCGTAAGGTTCTGTTCGAAGGATCGTGTCGCCAGAACAACTCCATGCTCCAGCATCGGGGCACAACATCGACGTGGGCGTCCCAGCGGGAAACGCAGCAGGTGGTGTTGGAGTTGGCGTTGGTGAAGGTCCGGGTGAAGGCGTCCCGGGAGACGGCGTCCCGGGGGACGGTGTGCCTCCCCCGGCCGGAGCACCACCATCCCCGCCGCCGCCACCACCGCCACCACACGCGGCAAACAGGAACGCGCTACATACTGCGAGAGCAATGGGTCTTAGCTTATGGTTCATGGTTTCCTCCGACGTAGAAATTATGTGCGGCACTTAGAGAGCCGACGAGAGCGGACTGTGCAGGAGCGATTGATCATCTCAAGCACGACATCGAGTCGAGTGTATGAACCTTGATGGCGCTTGAAACGGAACTATATCGCAGCGACCTCGTGGTGGAACAGCTTGTCACGAACGATATGGGTTGGCGGCTGAGCGGAACGCGAAGGGTCGCGAGCGGTTGATCATCGTTCATATCGAAGGCCATCGAGGGTGCGTGGTTGGTTGAACGACCTTGGTCTTCCTTGATGCGAGTCAATACGATCACCTATCTGCTGACGCAACCGACCGACAACTAACAATTCGTTCGGGCAAAGCCCTTCGACACGCCCGTCCTGAGCTTACCGAAGGGCTGAGGACACGCTGTTGAAGCCCCGGTTCCGATTGTTACCGCCATTCACCCTTCGACAGGCCTGTCCTGAGCCTGTCGAAGGGGTCAGGGCGAACGGCGGTAAG
>JANMUI010000416.1:0-5835 GCA_031391405.1 Betaproteobacteria bacterium
CAGGCCCTGGCCTTCGCCAACATTGGGAGCACCCTGACCATCAACGGGAACGACGCACTGAGCGAGGCGAGCGTGGCGATGCCGTACATTCCCGCCACGCACGATCCGATTCAGTCCAGGGTGTACATCAACACCAACAACACCGACCCGGCGAATCCGAATCGGCGCAGCTTCACCGATGTCCAGGGCATCACCACCTTCTACGCCTTGCAGGAGACGGCCAACGTGATCTTGAACTCCAACGGCAGCCTGGGGGTTTACGTTGTGGAATTCGATTCCGTCGGCCGGTTGGCCAAGGACCTCGTCCAGGAACGAAATGCCAGCAATCAGTTGCTCTACCGGGACAATCAGACGGGTAATCGGACCACCGCCACCACCACCAACACGGTGGCGAACTTCCCGTCCCTCATCGAGGTCAATCGCATGAAACGGGTGGTCGCCACCGAGGCCCAGATGTCCGTTGTCTCGGGGGCGGGCATCGACACGCTCAACATCCGCAACGAGAACGACGGATCGGCCCGGACGAGCACGCTGACAAACTCCCGCTTCACGATGGGCGGGGTCGCTGGCCTTGACATACACCAGCCAGATGTAAAGGCAGCCGATCTTGGGTTCTTTGGTCAGGCTTCATGGCACGTTGCGATAGCAGAGCGTGCCACGAAAATCAGACGCCCTTGCGGATGGGGGGCCTGGCGCCGCTGGCTTTCATCGCAGCGATCCGCCGATTGCTCGCTTCGATGAATTTCAGTGCATCGTCGATCGACGCACTTGCACGATCGGCGGCGTCTTTCGCCGCATCAGCCAGCACGGATAGATCCTGTTCGACATCGCTCAATTCGTAGGCGGAAGCCCCTCGGCGCATAAGCTCGGAAATCGGGAGTCCGAGTTTTTTGGCTTTGGCCACGATCGCCCTTTTTCCCCGCGCCGTAGTCTGCACGACGATTCGTTCGGTTCTTGCCATGACGTTCCCTTTGAGCCCTGCCTACATCGTCTCCGCGATCACAACCAGTTCGATCGCGGCATTCGCGGGTAGGCTTGCTGGACCAAACGCTGTCCGGGCGTGGCCTGCGCGATCGCCGAGAATCCGACTCAACAAGTCCGACGCACCATCGAGCACTTTCGGTTGATCGAAGAAATCTGGCGCGCTCGCCACATGGCCTTCGAGGCGGACGATCTGGCGCAATCGATCAAACCCACCGAGAAAATGCCGAATCTGCGCAAGAGCGTTCAGCGCAGTGAGCCCGGCGGCGGCACGCCCGTCGTCCAGTGAGAGTTCGGCACCCACCCTTCCTCGGTATTGCAATGCACCGTTCTTGAGAGGCAGTTGGCCGGAGAGAAACAACAAAGATCCGGCCTGCACGACAGCGCGGTAGGCGCCGAGCGGTTGCGGGGCAGCCGGGAGGTCGATACCAAGATCCTTGAGACGGCGATCGATGGGATTCAACATGGTTTTTCTCCTTCCGGCTTAGTGAAGTAGCTCAGCAATCGTCCAACTTGAACCACAACCCGAACGTCCTGAGCCTGTTGAAGAGTCGTAGGAATCCGCAGGCTTCGATGAGCTCCGCCCGAACGGATTCTCGGATATCGACTGGTTGGCTGAGGCGGGTCCTATTCAAGCTCTGATTCGAATTCTCCGAGCTACGAAGAATAGCACCTGATTTTCTGCTAAAGGTACCATCGCGGAATGCCCAATTTCCACGCGCGCACCCGCCTCAGCGGCGCGGCCCTTCGCCTTATGCTGTCCGATAGGGCCGCGGCGCGGTTCGGGCGCCGGATCGAGGCGGTGCTTGCAGACGTGCCGCATAAAATCACGCTGCTGGATGCCCTTGCTTCGGCAACCGGCGAATCGGGCGTTCACATTGGTTTCATTGCGCGCGACGTCATTGCCGATTCCGGGTCAGGCATCTCCGTGCCGCTTGCGCGCTTTGCCGACGTTGCCAGGCGATCTTCGGCGCTCTCGTGGGTGCAAACATGCGCGGCGGGACCGGATCGCCCCATTGCCGGAGAGCTGATGGCGCGCGGCGTCGCGGTCACCACTTCGTCCGGCGCAACGGCACCATCGATTGCGCTGACCGCCTTCGGTGGCGTCATTGCACTGGCGCGCAGATTGCCGCTGCTCGCCGAAACAGGCGGCCGGAAATCATGGGAGCCGTTGATCGGCGATCGCGCGCCGCGGGATGTGAGGGGCCAAACCGCGATCGTCATTGGCTTAGGGCCGATCGGCCAAGAAATCACGCGCCTCCTCAACACCCTCGCGATACGCGTCATCGGTGTGCATCGAACGAATACGCCTGTGCCTGGATGCGCCACCACGATTCCGTACGCCGAGATCGATAGCGTGCTGCCTGAGGCCGATTGGCTGATCCTCGCCTGTCCCCGCACCGATCTGACGCGCCGCCTGATCGATGCGCGGCGGCTCTCCCTGCTTCCGCGGGGCGCGCACGCGGTCAACGTCGGTCGTGGCGGCGTGATCGTCGATCGCGACCTCATCGCGGCGCTCGCGTCGGGTCACATCGAGAGTGCGTTTCTCGATGTGTTCGAACAAGAACCTCTGCCTACCGATTCGCCGTTCTGGATCCTGCCCAATATCATCATGACCCCGCACTCGGCGAGCCATTCGAGCGCTGCATACGATAACGTGGGGGAGATTTTTCTTGATAACCTTGCATGATGGCGGGATGGCCTGCCCTTGCGCAACGACCTCGCCGCCCGAACCACCTTGGCAACCGGAGCCTGACATGACCAACCTCGCCCATGTTCCACTGCATTCGATGAAGAAAGCCTGCTCCGAAGCGGAGTGGAAAGCGCGTGTCGACCTTGCCGCCTGCTATCGCCTGATCACCCATTACGGCATGTCGGACATGATCGCGAATCACATCTCTGCGCGCGTGCCGGGTGAAGACAATGCGCTGCTCATCAACGCGTACGGCATGTTGTATGAAGAGATCACCGCGTCAAGCCTGGTCAAGATCGATCATCACGGCAAGGTGTTGGCAAGGCCGGATTTCGGCGATCTCGACTACGGCATCAACCAAGCCGGCGTGGTGATCCACACCGCGATCCATGAAGCGAAGCCGGAAATCGACTGCGTGATCCACACGCACACATGGCCCGGCATGGCCGTGTCGATGCTGAAGTGCGGGTTGCTGCCCGCCACGCAGACAGCGATGCGCTTTGCGAGAATCAGTTATCACGACTACGAAGGCGTGGTGCTCGACATGTCGATGCAGGAGGTGCTCGTGCGCGACCTCGGCGACAACAACGCGATGATCATGCGCAATCATGGTCTGCTCACCGTCGGGCGAACAGTCCCCGAGGCATTCAATGCGATGCACAGGCTCGAGTTGTCATGCCGGACGCAGCTCGCGGCGATGGCATGCAACAGCGAGCTCCATGGCGTGCCGGCCGAAATAGTCGATAAGACCTATCTCAACTATCTACCGGGAACGCGCCGTCCGTTCGGCGTACTCGAATGGCCCGCGTTGCTGCGCAAGCTCGATCGCATGGACTCGAGCTATCGCGAGTAGCGAGCCCTTCTCCCTTCCCTCTTCTGCCTTCTCAAAGGAAAAAAATGAACGCTCCCCTCCGAGCCGTCGATTCCAAATCAGTGCGTGCACGCGTCAGCAAGGAAGAATGGCAAGTCCGCGTCGATCTCGCCGCCGCCTATCAGCTCGCCGCACTCTATCGCTGGACCGATCTGATCTACACACACTTCTCTGCGCGCGTGCCGGGCAGCGAAGATTTCCTGATCAATCCCTACGGCCTCTTGTTCGATGAAATCACCGCGTCCAACCTGGTGAAGATCGACAAAGACGGCAACGTGCTGGAAGACCCGCTGGGTGTGGGCTACAACGCCGCCGGGTTTGTGATTCATGGTTGTGTGCACGAGGCGCGTCCGGAGATCAATTGCGTGTTGCATACCCATACGCGGGCCGGTGTTGCGGTGTCGGCGCAGAAATGCGGGCTGCTGCCGATCAGCCAGCACGCGGTTCGCGTGTATTCGATGCTCTCGTATCACGACTACGAGGGCATCGCGCTCGATCTCGATGAGCGTTCGCGCATGGCCGCCGACCTGGGCCCGACCTCACGCGCGATGATTCTCCGCAATCACGGGCTGCTGACACTCGGCCACACCGTGCGCGAAGCGTTCGACATCATGTATTACCTCGATTGCGCCTGCCAGATTCAGGTCGACGCGATCGCCAATGGGAATGTCGAGGTGACGCTCATCTCCGAGGAAGCGGCGAAGAAAGGGTTCGAGCAGTTCGAAAAGCCCGGACGCCCCGCTGCACAGAAAGACTGGCCAGCGCTGCTCAGGCTGTTGGATCGCAAGGGGATTCGGTACGCGGATTAATGCTGCCCAAACACCTCGGTCACCTAAATGGTGGGCCGCAGCATTGACTTTGCCATTGCCACGGTCTACGTTGCCACCATGATTTCGATCAGCATCCCCGCGGCCAAAAAACACCTCTCGAAATACCTTGCCAACCTGCGGCCGGGCGACAGGATTTTGATTTGCAAGCGCAACGTGCCAATCGCCGAACTGCGGGCGCTTCCACGACAAGGCGCAAAGCCGCGCCCAATAGGGTTGGCCAAAGGTGAGTTTTCCGTCCCGGCAAACTTCCTCGATCCGCTGCCCGCGAACGTGCTCGAAGAACTCGACGGTGGGCGAGATCGCGGCGAGGCGTGCAAATAATGAGAATTCTCTATGACCACACTTTCCTGCGCTGACGTGCTCGCCGGCAAGGCGCCTGCCGACACACCCGTTACCGTTCGCGGCTGGGTGCGTACCCGTCGCGATTCAAAGGCGGGCTTCTCGTTCGTTAGTGTCTCGGATGGATCGTCGTTTCATCCGGTGCAGGTCGTGGCGCCGAATACGCTCACGAACTATACGAGCGAGGTGCTGCATCTCACCGCCGGATGTTCGATGGAGGCAACCGGGACGATCGTCCCCTCCCCCGCCAAGGGGCAACCGTTCGAGATGCAAGCCACTGCCGTTACGGTCGTCGGTCTGGTGGAGGATCCGGATACTTATCCGATCCAACCCAAGGCGCACACGCTCGAATTCCTGCGCGAGGTCGCCCACCTTCGGCCACGCACCAATGTGATCGGTGCGGCCACGCGCGTACGCCACACGGTTGCCAAAGCCATCCATCGGTTCTTCGATGACAACGGTTTTTTCTGGGTCAATACGCCGATCATTACAGCGTCCGATGCGGAAGGTGCAGGGGCCCTCTTCCGTGTGTCAACACTCGATCTCGCGAATCTGCCGCGCACGCCGGCAGGCAAGATCGATTTTTCGCAGGACTTTTTCGGGCGCGAAACCTTCCTTACCGTCTCGGGGCAACTCAATGTCGAGACCTATTGCCTCGCGATGTCGAAGGTCTATACATTCGGCCCGACGTTTCGCGCCGAGAATTCGAACACCAGCCGCCATCTTGCCGAATTCTGGATGATCGAACCGGAGATCGCGTTCGCGCATCTCTCGGACGACGCGAGCCTCGCCGAGGCGCTGCTCAAGCATGTCTTTCGCACGCTGCTCGATGAGCGGCCGGACGACATGGCATTCTTCGATGAGCGCATCGAGAAGGGCATCGTCGCCAAGCTGAGCGGCATCGTTGATTCGGAATTCGTGCGGATGGACTACACCGAAGCGATCGCGATTCTCGAACGATCGAAAGAGAAATTCGAGTACCCGGTGCACTGGGGCATCGATATGCAATCGGAGCACGAGCGCTATCTCACCGAGAAGCATGCGAAGAAGCCGGTCATCGTGATGAACTACCCGAGGGGCAGGGCAGCTGTTCCGGGTCTCGACGCTCGATCTCGCCAACC
>JANMUI010000449.1:0-2260 GCA_031391405.1 Betaproteobacteria bacterium
AGCGAGCTTAACCGTGACTGCCTAACAGCCGTCGGTCGCCGCATCAAGTAGTACGCCGCCGGGATCACGATCATCGACAACAGCGGCGCGCTCACCATGCCGCCGATCATCGGCGCGGCGATGCGCTGCATCACCTCGGCACCGGTTCCCTCCGACCACATGAGCGGCGCCAGGCCGGCAATGATCACCGCCACCGTCATCGCCTTCGGCCGCACGCGCAGCACCGCGCCTTCGTGGATCGCCTCCTGCAGCGCCTCGCGCGTGAGCACTGCGCCGTTCGCGATGCGCCGATCGATCGCCTGGCGCAGGTAGAGCAGCATGATCACACCGAACTCGGCGGCCACGCCGGCCAGCGCGATGAATCCAACAGCGGTGGCGACTGAAAGATTATGACCCAGCAACCACATCAGCCAGAATCCGCCGATGAGCGCGAACGGTAGCGAGGCCATGATCAGCAGCGCTTCGGACAGTCGATTGAAGGTGAGGTACAGCAGCATGAAGATGATGAGCAAAGTGAACGGTACCACCACAGCAAGTCGCGCCTTCGCGCGTTCGAGATACTCGAACTGACCCGACCAGCTCACCGAGGTGCCCGGTGGCAGCTTCACGTTCTCCGCGACTGCGCGTTTGGCATCCTCGACCACCGATGCGAGGTCGCGCCCGCGGATGTCGACATAGATCCAGCCCGACAGACGTGCGTTCTCGCTTTTGAGCATCGGCGGACCGTCGACGATCGCAAGGCTCGCCACCGCCTGCAACGGAATCTGTGCGCCGCGCTCCGTCACGATGGGAAGATTGCGCAGTTTCGCGAGCGAGTCGCGCAGCTCGCGCGGATAGCGCACGCTGATCGGAAAGCGTTGCAGGCCCTCGATCGTCTCACCGATGTTTTCGCCACCGATCGCGGCCGTCACGATCGACTGTACGTCTGACACGTTCATGCCGAAGCGTGCCGCCTCGTCGCGCAGCACTTTCACATCGATGTAGCGCCCGCCGGTGACGCGCTCGGCGAGCGCGGAGGTGACGTTGGGTACCTCCTTGACCACGCGCTCGATCTCGCCCGCAACGCGCTCGATCACCGCCAAATCGGTGCCCGCCACCTTGATGCCGAGCGGGCTCTTGATACCGGTCGCGAGCATGTCGATGCGGTTGCGGATGGGCGGAATCCAAATGTTCGCGAGTCCCGGCAGCTTGACGATGCTGTCGAGCTCCTCGATGAGCTTTTCCATCGCCATCCCCGGCCGCCACTCGCTCTTCGGCTTCAACTGCACGGTGGTCTCGACCATTTCGAGCGGTGCGGGATCGGTTGCCGTCTCCGCGCGCCCGATCTTGCCGAACACACGCTTCACCTCGGGTACCGTGGCAATCAGGCGATCGGTCTGCTGCAGAATTTCGGCGGCTTTGCCCGGCGAGAGGCCCGGCAGCGCGGAGGGCATGTACAGCAGATCACCCTCGTCGAGCGGAGGCATGAACTCGCCTCCGACGCGACTCGCGGGAAACCAAGTTGCCGCGAGCACAACGATCGCCAGCGCCATCACCAACCACGGTGCGCGCAAGACGCCTCGCAGCACTGGCTCATAGAGCGCGATCAGCATTCGATTGAGCGGGTTCTTTCGTTCGTCCGGGATTCTCCCCCGAATCAGATAGCCCATCAGGATCGGAATCAGCGTGACGGCCAGACCCGCGGCGGCGGCCATCGCATAGGTCTTGGTGTACGCAAGCGGCGAGAACAGCCGTCCTTCCTGGGCTTCGAGCGCAAAGACCGGCACGAACGACAGCGTAATGATGAGCAGGCTGAAGAACAGCGCCGGTCCCACTTCGCTTGCCGCCTCCCCGAACACGCGCCAGTGCGCTGGCCCGCGCACCGATTCGCCGGGATGCGCATGGCGCCACGCCTCGATGTGCTTATGCGCGTTCTCGATCATCACGACCGCCGCATCGACCATCGCGCCGATGGCGATCGCGATGCCGCCCAGGGACATGATGTTGGCGTTCACCCCTTGGTAAACCATCACGATGAACGAGGCGAGGATGCCCAGCGGCAGGCTGACGATCGCCACCAGCGAGGAGCGCAAGTGGAACAGGAATACGAAGCAGACCACCGCGACGACGATGAATTCCTCGACGAGCTTGGTGGTGAGGTGGAACACCGCGCGCTTGATAAGGTCCGAACGATCGTACGTCTCAATGATCTCGACGCCCTCAGGCAGGCTCGACTTCAGCGAAGCGATCTTCTCTTTGACCGCCGCGATCGTCGCCAGCG
>JANMUI010000469.1:0-13653 GCA_031391405.1 Betaproteobacteria bacterium
GTCGTCTCCCGCTTCTCCTCCCTGAGCGGGTGCCCTAAGCAATTGGGGCATTGACCCCCCGGGCTCATCCCCTTCAGCCCGGGGTTTTATTTTTTCCGGTCAACCCAGCGTGGGCGATCCTTTGCTTGCCCTGGCCTTATATGCGGCACCAATTCTTCCGGAACGCCAAGCCAGCCGCAGATTACGCGCTGCGCCTGCTCAACACCGTCTCGGGTAACGCTGGAAAACAACTGCACTGATCCGGTCGGCGCGCGCTCCTGCAGCTGTCGCGTGACTTCAAGTTGCGTCGAGCGCGCCTCATTGCGGGTCAACTTATCCGCCTTCGAAAGCAGCACGTGAATAGGGCGCGCCGATGGGCTGAACCAGTCGATCATCGTCGTGTCAAGCTCGGTCATCGGGTGCCTCGCATCCATGATGAGAACAAGTCCGGTGACGCTTGGGCGCTCGCTAAGGTATCGCGGGAGAAGCTGATCCCAATGGTCGCGCATCGTGCCGGGAACCTTCGCATAGCCATATCCCGGCAGGTCGACCAGGTAGGCCTCGCCCAACCGAAAGAGATTAATAAGCTGCGTGCGCCCTGGGGTCTTGCTGACGAAGGCAAGGCGTCGTTGGCCTGCCAGCGCATTGATCGCGCTCGATTTGCCCGCATTGGAACGCCCGGCGAATGCGATCTCCGGCTCCTGGGGAGGCGGCAGATCGGTGAGCTCATGTGCTGAGCGGACAAAAGCAAGCTTCTGGAACAATGACATAGCGCTCTCATCGTAGCGGGAATGAAGACCTTTCCGCTACAATCTCGTGTTGCGGTCCGGACGATCGCGAAAGGGTATCAGGCGGCGGTCCGATCGGTATCGCGCCGATGCCCCAGAGCGCGGTCCATGCGACTGGTTGCACGCCAGCGTAGCCGATCGACACTGATGCTCGTCCCATCCCTCGGAGATTCACAATGATAGTTCGCTTGGCGCTCACGATCGTCGTCGCATCGATGAGCTTCTTTGCATTCGGCGCCGACATGCCGAAAGCCGATCCGGTGAAAGGGCAGAAGATCGCCGGGGAGGTGTGCGTTGCCTGCCACGCGGTCGATGGCAATAGCACGATCGCGCAGAATCCGGTGCTTGCGGGGCAGCATCCCGAATATCTGTACCGTCAACTTACCAGCTTCAAGAAGGACGGTGATCGGCCCGATGCGGTGATGACCGCGATGGTCGCCAATCTGAACGATGAAGACCTGGCCAGCCTCGCCGCCTATTACGCATCGCAGAAGGTGAGGCTTCGCTCGGCGCGCAACAAGGATCTCGTTACCCTCGGCCAGCAGATCTATCGCGGTGGGATCGCCGACAAGGGTGTACCTGCCTGTGCCGCCTGTCATGGCGCGACCGGTGCCGGCATGCCGGTGCAGTATCCACGCCTTGCCGGGCAGCATGCCGAGTACACCGAAGCACAGATGAAGAAGTGGCGCGCCGAAGAGCGACGCAACGACCCGAATAAGATGATGCGCATGATCGCGGCCAAGATGTCCGACAAGGAGATCCAGGCCGTATCGGACTACATCGCGGGGCTCCGGTAGCGCTCGCGGGGCGAGCGCGAGGGGCAATTCGGCTCGATCCGCGCCCGCCGGCCCGGTTCTGCGCGATGAATGCGTTAAAGCGGGCGAGTCAGCGCGTGTCATACGGGCTTCTCATCACGATGGTTGCGTGGACATGGGTGGCTGCCGGTTGCGGATGGTCCAGTCGAACCGATCCTCCCGCGCAATTTCAGATCGATCAATTGATTGATGCGAGCGGCACGTCTCTCTACACGTATGACCGGGATGTTGCCTACAGCGGGAAAAGTCTCTGCGTCGAGACGTGCACGCAGACATGGCGGCCGTTTCTCGCGGCGCCCGGCGCCCGACGTACCGGCGAATTCGCGTTGATCATGCGCCCTGACGGAGAACGCCAATGGGCCTATCGCGGCAAGCCGCTCTATCGATTTGGCCGGGACAGCAATCCGGGCGATGCATCGGGAGACGGCTTCGACAATCTGTGGCGCCTGGCCATACGAGAGAACCATTGATCGGGCGAGGTCGGGCCACGATTGATGATCGCTCGCCATCCGATTCCCGCAGCAGGTCGTATAGCGGATATATCATCGCAGTTCGGCACGCCGTGGAGTGAGAGTCATGCTGATTCGACGCGCAAACGACATTCGTTCCTCCGAGATTACGAGCGAGTCGCTCTATCTGGAGCGGCGGCGCTTCATGCAGGCGACCGGGGCGGCCGCACTGACGGCATCCGGACTTGTGTCGAGGGCATCGGTCGCGCAGCAGACGGCTACGAAAATCGAGGGATTCAAGAAGAGTACGCACTCCACGAATGAGACGCCCAATTCATTCAAGGACATCACGACGTACAACAACTTCTATGAATTCGGCACCGACAAGAGCGATCCTGCACGGCACGCGCATAAGCTCAAGGTGCGTCCTTGGACCGTCTCGGTCGAAGGCGCAGTCAAAAACCCGCGCACCATCGGCATCGAGGAGTTGCTGGCACTGCCGCAGGAGGAGCGCGTGTATCGCATGCGCTGCGTCGAAGGATGGTCGATGGTGATTCCGTGGATCGGATTCGAGCTCAACCAGATCGTGAAAATGGTCGAGCCCGCGAGCGACGCAAAATTCGTCGAGCTGCTGACCGCGGTGCAGCCCGATACGATGCATGGCGTGCGCATGCCGGTACTCGACTGGCCATACACCGAGGGGCTGCGCATGGACGAGGCGATGCATCCGCTTACGATTCTGTCGGTCGGCCTGTATGGGCAGGTGCTGCCCAATCAGAACGGCGCGCCGATTCGTCTGGTGGTGCCCTGGAAGTATGGATTCAAGAGCGTGAAATCGATCGTGAAGATCCGCTTTGTCGAGAAGCAACCGAAGATCGCATGGGAGAAGGCGAACGCCGCTGAGTACGGCTTTTATTCCAACGTGAATCCAGCGGTCGACCATCCGCGCTGGAGTCAGGCGACAGAACGGCGGATCGGCGAGTTTGCCAAGCGCAAGACAACCCTTTTCAACGGGTACGGTGAGCAGGTCGCCAGCCTATACAGCGGAATGGATCTCAAGAAGTTCTATTGATCGATACCGATGGTCGCGGCGGATCGAAAGGCGTGAAGGCGCTGGCGCACATCAGCGAGCGCGCCTTAGCGAGGATCAAGATCTTCGCATTCGCCCTGGCGCTATTGCCGCTATTTCGGTTGATGATCGGTGCGCCGCTCGAGTGGCTCGGCGTGAATCCGATCGAGCTCATTACGCGATCGACCGGAACATGGACGCTCGTGTTCCTGCTCATCACGCTCGGTGTCACGCCGCTGCGTCGATTGACGGGTTGGGCCTGGTTGTTGCGATTGCGCCGCATGCTTGGTCTCTTCGCATTTTTCTACGGCGTGCTCCATTTCACCACCTACCTATGGCTCGATCAGTTCTTCGATGCCGAAGCGATCGTGATGGACATCGTCAAGCGACCGTTCATCACGATCGGCTTTGCCGCATTCGTTCTGATGATTCCATTGGCGGTCACTTCCACCAACGCCATGGTCCGGCGACTAGGTGGCCGTCGCTGGCGGCAGTTGCATCGATTGGCGTACGCGCTCGCAGTCTGTGCCGTCGTTCATTACTGGTGGTTGGTGAAACGCGATCTCACCCAACCCCTACTCTATGCGCTGGTGCTTGCAATATTGCTGGGTGCGCGGGTGTACTGGATGTTGGCGGAGCGGCGGCGAGTCAGCGCGCGGCCGGATCGACCACGCGCTCCCGAATCGGCTTGAAGCGCTGACTTACTTTTCCGGCGCCCGCGGCGCCGTGGCCGGTTCCACTGGGCGAGGCGCTCCACCCGGTCGGGTACCCGCGGCCCCGCGACGCCGGAATGGATGCCAGAGATCCCCCGTTTCCACCAGCGAATACGCCGCTGGGATCACGACCAAGGTCAACAAGGTCGAGGTGATCATCCCACCTATCACCGCAACGGCGAGCGGACCGTTCGTCTCGGACCCGGATCCGTACCCCAACGCTGCGGGTGCCAGCGCTAGGATGATCGTGAGCGAAGTCATCAGGACAGGACGAAATCGTACCGGGCATGCATCCCGCAGCGCCTCGTCGACCGACATACCCTGCATGCGCCGCTGGTTGGTGAGGTCCACCAGAAGTATCGAGTTCTTCGCAACCAACCCGATCAGCAAAGTGAGTCCGATCATCGAATAGGCATTGAGCGAGTGGATGTTCCCCTGCAAGCCGAACGATGCCAGCAGGCCTGACATCGGGCCGGACAACCACAAGGCGAAAACGCCGCCGATGATCGCAAGCGGCAAGGCAAGCATGATCACGAATGGCTGGCGGAAGGAGTTGAACTGGCTCGCCAGCACCATGAAGAGCAGGATCGTCCCGACGGTGAACGCGAAGGTCATGGCTTTCTGGGTCTTGTCGAGCTCAGCGGCATCGCCGATGAACTGCACGCGATAGCCCAGAGGGAGGTCCTTGGTGGCTTCGATCACCTTATCGACAGCGGCACCGAGCGACACCGTCGGCGTATTGTAGAAAGTGGCCGAGTACTCCAAGTTGAATCGCGCGATCACGGCTGGCCCGAGCACTTCGCGGAATTCGGCGATGCTATCGAGGCGGATCAACTGTCCTTGTCGATTGCGAACGAAAATCTTCGCCAGATCGGACTGTTGCCGAAACTCGTCATCGGACGCCTTGACCCGTACGTCATAGCGCTCGCCATCGCCCGGATCATCGTTGTACTTGGCGATATCGATGCCGCCGGTGAGCATGTTGAGCGCGAGCGCCACATCTTGCGACGTAAGACCGAGCGCCTGCGCACGGGTACGGTCCGGTAGGAGCACCAGTTGCGGAAGATCGAGTTGCAGGTCGGTATCCATCCGGCCGATCGCGGGATCGCCTTGGAGGCGCCGCTGCAGAGTGTTGGCAAGGCGCCCCATCTCCTGGAGGTTAGGGCCGCTCAAGACGAATTGCAGCGGCTCGGTGCGCTGACCAGGGAACATGCCGAACGCTCTCGCGAACACCCTGGCCCCGGCGACCGTCAGAAGGTCGCGACGCATCTCGTTCAGCGCCTCGGATTGCGAACGCATCCCCTTCGCGCGCCGTTCCTGCATTGGCAGCATGCGCACGACAACCTGGCCTTGGTTGACCTGCTGAGATCCACCAAAGCCGATCAGCCCGAATTCCGAAACGACCTCAGGATAGCCCGCGATGATCGCTTCCACTTCCTTCAGTTTCTGCTCGGTATAGTGGATGGATGATCCGAGCGGCGTGCGGAACGACACGATGAAGCGTCCCTCATCCGGTTGCGGTGCAAGCTCGCGCGGCACGCTACTGAAGAAGAAATAGCTTGGCGCGATGATCAGAATCATCATCAGCATCAGCCACCAGCGAAACGACAACGCGAACCCAAGCAGCCGTCGATAGAGATTCTCGAGGCCGCGAAAGAACCGCTCGAGCGTCCGGTGAACCACCCCGTGCTGTTTCTCTACCTTGAGGAATCGCGAGCAGAGCATTGGTGTCAAGGTCAACGCGACGAACCAGCTCACGAGCACGCCGAACGTTACGACTACCGCAAACGACTTGAACAACTGGCCGATGATTCCCGACAGGAAAATTACCGGCGCGAAGATGCAGACCAGCGAGAGCGTGGAGGCGAGCACCGCGAACGTGACTTCACGGCTGCCGTTGATCGCCGCCGTGATCGGGTCCGGATCGAGCTCCTCGCGGTGCCGGAATATATTTTCCAGCACGACGATTGCGTCATCGACCACCACACCGATCAGCAGCAGCAGCGCGAGCAGCGTGATCGAGTTGAATGTAAAGCCGAAGAAGTACATCACCGCGATCGCGCCGAACAGCGAGACCGGGATTGCGAGGGCGATGATGATGGTCGAGCGGATGCTTCGGAGGAAGAGCAGAACGACCAACGCGGCGAGGATCGTGCCTTCGACGAGATGTTGCTTGAGTGCGTTCACCATCTCGCCGATGAAGATGGCGTCGTTCGACACGACGTCGAGCTTCATGCCCGGGGGCAACTGCGGAACGATTTCCGTCTCAACGCGATGACGCACGCGCTCAATGATCTCGACGGTGTTCGTGTTCGGGATCTTGACGATTCCCAACCCGACGGACACTTCGCTGTTGAAGCGCGCGAGCTGGCGGAAATCCGAGAGGCCGTCCTCGATCGTCGCAACGTCCGAGAGACGCACCGGCGACCCGTCGCGATAGGCGATGATCATGCGCGCCAGATCGTCGAGCTTATGGAATTCGAGGTCGAGCTTGACGAGACTTTCGGTAGTCTTGCCGACGATGAAGCCGCCGGCAAGCTGAATGTGCTCTTTGCCGAACGCGTCATTGATGTCTTGCGCAGTAATGCCGAACGCAGCCATCTTGCCCGGCACGACATTGACCCGGATGGTGCGATCGCGCCGGCCGCCGATGCGAACCTCGCCGACGCCATCGATCGTCTCGATCTTCTTCTTGATGACATTGATGGCGTACTGATTGAGTTGCAGCTGCGTGCGATCGCCGCCGAGCGACATCCAGAAGATCGGACTCGAGTTGGTTTCGCGTTTGGCGACCACGGGCGGATCGGCATCCTTGGGCAGCCTGCGCACCACCTGGCTCACTTTGGCCTGGACCTCGTTGAACGCGACGTCGATCCTCTTCTCGAGATTGAACGTGATGTTGATTTGCGAGATTCCGGGTACCGATGTCGAGGCGATATTCTCGATGCCAGGCACACTGTTCACCGCGGTTTCAAGCAGGTTGGTAACGGCGGCATCGACGATGTCCGGATTCGCCCCGCGCATCGTGGTTTGTACCGAGATGATCGGGAATTCGACGTACGGAAGCTTATCCACACCCATCCGTTGATAGGCGATGATCCCGAAGAGGATCAGGACGGCATTCAGCATCAAGGCGAGTACATGTCGCCTGATCGAAAGTTCCGGCAGTGTCATGACTTGCCACCCCGCGCGCCTTTACCGTCGATCGCTCCCACTGCGGCAGCCGGGTTTCCACCCTTTTCCGGCCCAGTCGAATCGACACCCGCGCTCTTGCCCGCACCGCCGGCGCCCGTACGTGCACCCGCGACCTGTATCACCGCGCCATGGGTCAGAAAACCTGCGCCATCGAGTGCAAGCGTTTCGCCGGCATTCAACCCTTTGACGACTTCGATCATTCCGTCCTTGCGGATGCCTACTTCAACGAGCTGCTGCGTGACGCGCCCCTCGGACACCACATAGACGACGCGTCCCGCCGGACGCAGCACAACGCTTTGCTCCGGGACCATGATCACGTTCGATTTCGTCGCCGTGACGACGCTCGCGTTGACCGTGCCGCCGCCGCGGAACGATCCGTCGCTGTCGAACGCGACGATCACATTCAATGCGCGGCTGGTCGTCGTGACCGTCGGGCGAATGTCAGTGATTTTCGCGTTGATGATCTTGTTCGGCACCAGCGGCGATGACAGCCGCACCGTCGCGCCGACTTTCAGTCGCGCCAACGCGCTTTCCGGAAAAGGCAGGTGTGCCCGCACTTTCTGGGTTCCCACCAGGCGAAACATCGGGTCGCCAAGCTTCACATAGTCGCCTACTGCCACGATGAGCTCCTCCACCTGACCTTCGATCGGTGAGATCACGCGGGCCTTTCGCATCGAGCTGCCCGTCGCCTCGAGCTTAGTCTTCGCCGCGGTAAGCTGCTCGCGTAGCGCGTTCCGCTGCGCGATGGAATCGTCGAGCGCGTTGCGGGAGATGAAATTTTGATCGACCAATTGCATGTTGCGCTTGGCGATACGTTCCTGGTTCTCGAGGAGTGCCTCCAGACGCCCGATTTCCGCACGATCGGAACGACCTTGAATCTCGATGTCGACAACGTCCATCTCGGCAAGCAGCTGACCCTTTTGGACCCGCGTACCGATCCGGGCGAGGACCTGTGTAACCCGTCCCGGAATTTCGGCCGAAATGCGCGGAACGAGGACGTCTTCAAGTGAGCCGACGGTCTCTTCGACGACTTCGATATTGGTGGCCGCGACCTTGGTCAATGTGATGACCGTCGCGGGCGGCCCCGAGCGGCCCTTCTTGGATTGATCAGTGCCTGCGGATTGCGCCGCGGTCGCAGGCTCGCCGGCCTTGGCCGACGAAGGCTCGGAAACGGCGGTGCTCGCATCGCATCCGACGAGGCAAGCAGCACTGATGCCCATCGCGAGCATCGTGAGCCAATGGAACAATCGGTTCATGTGGGATTTACTCCTTATCGTGAAGCCCATCCTGGGGCTCACGCGCGGACAATGGGCGCCTCGAGCGCACAACCTCTGGCGGTGTTTATCAGGCGCAATTGCGGGTTCAAGTTGCATCAATCCTGTCGTTGGCATCAGACTGTAAGAAGGCGTTCCGAGTTGAACAGATCGGAAACGCTCTCCCGCTCGCGGATGATCTGAAAGTGATCGCCATCGACCATCACTTCCGCCGCGCGAGGCCGACTGTTGTAGTTGGACGCCATGGACATTCCATAGGCGCCGGCGGACATGACGGCGAGCAGGTCGCCCTCGACGATACAGAGGTCCCTATCGCCGCCGAGAAAATCCCCTGATTCGCAGATGGGCCCCACCACCTCGTAGCGCTGCGGGGTGCCAGCGCGCGGCACGACGGGGACGATGTCGTGCCAAGCCTCGTAGAGGGCCGGGCGCAGAAGATCGTTCATGGCGGCATCGACGATTGCAAAATTCCGAACCGGCCCGGGTTTCAGATATTCGACGCGGGTGAGGAGGACACCCGCATTGCCCACCAGCACCCGGCCAGGTTCAAACAGCACTTCGAGCTCGGTTGAATCCAGGGCGTCAAAGAGCGCGCCGACGTAGGCCTCGATTGATGGTGGCGATTCGTCGCGATAGCGAATTCCAAGCCCTCCGCCAACGTCGATATGATGAAGCCGAATACCTTCGAACGCGAGGACGCCGACAAGTTCGAGCACCCGGTCGATCGAATCGACGAATGGTGCGATGTCGGTGATCTGCGACCCGATATGAACGTCGATGCCCGCCACCTCGAGATGCGCACTTTTCGCTGCGGATCGGTAAAGCGCGCGTGCTTCGGCGAGGGGAATGCCGAACTTGTTCTCGTGCAATCCGGTCGAGATATAAGGATGGGTGCGGGCGTCGACATCCGGATTCACTCGCAATGAAATGGGTGCCTTGCGCCCGGCGGCCGCAGCCACCGCCTCGAGCCTGCGCAGTTCCCCCGCCGATTCGACGTTGAAGCACCGAATGTTGGCCTCCAGCGCCTGGCGCATTTCGACCGCCGACTTGCCCACACCCGAAAATACGACTTTCCGCGGATCACCGTGGGCTGCAATGACACGCGCAAGCTCACCGCCCGAGACGATGTCAAAGCCGGCACCAAGGCGAGCGAATACATCGAGGATCGCAATATTGCTATTCGCCTTCATTGCATAGCAGATGAGGGACTTCCGATCGCGGGTGGCGGCCTGAAACGATCGCAACGAGGCTTCGAGCGCCGCGCGTGAATAGACGTAGCAAGGCGTTCCAACGGCAGTGGCAATTTCGGCGAGCGACACGCGTTCGGCCTCGAGCACTTCCGTCGGGCCACGGCGATGAAAGGTCATGAAGGGATTAGTTGGTCCGCCTTTTGGGGGAATCGTCGGAATCGGGCGGCGCTATGTAGAGGGCGCCCTTGGTCCCACAGCTTGCGACGAAAAAGGCGAGGACGAATACGAGGATGGCGAGGATGGTGCGACACATTTTCGGGAGCCTTCGGGGTCAACCGAGATGTTACCCGGTCCGACCTGACGCTGCCGGTTAGAACACGCGGCGCTCTGTCCGCGCGGGATCCTCGGCGGCAGGGGGTTCGACCGACAATGCCGGGGCAGGAGACCCCCGATAGAAGAACTCGGTTAGTTTTCCATCCGGTTCAGCGAGTCCGGTTTCCGGATCGATGCGGACCGCGACGATGCCCTCAGGCGGCAGGATCGGTGATTGCGGAACGTTCTTGAGCGCCCGCGACATGTAGTTGATCCAGATCGGCAGTGCGGCGAGTGCGCCGGTCTCATTGTTTCCGAGCCGCTTGGGTGTGTCGAAACCAAGCCAAGCCGCCGCCACCAGCGATTGCTGGTAGCCCACGAACCATGCGTCGTTGTAGTCGTTCGTCGTCCCGGTCTTTCCGGAAAGGTCATTGCGCCCAAGTACATTGGCACGGACCGCAGTGCCGACCCGGACGACATCGCGCAACATGCTGTCCATGATGAACGCATTGCGGCCATCCAACACCCGCGGTGCATCGATTGCCGCCTTCGCAGGCTGCGCCTCGGCGAGGAGATTGCCGCGATCGTCGACGATCTTGGTGATGAGGTACGGGTCGATGCGATAGCCGCCATTGGCGAACACGGCATACCCTCGTGCCATCTGCATCGGCGTAACCGAACCCGCACCGAGCGCCATCGTCAAGTATGGGGGATGCTTATCGGCGTCGAATCCGAATCGGCCGACGAAGTCCTGCGCGTATCGCGTACCGATCGCTTGCAGGACCCTGATCGAAACCATGTTCTTCGATTTCGCAAGGGCGGTTCGCAGACGCATCGGCCCCTCGAACTTGCCATCATAATTCTTGGGCTCCCATGTCTGGCCGCCGGTCAGCGCCGCGTCCACGACCACCGCATCGTCGTTGACGATCGTCGCCGGCGTAAAACCGCGATCCAGAGCCGCCGAGTAGATGAAGGGTTTGAAGCTCGAGCCGGGCTGCCGCCACGCCTGGGTGACGCGGTTGTACTTGTTGCGGGTGAAATCGAATCCTCCCACTAGCGCACGGATCGCGCCGTCGCGTGGATCCATCGATACGAACGCCGAGGCGACATCGGGCAATTGCGTGATCGACCAATTGCCCTTTTCATCGCGCTGCACCCGCACCACGGCCCCGCGCACGATCCGCTTGTCCGGCGAAACCTGCGTGCCAAGCATTCTGCTCACGAATCGCAAGCCGCCTTCCGGAATGGTCAGCTCTCCGCCGCGGCGATATACCTTGACCTGCTTGGGAGACGCTTCAAGTACGACGGCGGCCACAAGGTCATCGTTATCAGGCGAATCCTGCAGCGCATCCTCGATCGCTTCGTCCGGGGCGTTTGCCGGCAGCGTAAGGTATGCCTCGGGTCCGCGATAACCATGGCGCCGATCGTATTCCAGTACACCCTTGCGCAACGCCGCGTGGGCGGCTTCCTGATCGGCCCGCGATATTGTTGTATAGACGCGAAATCCCCGCGTGTAGATCTCGTCCGGATAGCGTTCGAACAGCGCCTGCCGGACCATTTCCGCGACGTATTCGGCGTGAATCGGAAACTCGGTCGCTTCGCGGCGCACCACTTGAACCGAAGAACCTTTTTGCGCTTCGGCAAGTTGCGATTCGCTCAAGGCGCCGATCTCATGCATCCGACGGAGCACGTACTGTTGGCGTTGATGCGCGCGTTTCGGATTCACAACCGGGTTGAAGCTCGAGGGCGCTTTGGGTAATCCAGCGAGCATCGCGGCCTCTGCGACCGTAATGTCCCGTACCGATTTTCCGTAGTAGGTCTGGGCCGCTGATGCGAATCCGTATGCGCGTTGACCGAGGTAGATCTGGTTTATGTACGTTTCAAGAATCTGATCCTTGGTGAGGCTCGACTCGATTTTGTATGCGAGCAACGCTTCGTAGATCTTTCGCGTGAATGTACGCTCGCTCGACAGGAAAAGATTGCGCGCGAGTTGCATCGTGATCGTGCTCGCGCCCTGCTTGCGCCCCCCGGAAACGACATTTGATAGGGCCGCGCGCATTACGCCGATCAGGTCAACGCCGGTGTGCTGATAAAAGCGCTCGTCTTCAGCCGCGATGATCGCCTGCTTCAAGACATCGGGGACGTCGCTGATCTGGACGACCGCGCGGCGCTCCTCGCCGAATTCGCCGATCAGCGTGCCCTCGGTCGTGTAGATCCGCAGTGGAATCTTGGGCCGGTAGTCGGTAAGCGCATCCAGCGGCGGCAGGTTGTCCCATGCCAATACAAATACGAACGCCCCGATTGCGATCGTCATCGCCACCAACCCGCACCCGATCGCAGCAGGGATGACTAACCAGCGGAACAAGGTCACTGTTGAGAGTCGGTCAATCGCAAAACTCCATTATATCTCAAGGGGTTGTAACACTTGTTACGTCGTGACAAATTTACTTCGAGGTAACGGTTTCGGTTGTTAGTATTTCATGTAAAGGGTGAGATGTTTTTACAAGAAATTTAAATCTTGTCACCCAAATTTAACCGCGCTTGCCATCGTCAACAGGGAGAGGCCCCCTTGCTCGCTGAACTATTCTCCGGAAAGAACGCGCCCCTGATTGGGCTCGACATCAGCGGGTCATCCGTCAAGATGGTCGAAGTCGCCAGTCCGGGCAAGGGTACCTATCGGATCGAACGCTATGCGATCGAGCTGCTTCCAGCCGAATCGGTCGTCGATGGGAATATTGCAAATGTAGACGCGGTTGCGGAAGTCGTCCGGAGGTGCCACAAGAAACTGGCCACGCGAACCCGCAATGTCGCGATGGCGCTTCCAAGCGCTGCGGTTATCACCAAACGGATCATCTGCCCGGCCGGGTTGCGCGAAGACGAATTGGAAGCGCAGGTTGAAAGCGAGGCCAATCAATACATCCCATTCTCATTGGATGAGGTGAATCTCGATTTTCGAGTGCTCGGCGCTTCAGGCACGGATGGAAATGAGGTTGAAGTACTGCTCGCGGCGTCCCGCAAGGAGAAGGTTGAGGACCGCATCGCGGTCGCGGAATCAGCAGGGTTGCGCACGATGGTGATGGACGTCGAGTCCTATGCGATGCAGCTCGCGTTCGAACTTGTCCGTACCAAGCTCACCCACGGCAAAAGCGAAGCCAACGTCGTATCGGCCGACATCGGATCGATCGATACCAAGGTAACGGTGTTTCGCGACCAGGAAGTGGTCTACCAGCGCGAGCAGGCCTTCGGCGGCGCACACCTCAATCTCGAAATTCAACGCCATTTCGGCCTGTCCGCCGATGAGGCCGAGACAGCCAAGCGAACGGGCAGCCTGCCGGCGAGCTATGAGGCAGAAGTGCTGCGTCCATTCCTCGAAAATGCCGCGCTCGAGGTGCAACGCGCGCTCCAGTTATTTTATTCCTCGACGCAATATAACTCTGTCGACCACATCGTCGTCGCAGGTGGATGTGCGTCACTGCCCGGTCTGAATGAAGCTATTACCGCCAAGACCGGCGTCCCTTCAACCATCGCCAATCCGTTCGCAGCTATGCAAATCGCCCAGCGGGTCCAACTCAAGCGCTTGGTCGCCGATGCGCCAGCACTAATGATTGCCTGCGGACTGGCAATGCGGAGGTTCGACGCATGATTCGTATCAATCTTCTTCCGCACCGAGAGGTAGCTCGCAAACGCCAGCGCCTTCAATTCTTCAGCCTTCTGGGCGTCGGCGCCGTCTTCGGGTTGTTCGGTTGGGGTGTCGTGCATCTGTTCATCGGCGAACAGATCGGGCATCAGATGAGTCGTAACGATTTTCTCAAGAAAGAGAATGTTCGACTCGATAAGGAAATCGAGGAGATCAAGAAGCTCAAGGAAGA
>JANMUI010000393.1:0-5748 GCA_031391405.1 Betaproteobacteria bacterium
GGTGCTGGCGAGGAGTTGCTCCACGCCAAGGTGCAACAGGCTCCCGACGCCTCCTGACCCATAGCGAACCGCGTTCGGTTTCGAGCGCGCGAACGCCACCAGCTCAGCCATCGTGCCCGGGGCAAACTTCGCATGCACGACGAAGACGAGCGGCACCCGCGCCACCACGGCGATCGGCGTGAAGTCGCGGACCGGGTCGTACGGCGCCTGCTTCTTCATGGCCGGAACGATGGCCAATCCATCCGTGGCGCCGAACAGGAGCACATAGCCGTCGGCCGGTGCGCGCACGACCGATTCGAGGCCGATTTGCGAGCCGGCACCGGGCCGATTCTCGACCACGACGGGTTGCCCAAGCCGCGGTCCCAGGTTCGCGGCCATCAGTCGCCCAACCGCATCGTTGGAACCTCCGGGCGCGAACGGGACGATGAGACGAATCGGGCGCGACGGATAATTCTGCGCTTGGGCGAACCCACTCATCAACATCGTGGCGACCAGCAGCGGAAGGTACCGATGAAAAGCGATCGTCATTGTTGTCTCCTTTTGGCCTCAGGTTCTTCAGCTCGCGTCCGTTAAATTCGTGAATCCCCACACCTTGCCGGGCGCGAGCCCCGCCAATTCACGACCGCAATCACGGATGATCGGCGGCGATGAGGTGGCGTGTTGCGTCGCGCCATGCATATCGCGGAAAAATCGTTGCAGCGTGCTTTCCCGCAGCGAATTGCCACCCGCCGCGTAATACGCGAAGCGCGCAATCTCAGCCGTCGTCCAGGTAATGTGATTGAGCGACAAGCGATGCAGCGTACCCTGCCGCGTACTCAACGGCTTGCCCCGGTATAGCGTCTCCTCGATGCCGCGCCAGGTCTCGTGGGCGAACGCCCGCGCTGCACGGAACTTCGCCTCTGCCGCACCAAAATTCTCCAAGAAACTTTCGCCTTCGCCGAGCGCCCCGAGCCGCCCCTTCTTCACCTTGGCGATCCCGGCCAACTCATCGAGCATGCGCCGCCCGACCCCGAGCGTGAAGCCGGTATGGCAGATCGTGCTCATCCCGCGAATGCCGAGCATGAAGAACGGCCCACCTCGTTGCGGCGTCGTGCATCCGGTGAGATGTGTCGCGCCTTCCGGAAGGAACACGTCCTTGCAACTGTAGTCGATGCTCCCGGTGGCGCGCAGACCCATGACATCCCAGTTGTCGCCATACACGAAAGCATCGCGCGGCACGACGAAAATGCGGATCTCCGGCAGGCCGCCCGCGCCCAGCACCGGGGCCCCATTGTCGTTGCAGACCAGCCCGCCCGAGTGGATGTAGTCGGCATGTTTTACGCCCGACCCGTAGCTCCATTCGCCCGATAACATGAAGCCGCCGGGAACGCGCCGCGCCTTGCCCACCGGCGCACCATGCCCGGCAATCACCGGACAACGATCAAGCGAAAAGATCTTTCGAACTTCGGTGTCATCGAGGTAGGCGCCACCGGTGCCGGTCGACAACGCGGCGGCCATGAGCACCCAGCCGGTCGAACCATCGGCATAAGAGACTTCCTCCAGCAATTCGAGTCCTTCGGTTGGTGTGACCTCCGCGCCGCCCAGCACCTTCGGCAGGAACATGCCGAACAGTCCGCTCTGGTGCAGAGCATCGACCACTTCGCGCGAGAGCTCGCATTTCGCTTCGTTGATGGGCCCCATCCGGTCAAGGAGCGGACGAATGCGGCGCGCCGCCGCAAGCAAAGAGGCCGCGTCGTGCGATGTGATGTTCCCGGCTTTCTGATTCATGGATGCGGACTCAAGGATGGTCGAGGCGAATGGTTGCAGTGCGGAGGATGCGGGCATATCGCTCGCGATCCGATTTCAGATCTTCGGGCGTGATGCGCCGGCCGTTTGGCGTTGCCGGTGGTGGCATCGGCTCGCCGGTGGCCGTACGTGGTGCCGCCGACCGATAAAGCTCCGTATCGACCGGCCCGGATTAGAACGTGATGTCCTTGACCTGCATCGCCTCAACCCCCTTGTGTGTTCCTGCCCATAACATCGCAATTCGTAGACCGCAGGGCACGCCACCGTGCTCAGCTTCGCATGATCGCCTGACCCCACACATTCAAGGTGCGCTGCTCGTGAGGCCACAAGCCCTCTTGACGGTCGGCTGCGCACTGCTCGATCTCGGCTGAAATTTCGACCAGATTGTCGTCGGGATCCTTCACCATGAAGAAGAGATCGTTGCCTGGACCATGACGGCCCACGCCCCAGAAAATCGGGATGCGGCGCTCTGCCAGATGATCGGCCCAGCGCCGGATGTCGTTCCAGTCGCGCGTTTCATACGAGTGATGATCGAGCTTCGCCTCGGGCGCGCGGAACACGGCCAGTGCGTGATGCTCGAGATCGGTGCGCATGAAACACGCACGCAAGACGCCGGACTCGTCCTTGACCCGATCCGATACTGTGAACCCGAGTGTCTCGCTGTAGAACGACACCATTGCATCGATGTTCGGGCTGCGAAAGACGATGTGCTGGAGCCGCGCAGGCAATGCGTCATCGCCGCTTGCTCCCCCACGCGCGCCGAACACGACGACATTCCCATCCGGATCGACGACGGAAAACGCACTCGTATCGAAAGACGGCGATGGGCTCGCCTGCAGCGCAACGCCCCGCTTCGATAGCACGGTCCTGAAGGCGATCAGCCGTGCCGCGGTGGAAAAACCATAGGCGAAAAAAGCGGTCTTGTTCACCGAGCCCGTCTCGATGAGAACGTGACGATCCGGACCCGTGCACTGCCAGCGCGTGCCGAGCGGATGGGCTTGCATCCCGAATCCGCGCTCAAAAAAACGGGCAAGGCGTTCAGGCTCGGGCGATTGGATGCAAAGATGATCGAGGCGCGCGCCAAGCTCGGGGCGAACAGGCATGAATGATTCCGCTTCTAGGTCGTGGGCACGACGCGATCCGGCCGTCGCAGGAGCTCTGCCTCGCGCTCGCCCGATTCGTAGCGGCGGATCATGTCGGCCGGATCGAATTCGATGCCGATCGGATTGCGCGTGAATTCTTCGCTCATCATCCACGCGTTGGTCAGCTCCGCATCCGGAAAGCTATCGACCTGCAACTCGACGTCGTTCTGGTCGGGGTCCTTGTAATAGAACGAGACCGTCGGCCCGTGATTGATCGCGCGCCACGGCTTGATGCCCGCATCGATGAGGCGAACATAGGTGCCGAGCAATTCGCCAAGACCGCGATAGGTGAACGCGACATGGTAGAAGCCCACCGAGTGTCCCGGCAGCTTCTCCTGATACTTTTCGGCGGCGACAAACGCAACGCGATGATGCTCATCGTCGTACGAAATGAATGCGATGCGATCCGACTGATGCGAAGGCTTGGCGACCAGCACGGTGCAGTACCAGTCGAGCATCGCCTTCTGCTGATTGGTCCGAAACACGAGATGCGCGAGTTTGGCCGGCGCGACGCGCGTCGAAACCACTGCTTTGGCTGGTGTTTGCATGGGTGCGTTCATCGGGAAACCTCCGGCTGATAACAATGGTCGAATTGCGAATCTATCATTTCCCACTCACCTAACGGCGGATTTCCGGCTCCGGCACGATCGGATCGACTGGCATCCACGCCGGACGAATCGAAGGACCGGATACTCGTGCCAGGGTTTCAGGGCAGCCGCAAACCCTTCACCAGCGGGGTCCGCACGTCGCCCTCCTGGCCCTCGCGAATCTGCCGCTCCAGTTCGTTGAGATCGAAATACCCGGACTCGCCCTTGATCAACGTGTCCTCGAAGTAGACCCAAACGGTCATCGGCAAGAACAAGGGCTTGCCGTGGGTCATCACGCCGAAAAACATGCCCTTCGGCGTTCCCTTGTAGTACCCCTCGGTCACCAGCACTTTGTCGGTCACGACCATGCGGTGCGCATACAGCCCCTGTCCCGAAAAGGTCTGGAATCGCTCGTTGTAGAAGGCGCGAACGGCTTCGTAGCCGTACACGGCGAGTCCGGTCGCGTGAAACACCTGGAACGGATCGCGCGTCATGGTCGCCATCGTGGCATCGAGGTCCCCCGTCCACTCCGCCGTGGTGTGCGCGCGCATGCGCTCGAAGTTTTGTTGCGCGATTTCGGTGCCTGCAAACGTGATATCCAGACCCAGATCAAACGATGTCTGCTGCGGCATGGTGCCTCCTGTTTTAGTCGGCGCGGCGTGGTTGCATCCATCGACGTTGCGCACCGCAAGGGGAATGATAGGGCTACACTTCGAAGCGCGTCCTACCGTCGATAGGAGTTTCCATGATGACAAATGTCTCGACGCTCCCGGGTCATCCGGCGCTACGCCGATTTATCGAAGCGATCCAACCGCTATGGGCGCAGCCACTTACCGATGCTGCCCGTTGGGCGAAGGTTGGCGAATGTCTACCCATCATGCTCGACGACCGCGATCTGCAGGCGCGCGCAACCGATTGGCCCGACACCCGTGCTGCGGACGGTAAACATACCAATCTCCTCTTCTACGAGGATCCGCATCATCGATTCGTGATCAACGCGCTCGTCAAATGGACCGGCGCGGTCACGCCGGTTCACGATCATGCGCACACTTGGACGAGCTATAGCGTGCTGTCAGGCTCCGAACGTGTCGTGCGCTATGCGCTCGAAGAAGATGGTCCGGTCGACGCGATCGGCAGGCTCCGGGAAACCGGCGCGTACACGGTGCGGCCGGGCTTTGTTGACGTCGTACCACCCCATGTGCCGCACGCGGAGTATGCGGGTGATGCGCGCACGGTTGCACTCATCGTCCGCAGCGAACGGATCGGCACGTTCAATCACCGCATGTGGCATCACTCTACGAAGGAACACTTTCTCGCGCCGGGGCCTTCGCAAGTGCCGTTTCGGCTGATGTAGAAGAGCCATGGAGTTTGACCGGAATGAACCTTTACTCAACATGTCTTGCCTCAAGCCTCCGTTCGCCCTGAGCCCGTCGAAGGGTAACGCAGGCCTGTCGAAGACGGGCGATGGGCCGCTCACGGATTCTCCGGCATTCACCCTTCGACAGGCCTGTCCTGAGCCTGTCGAAGGGCTCAGGGCGAACGGAGGCTTGAGCAGCGCACCTTAAGGGCGCCTCTAAAAATTTGTCATTCCCGCGAAGGCGGGAATCTAGGCTTTTTGGAATGCCTGATGAGTCAATAGCCTCTGGATTCCCGCCTTCGCGGGAATGACGGAAAATTTGAATTTTTGGAGATGCCCTTGAGTTAGTGCCATTCGAGTCTGACGCTCCCCGTTGAATCACGCCATCGATACAGGCCAGGAGATCGGCCAACGCAGGGGACCATGACTCGCAAATTGCCTCGGCCACCAAGGGCGATGCCTAGGCCTTCGCAGATAGAGCCTCCCATCGCGTGAGCACCTGCATCAACTGCTCTTCAATCGCCGCATGGCGCGCCTGGAGTGCCTTCACCTCCTGCGCCTGATCGCGATAGAGCTTAGGGTCACTGAGCTTGGCGGTGATATCGCGCTGCTCGGCCTCCAGCGCCTCGATGCGCGCGGGGATCTCGTCGAGCTCACGCTTTTCCTTGAAGCTCAGCTTCGATTTCTGTTTCACAAGGGCCGGTTCTGGTTTTGCGGGGGCAGCTTCGCCTTTGCGAACAGGTGCCGGCACCTTGACTGTCCGCACGCGCTGCCAGTCGCTGAAACCACCCACGTACTCCTTCCAGGTCGCGTCACCTTCGAATGCGATGGTCTGCGTGACGACGTTATCGAGGAACACACGATCGTGGCTCACCAG
>JANMUI010000496.1:0-1728 GCA_031391405.1 Betaproteobacteria bacterium
AAGCGTCTGTCATCGGCCGGCCCAGCAAGGATTGGGGTGAAGAAGTCATCGCGTTCGTGGTGCGACGCGAAGGGAGCCTGGCGGATGAGGCGGCGCTCGATGCGCTTTGCCTCGCAAATATCGCCCGCTTCAAACGCCCGAAGGCATACTATTTCGTGCCGAGCCTACCCAAGAGCAACTACGGCAAGATCCTGAAGACTGAGCTTCGCGAGCAGGCGCGACAGATTGCGCAGTCCGGATAGAATTTTCCCAAGCACGGGTGCCCTACGCACGGAGGAGACATGGAGACACTGACCCGAGCCCGTCCAGAAATCCGCCCATTGACGAACCATGTCGGCGCCGAAGCGCTCAACTACGACGTCACGCAGCTCGACGACGATGCCCTGCATCTCCTCGAACGAACGCTCTACGACCGCACCATGCTGGTCATTCGCAACCAGCTCCTGAATCCGGACGCCCAACTCGCCTTCACGCGCCGATGGGGGCCGGTGTACATCACGCCCTATGTGAAGAAACTGGACGGTTATCCTGAAGTGCTGGCCGTCGTCAACTGGGGCAAAGCGAAAACCGTCACCGAAGCGTGGCATTCGGATGCGACCTTCCAGCCCGAGCCCCCCGGCGTCGCGATCCTCGCCGCACAGGTATTGCCGAAAGCAGGTGGCGACACGATGTTCGCGAATTGCTACGCGGCGTACGATGCGCTGTCGCCTGCGATGAAGAAGCTGCTTGCGGGCCTGCATTGCATTCACGTCGATACCGTGCTCGCGAAATTTGCCGGCGTTACCGATGCGACTGCAACGCCGCAAAGTCATCCGGTCGTGCGCACCCATCCGATCACCGGCAGGAAGAGTCTGTTCGTGAACGCACTCTTCAGCCAACACTTCGAAGGGATGACGGTCGAGGAAAGTCGTGGATTGCTCGGCTATCTTCTTGAACACGTGACGCGCTATGAATTCACGTATCGCCATCGATGGCAACCCGGTGACGTGGTGATGTGGGACAACCGCTGCGCCGTGCACTACGCTGTACACGACTATGGCGATGAAGAGCGGGTGCTGCATCGAACCACGGTCGTCGGTGGCAAGCCGAGCTGAACAGGCGAGGTCGCGAACGCCGTGAAGGTCACGCGCATATACACCGGATCGGACGATGAGGCGTACTTCGAGGACCTCGACGTCGAGTTCGATTCGAACGCACCCGGCGCCAATTCGGCGTCGTTCCCGGTGGAGCGTCTGTTCTTCCGTTCGTTTCCGGAGCACCATGAAGTCGACTATCACGTCGGGCCCCGCCGTCAATGGGTCATGGTGGTGAGCGGTGTCATGGAAATCGAATGCAAGAGCGGCAAGCGACGATTTTCACCGGGTGAAGTTCTATTCGTCGACGATCTCACCGGGCGCGGCCATATCACGCGCAATGTCGACGGTGCATGGGCGCTTGCCTATCTGCCCACGCCGCCTGGGTTTGACTATCACGCGCTCCTTCGACATCGCGTTCGCAGTGTGACCGGCACCGGAGACGGCCAATGAAGGCCGCACTCCCGTTGGTGGATGCGACGGGCATTCATTGGGAAATTCGCGACGTTCCAAAGCTCCAAGCGGGGCCCAAGCAACTCTTCATCCGCGTTCGCGCGTCGTCGATCAATCGCGGCGAGGCGACACTCCTTCGCACGAAATTCAAGCAACTGGGTGCGCCCGTTCCGGCGATGACAATTGGCGGGATCGACGCCGC
>JANMUI010000541.1:0-23338 GCA_031391405.1 Betaproteobacteria bacterium
GCACGGCGATTTTGTCGGCGTTCTGATGGGCAACGACGACAAGTGGGTCACCACCTTCTACGGTGCAGCGCTCATCGGCGCGGTGACCGTACCGGTCAATACGCGATTCAAATCCGCTGAGCTTGCGTTTTGTCTCAAACAGGCCGATTGCAAAGCGCTGGTTTTCGCTGATCGATTTCTTAACATCGACTTCGCTGCATTCGTTCGCGAAGCGGAACCCGCGATCGACACGCAGCTACCCGGCGACCGATTGCCGGTCTTGGTGAAGGCTGTAGCGGTCGGCACGGATATTCCCAATGGTGCCCTGTCGTGGGACGCCTTCCTCGGTTTGGGTTCGTCCGTGTCGAAAGCCCGGCTCGCCGGCGCCATGTCACGAATCAACCCCGACGATCTTCTGTTGATCCAATTTACATCGGGCACGACCGCGCATCCGAAAGGCGTCATGCTCACGCACGACAACATGGTTCGCAATGCCTGGGCATCGGGCTTGCGTATCGGCATTCGCGCGGACGACCGGTACTTCAACTGCCGGCCGTTTTTCCATGTCGGCGGGTCGACCCTGTCGCTGCTGATGTCGCTCGTGTTCGGCGCTTGCCTGGTGACCTTGCCAACGTTCGAGACGGCCGCTGCGCTCGAAATGATGGAACGCGAGCGATGCACGCTCACCTCCGGCAACGATACGATCTTTCAGATGCTGATGGGCCATGCGGACTTTCCGCGCCGGCGACTGGTCTTGCGCGGCGGATGGGTCGCGGCAACCCCTGAGACCGTGCGACGGATCATCGACCAGCTGGGCGCAAGCGAAATTTGTGTCGCATACGGTCTGTCGGAAGCCTCTCCGAACGTAGTGATGAGTGACTATCGGGATCCTCCGGAACAGCGGATCGACGGCCTCGCGCGGACGCATCCTGGTCTCGAAGTACGCATCGCGGATCCCGTCACGAATGTCACCTTGCCACCCGATACGAAAGGCGAGATCCAGGTCCGTGGCTGGAGCGTCATGCGCGGCTACTACAACAATCCGGAGGCCAATGCCAAGGCATTCACCGAAGACGGCTGGCTGCGTACCGGCGACCTCGGCGTGCTCGATCGGGAGGCGCGCCTGCAGATGGTTGGGCGCCTGAAGGATGTGTTTCGGGTCGGCGGGGAAAATGTCGCGCCGGCAGAGGTCGAGGACATCTTGCTAAAGCACCCCGCCATCGCAACCGCGCAGGTCGTGGGCGTACCCGACGCCCTTTTGGGTGAAGTCGCCGCGGCCTATGTGACGCTCAAGGCCGGGACCGCCGCCACTGAAGGCGAAATCATTGCGTGGGTACGCGAGCGCGCGGCGAATTTCCGTGTGCCGCGCTTTATGCGCATCGTGGCAAGCTTCGACGCCATCGGCATGACCGCGAGCGGCAAGGTGCAGAAGAACAAGCTTCGGGAGCATGCTGTCCGGGAGCTGGGACTAGGGTAGGCATCTGCGCTGCATAGCGTCAAGACGCCCTTTAGGTGACTAGCCTCCGTTCGCCCTGGGCCCGTCGAATGGGCGGACGCAGGCGGGCTTGCGATTCCGCGCGTGCGCGAATTTTCCAAGCATGCGCGCTCATCCTTCGACAAGCCTGTCCTGAGCCTGTCGAAGGGCTCAGGACGAACGGGCAACTACGAAGGCCGCTCACGAATGAGGAGGCGGGCTCTAGGAATCTGCGTGGCTGACCGCGCGGATTCCTCAGCGGAAGAAATGCCGATGTAGTTCCCACGAGACGAGCGCGACCAACAGACCCCACGCAATCCATAGCCAGCGCGTTTGCCGGCGCATTCGGTCTGCCATGTCCCGAACTTCTCGCTCGTCAAGGTGCGGTCGTTCGGTGGCGAGCGCCTTGTGCAACAACCGCGGCAACTGCGGAAGAATAACGGCCCATTGTGACGACTCGTCCCGGACGCTTCGCGCCAGCGCTTTCCAGCCGATCTGCTCGCTCATCCAGCGCTCCAGATAGGGCTTGGCGGTCTTCCAGAGATCAAGCTCCGGATCCAGGTCGCGCCCAAGCCCTTCGATATTGAGTAACGTCTTTTGCAGCAGCACGAGCTGAGGTTGCACCTCCAGGTTGAAGCGCCGTGCGGTCTGAAAGAGTCGAAGCAACACCTTGCCGAATGAAATCTCCTTGATCGGGCGATCGAATATCGGTTCGCACACTGCACGGATCGCCGCTTCGAATTCATCGACTCGGGTACCCGGCGGCACCCAACCGGCCGCCACATGCGCCTGCGCGACACGCTTGTAGTCGCGCTGAAAGAACGCGAGAAAATTCTGCGCGAGGTAGCTCTTGTCGGCGTCGTTCAGGGAGCCCATGATGCCGAAGTCGAGGGCGATATAACGACCGTCGGTGGATACGAAGATGTTCCCCGGATGCATGTCGGCGTGAAAAAAACCGTCGCGGAACACCTGGGCGAAGAAAATTTCCACGCCCGCCCGCGCCAGTCGCGGAATGTCGATGCCTTGCGCCCGAAGTGCCTCGGTGTGGCTGATGGGCGTGCCGCTCATCCGCTCCATCGTCATCACGTTGCTCGTGCAATAGTCCCAGTAGATTTCGGGCACGATCAGCAATGGTGACGCGTTGAAATTGCGCCGCAGCTGACTCGCGCTGGCGGCTTCCCGCATGAGGTCGAGCTCATCCGACAGGTGCTTGGCAAACTCGGCGACCACTTCGCGCGGTTTGAGCCGCCGCCCCTCTGTCCAGACGCGTTCGAGCAGCGCGGCGGCGGTGCGCATCAATGCGAGATCGTTCATGATTACCGGCTGGATGCCGGGGCGCAGGATCTTGACGGCGGCTTCGGTTCCATTCTGCAGCGTCGCGAAATGCACTTGCGCAATCGATGCACTGGCAACCGGTTCGCGGACAAAATCGCGGAAGACTTCGGCAATCGGTCGCCCGAACGCCTTTTCTATCTCGACAACCGCGTCGTGAGACGGGAATGGCGGGACCTGGTCCTGCAACTTTGCCAGCTCGTCGGCGATGTCGACCGGCAGCAGGTCGCGACGCGTGGAGAGCACCTGGCCGAACTTGACGAAGATCGGCCCGAGCGTCTCCAGGGCGCGACGCAAACGTTCGCCGCGCGGAGAATCGAAACGCCGGAAGAACAACAGCCGCTTGACCCAACGCTGCAGGCGGCCGCTCGAGTCAGCCGCTAACGGAAACTCATCCAGTCCGAACCGGAAGGCGACCCAAAGGATTTTCGCAAGACGAAACAACACGTGGAGGCGATGCTCGGGGATAGAGGCGCGGCATTATTACATCGCCTACTCGTTCTTCTCGATCCGCGCGATGCGGGCTTCAAGCGCGGCGAGCCTCGCCTGAAGCTGCGACAAGTCGTCTGCGAACGTGGATAGCTGTGCTGACGAGACGATCACCCTGCGCTCTTCGGCGAGGTACTCCGCGAAATTGTGCGCTACGCGTTCGATGGTGTCCGCCGTTCCGGCCCGCAACGCCCTGGCCCCGGCGCTGAGTCGTCGTGCGGGAATGTCTCCGACCACTTTGGCAATTTCGTCTTCAATATCCCAATCCGCATGAAGCACTGTCTCGCGGAACAGCGCGGCGAGGGTGGGATCGCCCGTGACTTGAATTCGATCGAGGAGGGATGATCGGGACCATGCGCTGAAAATCAACTGTGCAACCGGGATATCAACCGCGAGGTCTGCGGCATCGGGGACGTCTGTCGCAGTTATAAGCCCCGAGGGTTCGATGACGACGGTTTGTGCAGGGAGCGGTTCGGCATGGAATCGAATGCGCTTTCCGGCCTGCGCCTGCCAGTGCACCTGCAACGCCGGATCGGCCTGTAATAGATGATTCAGACCCGCCAGAATGGGACCCGCAAGCAGTGACATGGTGAGAGATACAGCCAATCAATCGCCTTCATCGCGCACAATAAAAAAGGCCGCCTTGCGGCGGCCTTCGATCGAGTCGAATCGCTTGCCTTATGACACTTGCTGAATCCCTGCAAGAAGCCAGCCGGCTGAGCCGTCGACGGGTTTCCGCAGATTCCAGATTTCGGTAAACGCTTCCGACGCAATCTCGCTGGTGTCGCGCATCGCGCCTTGATACCGGACGCTTGCCCATTGCGTGCCAGCCTCGCTTACCACTTCCAGGAGCTCCGCAGTCAAGGTAACGATCTGCGTCGACTGCTTCGTCGTGCCGCGCGCGAGGATGTCTTTCTTGAATCCCTCGAACATGTCGTCGGTGCTCATCTCGCGCAGTGCGTCAAGGTCACCGCTGTCATTGGCAGCTTGCAGGTCGGCGAATACGCTCTTCGCCTGATTGACAAAGCCCGCGACATCGAAGCCTGCCGGAATTGCGGCCGCGAGTGCCGCAGAGGCACCAGCCGCGCCGGACGCCAACGGCATTGGCGCGCGGATGGGCTCCGGATCAGTCCGACTGTACTGCGAGGTACCCGCACCGGCGCCCTGCATGGCGGGCTGTGGCTTGTTGCGATTAAGCAGCCGCATGACGAAAATACCAGCGACGACCAAGCCTGCGACCATCAAAAGCCCCATCATCATGCTTCCTAGCTGGTCACCCAGCAGGTAGGCCAAGCCGAGACCTGCGGCGAGCCCGGCCAACGGCCCCAGCCAGCGGCTCATGCCGGATTTCGGTTGCTGTGCCGGAGCGGCCTGCTGAGCACTTTGAGGCGGAACGGCTTGCCGCTGCGAGACGCCGTCGCGCTGCGTGCCGGCCGATTGACCGCCGCCGAGACGTTTGGCAGCCTCTGCGCTATTCATTCCCAATCCGAGGGCAAAGACCGCCCCGATCAGGGCAATTGCCAAGTATTTCATGAATCCTCCAAAAGCGAGATGCGGCGCTGTTCAGTACTTAAACCCGCGGTGCAGCGCCACAACGCCCGCGGCAAGGTTCCAGTATTTGACGCCTTCGAACCCGCATTGTTCCATCATTTTCTGCAATGCGTGTTGGTCGGGGTGCATTCGGATCGATTCGGCGAGATATTGATACGCCGCTTCATCCCCTGCGATCCGGCGCCCCAGCCAAGGCAGCACGCGAAACGAGTAGATATCATAACCGCGTTCCAGAGGTTTCCATACCTTGGAAAACTCCAGCACGATCCCGCGACCGCCCG
Organism: Betaproteobacteria bacterium; assembly: GCA_031391405.1. Taxonomy (GTDB): domain Bacteria; phylum Pseudomonadota; class Gammaproteobacteria; order Burkholderiales; family SG8-39; genus SHXR01. The sequence continues at coordinate 5,107 of JANMUI010000541.1, forward strand.
CGCGCAATACGCGAACCATCTCGGCAAGGGCCCGTTCCTTGTTCGTCATATTACGCAGCCCGAACCCGAGTGTCACGCAGTCGAAATAGCCGCTAGGGAAGGGCAGTTGCTCGGCGTCGCACTGCGCAAGCGGCTGGATCGCGCCGCGATCCAGCAGGCGATCACGCCCCACGCCAAGCATCGCGCTATTGATGTCGGTGAGCCAGACCTCGCCTTCCGGACCCGCCTGTTTGGCAAGGGCCTGCGCCAGATCGCCGGTGCCGCCCGCCAAGTCAAGAACCTTGTGGCCGGGACGAACCGCGCACATTTCCACCGCGAATCGCTTCCAGAGCCGATGCATTCCTAACGACATCAGATCGTTCATCAAATCGTAGCGCGACGCGACCGAGTCGAAGACGTCCGCGACGCGCCGCGCCTTGTCGGGCGCGGTCACTTTCTGGAATCCGAAATGGGTCGAGTCGCTCATCGAATCAAGACCTGCCGAACCTTTCGTCGTCGGTTCAACGCTGGCCGGCAGCGCGTTCCGGTTCACGCGAGGCGTTGGCACCTTTGAGACGATCAAGGTAATCGCGCCATCGCGCTTCGCGATTGCTCGCGAGCTCGTAAAGATAGTCCCACGAGAAGATTCCGGTCGCGTGTCCGTCGGAAAAGTGCGGCTGGACCGCGTACGCCCCGACCGGGTCGAGACTTAGGATCGTAACGTCGCGTTTGCCGGTTTGCAGAATTTCCTGGCCGGGACCGTGCCCCCGCACTTCGGCGGATGGCGAGTACACCCGCAGCATCTCGAACGGAAGCTCGAAGCGCTGCCCATCCGAATAGGTCAGCTCCATATAGCGGGACTTTTGGTGCAGCTTGATTTCGACGGGGATCGGCGCAACGCGCCCAGGTCCAGCCATGGTCCAACACTCGCCATTAAAGGGTGGAGCACATCTTACAGGACGCTGTCGGTCGATTGCCGGAGAACGCGGCACAGCCGGCAGCGCGGGCTTAGGAACTATAAGAGAACTGGTCGAAGTCGTGGCCCTGGCCAACAAGGCCTGTCAACTGAACCTGTTCGTTGGTTCCGCCGACAAGGATGTCGACGATTGCACCGGCGCGCAACGCCCTATGGGGCGCGACAAGTGAAGCCCTACCGCCGGCAATAGACGACAGTGCAAACCCGACCCCGGAATCTTCCGCGCCACGCTGTACGGATGCATCCTTCGCAGTCTGGATCGTTATCGGTTGCGGAATCCCGGCCAGCGCCTCCAAACCAAGCGTGACTGCGCCGTCCACCCCCATCATGAGCCATCGCGCTTCGGCGAGCAGGAACGCTTTTGCGCCCGGCGGCTTGATCGCGACCAACTGTCGATGGTGAATCACCGACCCCGCCTCGCGCCGGCGCACGCGAAAGCCTAGCGGATTCTCGTCGAGAAGCTCCCATCGCTCCGCCTCCATCTGCGCCCTGCCAAATTCCGCCGGATGCGCGGGCAGCTCGTCTGCCCCCTCACCCCCCGCGTGTCCGAAGATTCGCAAACGCTCGTAGGCCAACAGGGAGTAGTTTCGTTTCGCGTGCGTCTTGGGTCGGACGGCGTCGCCGCCGAGTGCCTGGAAAATTTCGCGAATCCCTATCACGACGCCTACCCGATCGGTGACGATGCGCCGTTTGAAGCGCCGAGCTTGTGCGAACGCGAACCACGACTTGTGCAGGTGATGAAGAAGCGGCAGGACGTCTTGCCCGGTCTGCCCGTGCGTGAATCCCGGCTCTAATGCCGTGTCCCCCTTTTCAATCGCGCGAATATGGTTTTGCAGGACCTGTCTCACAACCCGAAAATCGACGACGCGCGTCCAGGGCTGATTGAACCCGCGCCCCATCTTGCGATACGAGGGCGGTTCGTCGGATTCGAGGTCGACACCTGTCCCCGCGCTCTCTGATTGGGGCGACCGGATTTTCGCCATCGCCGCCCATTTCCTTGCCCACGTGAGAATCAAACGGAGGTCGTTCGCATTCCGGCCGTAGGGCTGTGCAAGATGCGCAAGCGTCGTTTCAATGTAGAGCTGCTGACATGATCGAGGGGGTGACGCCAGCGGGTCCGCCTCCGTGGCAAATCCTTCTTGCTCGGCCAGCCGATAGATTTCGTTGAGCTCCTGCCATACCTCGGCAGTCAGTTCCCGGCGGCCACGATAATGTGCGATGGCCAACTCATGACAACAAAGGGTGGCCCGCGCGGCGAGTCGCCCGGCATGCTTGGCAATGAGCGCATTCGGATTGTCGATCGCCGCGCAGAAAAGCCGCTTATAGCCGCGTCCATACACGGTAAGCAAATCGGAGACGCGGTCGAAGGCCAGGACTTCGTCGCCGGTCAGTGGAATAGGGCGTCCACTAAAACCCTTGGTCTGCTCCTCGATCGCGAGGCTCGTCGCGTCGCTCAAATGATCCAGGATCTCGAGCCACACTCCATCTGGAGGCGGTGCGTCCTCAATCTCTTCAAGCAGAACCGTAAGCGCCGTACATGCCCTTTCGGGATCAGCCAGGGGCGCCATGCGGAGCCATCGTTCGCAAGTCTTGAGATCGGTGACCCCGATGAATCGGGCGCCGCGATCGCGTTGTTCGGTTTCCATGTCGAATCCTTAAACCAGCGCCTGTCTGCCGGTGGGAAGAAATGCGATCCGCTCGAAATCCGCGCCGTGTTCAAGAAGACCGGTGAACCGGATTTCCTGCCGGACGCGCCCATGCACCTCGACCACGCGCTCTAACGCGTAGGTTCCCGGCGCGAGCAGCAGTGATGTCGGCGAGTTCAACACGGTGACCGGTGCGATCAGCAGCGCCGGCTGAAACTTTTCTGCCTTCGCGATGCGCACAGCGACTGGGGCGGCGAGGCCAGGTATAAGTCGCACGCCAATGTGCAGATCGCCGTCCTGCGCTTCCTGTAGCCATTGAATCGTACCGACCAACATCGTGGGACCGCCGCGCGGCCGAACTGAGACGAGCTGTGCGTGTGCGAGTCGCGTCTTGTTCTGCTCGTCGCGCGGGCGGACCAGCCCGATCCCGCCGAGGCTTTCGTCGCGGACGATCCACTCCTCGGCGACGATGCCGTTGCTCAGCATGTAATCGGCCGCGGCCTTGATGCGCGGTTCGGGGAGCGCCGTCATCGCCGCTGCGCCGAATTCCACCGGCTGCTCGAAGGGTCGCTTGGATACGTAAAAGTGCGCCGCGCGAACGCCGGTGCTGACGTGCGCCCTGGCATCGATGCGATGCCGCTCGCTGACGCGTCGAATGGTCCCGCCGCACCACTGCCGATAGAGGCTCACCAGCAGCGCCTCGCCGTCGCGGCGTGAAATTTCGGCGCCAAGTCCCACTTCCTCTGGTTTGCGGCCCGATTGTAAACCTTCAATTCGCCGTTCCAGACTTTGCGAAATTCCCGTCATATCCAGGAACCGCAACGACTCGGCATCCGCGCTTTCCGACGCCTGTCGTGCTCCACCCGATGCCCGCAGGTTCACGATGAGCGGGGGCACGATCGGGTGTTCCGGTGCGGCTGCGCTCACGACGACCTTCGAGGCCCATTTGCCGACCCATCGCTCGATGATTCCCAGCCCGAGCGGGCGGTGCTCACGCGGCATCGACGACTCGAATAGAAGCGCGCTCACATAGAGCTGGACGCAGGTTTGCGGCGCGCGATCGGGCGGGATCTCGTCACCTACACGCGTTCGGAGGACGCCGGCGTGCTCAGCCCACTGGAACAGCTTGTGCAGCTCGGTGTAGTCCGCAGGGGCGACCTGCACATAGGTGTGATGGCAGTCGACCATTTTATGCACGATCGCATCCATCGCTTGAAAACACATGCGCGCGAGAAGTTTCGTCCCGGCCTCATCCCTGCGCGTCATCGTCTCCAGACAGCGCCGGTAACTTCGCGCCAGGGCGTCCCACAGGCCGCACGTCGCCGCGAGATTCGCCCGCCGCTGCGGTGACAGCGGGAGCGCCTTGTTTCGAAAGCGCTTCCCGTGCTCGCGTTGCAGCGTGACGATCGCCGGCCGTAGCACCTCGAGCGTGGCGAAGCGCGTCTCTGCGTTGCATTCAACGGCCGCGAAGCGCTCCAAGTGCATCTGGAGCATCCTGTTCGCTGCACCGATGTTGATCAGCGGCACATGGTCGAGCCATGTCTTGCACGTGGCAGCGTCCATGAATGCCGGCGCCGCCGGTGCAGCCGCCGACCGAAGATCAGCAGGCGCCGATGCTCCCGGTCGTATCGACGCTGATTCCATCTGCGCTATTGTCACTACCTCCACTCCGTCGGCGTCGCAATCGATCGCATGATGACTTGGCGATATCCGCTCGATGCATGTGAATCGCGGATACGACTTGCTGCATCCGGACTATGCCAAGCGTGCGCGGCCACGTCCTCAAACATGTCGCCAATCCGAGCGTCAGTATTCGCCGACGCCGCAAGCGTGCCGTGTGATATCTCACGATTGAATCAATCGATCGAAGACGGGCGCACCATCAACGATTGGATGCACGAAGCGACCCGCTCAATCAAGATGGATGTGTTCGAAATTATGTCGATGCAGCCGCTCGATCAACATCTTGATGTCGCCACCACGCGTCGAACGCGTGCTCGATAGCGATCGCCGCGCGCGACCGGCGTCGATTCGACCAGGACGTTCGCGAATTGCCGGCGGGGAGTCAGGCCGGGATGACCGGCGCGGCGTCTTCAGTTTCGAAGATGTCGCGATAGCTCGTGTAATAGGTAATCAACTGCAAAGCGAACCCTGCCAGCGCAAGTGGCGTAGCGACAATCGTTGCCAGCATTAGGATGGGGCGCAACTTATCCATCGAGACCGGGCCTGGACCGATTTCAGGACCGAACATCCGCAACATGCCCGCCAGCAACGCCGCGGCGATTCCCCAAACGACGAGCAACGCGATTCCATACACGAGCATCGCGCGCCAATTGCGCAACGCCGCGAACAGGCTGAAGAACGCCGCCTTTGGTGCCGACATGTCGTGCCAGCCAACCAGGGGTGGCGCGAACCAGAAGGCGAGCAGCACCGGAAGATAGAACGCGCAGGACCCGATCAGCGCAGCGATCGGGCTGTCGTCCGGCCCCAATCGACCGCGCATCAGCGCGGACAGCGTGTCGCCGAATAGCGATGTGGACATCCATGCGACGGCGATGAAGCCAACGGCATACATGGCCCCGAGGATCAGCATCGCCACCGTGTTGCGCCTGAATCCCGCGAATATCAGCGCCGGCAGAATTGTCCGCCCGCCTGCGCTTTCGCGCGCCATGACCGTGAAGCTGAGCGTAAACGCCGGGGTCGTGACCAGAAATAGGAAGGGGCCGACATACGGCAGCGCGGACAGTACGGATAAGGTCACCAGGTAGGTGAATGCGAACAACATCCAGAGCGCGACATTGCGCCCGAGAATCGCGAACGCGTCCCGCAACCAGAACCAACCATGGCGAGCGATTACAACGCGCATCTGGGGTGTTGAGTCCATATCGTGATTAGCGACGAACTTCCGCTATGGAGGGGTATACATGCGGGCGGAGCTCCCTTGTTTCTTCAAGATCCTTGGGAGATTGCCATGCTTCGAAGCGTAACGGAGGATCATTGCCAATCACGATTCAAATCAAATTGATGGTGCCTGCCCTGAATCGGCGACACGCAATGCGAGAATGCGCCGGAAATGTTCCGGATCATGCGCGTGCACGAGCTCGCCCGGGCGTGGCAGATAAAAATCGTAGAGGCGCGATAGCCAAAATCGCAAAGCGGCCGCGCGGAGCATCGCGGGCCACGCCGCTCGCTCATCCCCGGTGAACGTGCGAACGGACGTGTACGCGGTCAGCAAAGCGCTGGCGCGGCCGACATCCATGCGCCCGTCGGCCAGCACGCACCAATCGTTGACCGTCACCGCGACATCGAACAGCCATGCATCGACGCCTGCGAAATAGAAGTCGATGACGCCGCCGATCCGTGGTCCGTCGAAGAGCACATTGTCCCGAAAAAGATCCGCATGGATGGGGCCTCGCGGCAACGTCTCGAAAGCGAATCGGGATTGAAAATCGAGCTCGTTGGCGAGCAGCGTCTGTCGAGTACCATCGAGAAATGGCATGACTTTCGGCGCTGTTTCCGCTCGCCATGCGGCGCCGCGCGGATGGGCAAGATGGTCGCGGTAGGAGCGGCCGGCGAGGTGCATGTTCGCGAGGGTGGTGCCGACCTGCCGGCAATGCGACGCATCGGGCGCCATGACGGCAGAACCTGGAAGGCGGCTCACCAGCGCGGCGGGCTTGCCCTTGAGCGCGCCCAGGAACTGGTTGTCGTTATCGGCGACCGGTGCCGGACACGGGATGGCATGCCGCGACAAATGGGACATCAGATTGAGATAGAACGGCAATTCGAGCGCGGTGAGTTTCTCGAATATCGTGAGAACGAAGCGCCCTTGCGTGGTGGTGAGAAAGTAGTTCGTGTTCTCGATACCTGCCGCGATGCCTGAAAGATCGGTGAGCGAGCCGATGGAATAGCCTTTCAACCATTCGTTGGCTTCCGCCGGCGTGACCGAGGTAAAGACTGACATGGACGCGGGCGTTGAAGGCGTACGGAGTGCCGTATTGCGGATTCTCGCGCTACTGCGCAAAGCGATTCGAGGACGTCGGCTGGGCCGTTCGATGGCTCACCAGAACTCGTAAAGAATCCAAAGGGGAATGCGTACGCCGGAATCGCTCGGTACCTGCCTTGCGTAGGTGCCATCGCCGCGATCCTCGATCAGCATGTACTCGCTCCCGTTTGGGTTGCGGATCCGGACCACGTGTTTGCCGTCCGGGCGGGTTTCCTCGATCGTTTCGATGGAATGTGGCGCAATGCGAACACCGCGATCCGCAACGCCTTCGTTGTCGATGCCGATGGCAAGCGGTGGCGGTTCGGCGATCGGCTCGAACTTGGGCGGGCGTGCAGCCTGCGCGAGGGCCGCGCCTGCGCAAACGGCAAGAATGACTGAAGCGACGATGCGCATGGTGGCGTTACCCGAACGATAAGTCTGGATGGTAGCCGAATTGCTAGCCAAGTCGGGCATTGATCAGAGATTCAGATAGCCCCTGATTTCATCCGGCTTGGGCGCGAAGCCGCGCTTCTCGTAGTAGCTGAAAATCGCCTCGACCACCTGCTCCGGTTCGTCGATCACGCGCATCAGGTCGAGATCGTCCGCATTGATCATATGCTCGCTCACCAGGCGCTCGCGCATCCAATCGAGCAGACCCCGCCAGAACGGTGCGTGCACCAGGATGATCGGCATGCGCCGGATCTTGCCCGTCTGCATCAAAGTGAGCGCTTCGGTAATCTCATCCAGCGTGCCAAAGCCACCCGGCATGACCACGTAAGCGATGGAAAACCGCACGAACGTGTACTTGCGCGCGAAGAAATGGCGAAACGCGAGGCTGATGTCCTGATACGTGTTGCCGAACTGCTCGCGCGGCAATTCGATGTTGAGACCGATCGACGGCGAGCGACCGAAGTGCGCGCCCTTATTGGACGCCTCCATGATGCCAGGCCCGCCACCGGAGATGACGGCGAACCCCGCATCGGACAACAGGCGCGCGATCCGCTCGGCCAGCGTGTAGTAGGGATGTCCGGCCGGAACACGCGCGCTGCCGAAGATCGACACCGCCGGCCGCACGCGATTGAGGCGGTCGGTGGCCTCCACAAATTCTGACATAATGCCAAAGAGGTGCCACGCTTCCCGCGCGCCGGCGTCGCGCGTTTCCAGGCCGGCCGCAGCCGGCATCGGCAGTTTCTCGGTTCGTTCTTTCATCGTCGGTCGATCAATCCTGGTGGGTGAGGCGCGTTGCAAATGAGCGAAGGTCGAACGCTCGTGCTCGTTGACGGCTCGTCGTATCTCTACCGCGCATTCCATGCCCTGCCGGATCTGCGCAACGCGCAAGGTGAGCCGACCGGCGCGATCTACGGGGTCCTGGCGATGCTACGGCGCCTGGTTGCCGATCACAAGGCAGCGCTCCTTGGGTGCGTGTTCGATCCGAAGGGGAAAACGTTTCGCGATGACATCTATGCGAAGTACAAGGCCAATCGTCCGTCAGTGCCCGATGAGTTGGCCCAGCAGATTCCGCCATTGTACGAGGCGATCCGGGCAATGGGATGGCCGCTCATCGTGATCGACGGGGTGGAAGCCGATGATGTGATCGGCACCCTCGCGCTCGAGGCCACGCGTCAATCGTGCCGCACGATCATCTCGACCGGTGACAAGGATCTCGCGCAGCTGGTCGATGCCAATGTCACGCTCATCAATACCATGTCGAATGAGCGGCTGGATGAAGCCGGCGTCCAGGCGAAGTTCGGCGTGCCGCCCACGCGCATCGTTGATTACCTCACCCTTGTGGGCGACGCCGTCGACAACGTGCCCGGGGTCGACAAGGTCGGACCCAAGACCGCGGTCAAGTGGCTCGCACAATTCGACTCGCTCGATGGCGTGATCGCCAATGCGACCAGTATCGGCGGTGTGGTGGGCGAGAACCTGCGCAAGGCGATCGAGTGGTTGCCGACCGGCCGCCGGCTCGTGACCATCAAGACCGATGTGCCGACGAACTTCGCGATCGCCGATCTCGCGCCGCAGCCGCCGGATCGCGACAAGTTGCGCGAGTTGTACGCGCGCTTCGGCTTTCGGACTTGGCTCAAGGAACTGGATGGTGATACCGAGGCCGATCCGCTGCCGGCACCGGCTGTCGCGCCGGCGCATGCCGGGCAAGACATCGAGCGCCGGTATGCGACGTTGTTGACCGAGGAAGATATTTCGCGGTTGCTCGCCCGATTATCAGGCGCATCCCTCGTCGCGTTCGATACCGAAACAACGAGCCTTGATCCGTTTGCCGCGCGACTCGTGGGCATGTCGTTCTCGATGGTGCCGGGCGAGGCTTACTATCTCGCCGTGGCGCATGTCTATCCGGATGCGCCGGACCAGCTTGGTGCCGAGCGTGCGCTTGCACTTCTCAAGCCATGGCTCGAGGATGACCACCGCAAGAAGGTCGGACAGAACATCAAGTACGACCAGCATGTGCTCGCCAACCACGGCATTGCCTTGCGCGGCATCGAACACGACACCTTGCTGCAGTCGTATGTCCTGGAAAGCCACGCGCGGCACGACATGGATACCTTGGCGCAGCGCCATCTTGGCCTGTCGACGATCAGCTATGACGATGTGACCGGCAAGGGCGCCAATCGCATCGGCTTCGAAGAGGTGGCCGTCGATCGGGCCACCGAGTATTCCGCGGAAGATGCCGACATCACGCTTCGCCTGCATGTCGCGCTCCACGCGCAGGTGGCCGCCGATCCAAAACTCGCCGCGGTCTATTCGACCATCGAGATGCCGGTGCGCGAAGTGCTGTTCCGCATCGAGCGCAATGGCGTGCTGGTCGATGTCGCGCAACTCGAGGCACAAAGCCATGCGCTTGGCCTGAAGATGCAGGAGCTCGAAGCGCGCGCGCATCGGGAAGCCGGACAACCTTTCAACCTCAACTCGCCAAAGCAGATCGGCGAGATTTTCTTCGAGCGCCTGCAGTTGCCGGTTGTGAAGAAGACCCCGAGCGGGGCGCCGTCCACCGATGAAGAGGTGCTGGAAAAACTCGCGCTCGACTATCCGTTGCCCAAGACGCTCCTCGAATTCCGCGGCGTGTCGAAGTTGAAATCGACGTACACCGACAAGCTGCCGAAGATGGTCAATGCGCGGACCGGGCGCGTGCACACCAACTACGGGCAATCGACCGCGGTGACCGGGCGACTCGCGAGTACCGATCCGAACCTGCAGAATATCCCGGTACGCACGGCCGAAGGACGTCGCGTGCGTGAAGCATTCATTGCCGCGCCGGGCGCGGTTATCGTGTCCGCGGACTATTCGCAAATCGAGTTGCGCATCATGGCGCACCTCTCCGGCGATGAAAGCCTTCTTGCCGCTTTCGCAGGTGGCAAGGACATTCACCGCGCAACCGCGGCCGAGGTGTTCAATCGCGCGCTCGCGGAAGTGTCGAGTGAAGAGCGTCGCTACGCCAAGGCGATCAACTTCGGCCTCATCTATGGCATGTCGGCATTCGGCCTCGCCCAGCAGCTTGGCGTGGAGCGGGGCACCGCGCAGACGTACATCGACAGCTATTTCGCGCGGTATCCTGGCGTCAAGCAATTCATGGACGAAATCCGGCGCGATGCAAAAGAGCGTGGTTTCGTCGAAACGGTGTTCGGCCGTCGATTGTGGCTCGCCGAGATTCGATCGAGCAATCAGGGCCGTCGCGCGGGGGCCGAGCGCGCGGCGATCAACGCGCCAATGCAAGGCACCGCAGCCGATCTTATCAAGCTCGCCATGATCGCCGTGCAGAACTGGATCGATAGCGAACGGCTCGCGACCCTGATGGTCATGCAAGTGCATGATGAGCTCGTGCTGGAAGTACCGGAGCAGGAGCTCGACCGGGTGCGCGCCAAATTGCCGCGACTGATGACAGGCGTCGCGTCGCTGCGCGTCCCGCTGGTTGTCGACGTCGGCACCGGTCCGAACTGGGAGCAAGCGCACTGAATGTTCCGGCAAGAATGGAGACTTTAATGAATGATCCGAGCGAGCGCGGAACGGGTGTGCAATCCGGCGGCGTGCAATCCCGCGCCGTTTCCCGTTCCCATGTCGACGTGTCGTTCGACGAAGCCTTTGCCCGCGCGAGTGCGATGGTGCCGGCGCTCCGCGCGCGCGCGGCACGGACCGAGGCTGCCTGCGTGATGCTGCCGGAAACCTTCGACGAGCTTCGCGCGAGCGGATTGCTGCGTTATCAGATGCCGAAGCGTTGGGGTGGCATGGAGCTCCCCTTCCCGGCCGTGATCGACATACCCGCCGAATTGGCACGCGGATGCGCATCAACGTCGTGGAACTTACACAACTTCGCCAATCACTCGTGGCTGATAGCGATGTATGACCCGCGTGCGCAGGAAGAGATCTGGGCCGATGATCCCGACACGCCGGTTGCGGCCGGCATCGCTTTTCCGCAGGGAAGTGGCCGCAAGGTCGACGGCGGGTTCGTGATCAGCGGACACTGGAATTTCGGGAGCGGCGTCGATCTCAGTCCATGGAGCATGTTTGCCGCGACGATTCGCGATCGCGTGGACGGTCCGCCGGCCGGATATCGATTGTGTCTGGTGCCGCGCGCCGAATATGAAATTATCGATGACTGGCAAGTCATGGGGATGCGTGGCACCGGCAGCAAGTCGATGCGAATGAAAGACGTGTTCGTGCCCGAGTATCGTGCCCTTGACATGACGACGCTCCGGGGCGGCGCCGACTTTCCTGGTGCGAAGCTGAACGACGGCCCGTTGTTTCGCATGCCGCTCATGGCGCTTGCCGGTTATTTCCCGGCCACGACCGCTTTGGGCAACGCCGAGGCCACGCTCGAGCTCACCATCGATCGCCTCAAGAACCGGCAAACGAGTTACACCGGTGCGAAAATGAGTGACTTCCAGGCGATCCAGATCCGCGTGGCCATGGCGTCTGCCAAGCTGCACACTGCGCGCACGCTCCTTCGGTCCGACTGCGAACGGGCTTGGAAGGATGCGTGTGCGAACAAGATTCCGGACGGCTTGACCAAACTCGCCTACAAGCGGAACGCGGCGTTTGCGGTACAGCTTTGCACCGAGGCGGTCGATTCCTTGCATGCGCTGGCCGGCGCGAACGGCATTTACGAACAGTATCCGATCGAGCGATTGTTTCGCGATGCGCATTCCGCGGCGGGTCACTTCAGCTTCAGCTTTGATGCGCACGGCTCGGCTTGGGGCGCTGCGGCGCTTGGCAACGCGATCAACAACGCGATGCTTTAGAAGATCGCTCGTCCCGCGCTCGACACGCCAATTGCCGACGTTGCGGCGTATCCTATGTGCGTGTTTTCTCCAATGCCGATCCTCCCTCTCAGCCGATCACGCTCTGTGCTTGGCCATCCGACCACGCTGCGTTTCGTCTCGATGGCGCTGCTTGCCGCCGTGATCGCGACGGCTGCGCCGATCGCCTATCCGGATAGCAAAGACGAAACCGCCAAACGTGCATCGACCGCGGAAGCGGACACCGCGAAGGATGTAACCTGGTTGCCGACACCGCAAGAAATGGTCGACGCGCTGCTACGCACCGCCCGCGTCTCCAAGCGCGACCTGGTGATCGATTTGGGCTCGGGCGACGGTCGAATCCCGATCGCCGCCGCGGCGAAATTTGGTGCACACGGCATCGGCATCGAGTTCGACGCTGAACTGATCGCTGCCAGTCGCAAGCGCGCGGACGAGCTGGGTGTCGCAGACCGCGTCGAATTTCGGCAAGAAGATCTGTTCGACGCCGACATCTCGAAAGCCACCGTGGTCACGCTGTTTCTGGCGGAGGCCCACGGCGCCAGGTTGCGTGCCAAGCTTCTGAAGCTGAAGCCGGGTACGCGAGTCGCGTCCTACAAGTACGGGATTCCGGATTGGGAGCCCGATGAAGTGGTATCGGTTGGCGACCACAAAGGCATGCTCTGGGTTGTCCCGACCAATGTCGCGGGGAGTTGGCGGCTCCGCTTGACCGAAGGACGCGGCGCTCGGGATCTCTCGGTAACCCTTGCGCAGCGCTATCAACGGGTAGAGGGTGATGTGAAGGGCGCGGGTGTCTCCACTGAATTGGTGAAACAGGGAATCGTCCGCGGCGACCGCTTGAGCTTTCTTCTGCCGGGTGAATCGGGCGATCGATCATTTTTCGCCCAGGTCGTGGGCGAAGTCATGACCGGCACCGTTTCAGATGGCGTGCGCGGCGTGCGCTTTCGCGCCGACCGCGTCACGAAGTAAATCAGTTGCGCCAGGAATCTGCGCGGCAGACCGCGCAGATTCCTAGCCATTCCCGCGGGCGTACGGATTGGCGAACTGCTTGACGGTGCGTGCCCGCATCTCGACCCTTTCCAGTAAGCGCAACTTGCGCGCCTGCACCGGGGAGAAGAGCTTGTAGTGGCGGATCTCGTCCAGCATCTCCACGATGTCATAGCAATCGCCCTTGTTGGTCACCCAGAGCGCCGTATCGACCCGGCTGAGATCAAACGCGCGCGAATACTCTCGCATGGTTTTTTCGCGATCGTCGTTCGAGTATTCATGGAAATAAGACAAGGCGAGCTCGCGCAGCGTGCGATAGACCGGATCGCGAAAGCGCAGCGTGCAATTGTTGGTCTTGGAGATGGCGCCCCAGCACCCGTCCCGGCGATACAGCGTAATGACATGATCGTCGTCGCGAATGGCGCGAATGTCCATCATGATCGGCGCCTCGCCGTTGATCCACAACGCGGTCGCCGCGACCATCGAGGCTTCGATGCAATGGGCGCGCCGTTGTCGCAGGACTTGCTGAACGGAGAGGTAAGTGTCTCCGTCCGGTTCGAAGTTCGTGGGGATGCGCGAGATGAAGTCCTGGATTTTCCATGGCGAGGACAGACTCTTGAGCAGGGCATACTCAGCACGCGTCAGCCCTAGTTCTTCCCGTGTTACCGCTCGCTTAATCATCTCGCTACTCTCCTTAAATCGAATGCTGCGTTAATTCTGTGCGATGCCCTCTGTCTCATCAGCCCTTGCCGGACCGCCCGCGACAGACTGGTTCGCGGTCCAGCCTGTCGGGAGGCCGGGTTCCACTCGATTCTAGGGGAGCCAAGGCGGCCCGGCTCACCTAACCGGTGTGAACGAGCGTGATAGCATCCCGCGCCCATTCGTTACAGAATTACCCATGCATGCGGTGTGGTATGACCAACACGGTTCGGCCGCCGAGGGATAGCGCCCGGGAACCCTGCCAGTCCCCGGATTCGGACCCCTCGAAGTGCGTGTTCGCATTGGGTTTTCTGGTATCAATCCGTCTGGTGCTAAGCGCTGGGCAGGGGCCTCGGCCGCCGCGATCCCTTGCATCGGGTGAATCCGAACCAGGAAGGGGCAGCCATCATCGACCGGATTGGCGACGGCGCCGATCCTGGGCGGATCGACCAGCGGATTTGACGGTCATCAACGCACGACTCTCGAGGAGCCGGAGTGATTTTCTATAGTACGGAAGGCAGCGGTCCGGGATTCAAGGAGCTCGGTTTCGCCCACAATCCATTTCTTGCGCTCGTGGTGCCGCGCCCGATCGGCTGGATCAGCTCGATCGACAATCAAGGTGTCGTCAATCTCGCGCCGTTCTCGTTTTTCAATGCGATTTCTTCGCGACCGCCGATGGTGTTCTTCGGCGCGAACGGTACCCATCTCACGGCAGGAGGCGAGAAGGATTCCCTCAGCAATGTCCGCGAGACCGGCGAGTTCGTCGCGAATCTGGTCACTTGGGATCAACGCCAACAGATGAACGACAGCTCCACACCAGCGCCCCGCGATGTCGACGAGATGGATGCTGTCGGGCTGGAAAAGCTCCCGTCCACGATCGTGAAGGCGCCGCGTGTCAAAGGGTCGCCGGTCCACTTCGAATGCAAGCTCGTCAAGTTCGTCGAGCTCCCTTCCGATCCGAAGTCGGGAGAACAGAACACCCTCACGATCGGGCGCGTCGTCGGGATCCATATCGATGAGCGACTGGTTGCAAATGGCATGGTCGACATCCGCAAGGCGCGCCCGATCGCGCGCCTTGGTTACCTCGACTACACGGTCGTCGACGAAGTGTTCGAGATCAAGCGGCCGAGTTGGCCGCTTTCGAAAGCCAAATCCTGATATTTCATCGGTGAACCAACCAGACACCAAGCCACCAGGACAAAAGGAGAGGATCCAAATGTTTCGTATCAATCAATTTGCGTTCTATGCCGCCGCCCTCTTCGTCACGACCGCGGCGCTCGCGCAGCAATCGACCCCGTCGACCCCATCGACCGACTACAAGCCGAGCGTTGGTCAACCCGGCAAGGACGTCGTCTGGGTGCCGACCCCTGATCAACTGGTCGAGCGCATGCTCACGATGGCGCAGGTCACCGCTCAGGACGTGGTGATCGATTTGGGCTCCGGCGATGGGCGTACCGTGATCGCTGCGGCCAAGCGCGGCGCCAGCGCGATGGGCATCGAATACAACCCCGACATGGTGACGCTCTCGACCCGCGCCGCGCAGCGAGAAGGCGTGTCGGCGAAGGCGAAGTTCATGAAGGCCGACATCTTCGAATCGGATTTCTCGAAGGCGACGGTCATCACGATGTATCTCCTGCCTGGTTTGAATCTCAAGCTGCGCCCGAAGCTGCTCGAAATGAAACCGGGTACGCGCCTGGTGTCGCATCAATTCACGATGGACGACTGGCTTCCGGATGAGACCTCGTATTTCGACTTTCGGCCCGCCTACCTGTGGATCGTGCCGGCGAAGACCCAGGGTAAGTGGCGAATCGATGCGCCGGGATTCCAGGGGCTCGACGCGAATTTCGAGCAGACGTTTCAGCGCGTCAAGGGCGACATCGAGATGGACGGCAATATCAAGGCCGGGCTGCGCGAGCTCAAGATCTGGGGCGATCAGATCACCTTCACTGCGGTGGACGCGAAGGGTGTGGCACGCGAGTTCGCGGGCAAGGTGACGGGCGACAGGATGGCCGGAACGGTGAAGACGGGGAGCGAGACGGGGCAGTGGAGCGCTACTAGAAAGTAACGCCTATCACCTAGAAATTGAACCGCAGAGGACGCAGGGGACGCAGGGGCTAAAACACGAGGAGGGTGCCGAAGCGTCTCGGATCGTGAATCGCGCGCGGCAAATGCGAGCTCGTAACGTGGACACCATACGCTTCCATTACCCCTGTTTTTCCTCTGCGTCCCCTGCGTCCTCTGTGGTGAATGCCTTTGTGGACGGTGTTGCGCGCGTACCTCACCGCACCGTCGCATCCCCACCTTCCACGATCACCAGCTCCACTTCGCCCGCCCCATTCTTCTTCCGGAACGCCGACGCTTCCTGATATTCCTTCGAGTCGTGGCACGCCACGGCCTGCTCGAGCGTCGGGAATTCGATCACCACGAACCGGCCGAACTTTTCCGGCCCTTCCAGGATCTTGAAGCGCCCGCCCCGCGCGAGCACCTTGCCGCCAAACTTGCCGATGATCTCCGGCACCCGATCGGTGTACTTCTTGTACTCGATCGGATCGTTGATCTTCGAGCGTGCAACCCAGTAGCCGGGCATTTGATTCTCCTTTGATCGGTATTAAGAAGCAGCTATTGAACCACCAAGAACCACCAAGGCCCGAAGGCACCAAGGTGGATTGGAGACTGTCGATCGGGAACGGTGGCGCTTCCCTAATTTCCTACGATCACCTTGGTCGAGAGCTCGGGTAGCCATGTCGCGATGCCGGGGAAAAAGACAATGCAGACAATAACGCCGAGCAGGCAAACCCAGTATGGCGTCGACCCCTTGAAAATTTCACCAACCGTCGTGTCCTCCTCGGGCAATGCCGCCTTCACCGTGAATACGACCAAGCCGAATGGTGGTGTGAGAAATCCGGTCTCGATGGCAAGGATGCCGATCATTGCAAACGCGAGAGGATCAAAGCCGAGCACGCCGGCGATCGGGGCGAACACCGGCACCGTGAGCAGGATGATCGAGATCGAATCGATCAGGCAGCCAAGCACGAACCAGATCAGCACCATCAGTGCGAGCACGCCGTAGGGTCCGAATCCGGTCGCAATAAATAGGTCTTGCGTTGCCTTGGTGACGCCGGTCATCGACAGCACACGCGAATAGAGTTGCGCCGTGAAGAGCAGCAACAGCAACGGTGCCGAGGTGCGCCCGACCGACAGCACCACCTCGAACATGGCCCGCGGCTTCATGCCTTTCATGAGCGCGAACACGAGCGAGAGCACCGCGCCCACTCCGGCGCCCTCGGTCGGCGTGAAAAAGCCGAGCCAGATGCCGCCCAGCGTAAGGAAGACCACCATGATGACCGTCATCGTGCTCCAAGCCGCCTGGCCGACTTCACGGGTCGACATCTCCGCCGTCAATTTCGCGTGTGTCGGTCCGGCGCCCACGAGCTCCGGCTTGGTCACGGCGACCCAAAGAATGTAGGCCACGAAGAATGCAACGAGCACGAACCCCGGCAACACGCCCGCCAGAAACAGCTTGCCGATCGATTGCTCGGTGAGCACTCCCCACACGATCATCAGCACCGAGGGCGGAATCAGCATGCCAAGGCAGGCGCTGCCCGCGATGCAGCCGAGCGCGAACTGGCGGTTGTAGCCGTGTCGTTTCATCTCCGGATAGGCGATACGGGAGAATGCCGCCGCCGCTGCGATCGAAACGCCGGTGACGAAGGCGAACACCGCATTCGCCAGTACCGTGGCAACGCCAAGCCGCCCGGGAATCCGGCGGGTGAGGCTGTTGATGAGCGCGAACATGTCACGCGCCGCGCCGCACTTTGCGAGGAACTCCCCCATCAGCATGAAGAGCGGGATGACCGCGAACACATAGTCGCGCAGCGTCTCGAAAGCGGTATTGGCAACGAAGGTCCTGACCGTATCGATGTCGCCGTTGATGAGATAAATGCCGACCGCGGCGGTCGTTCCAAGCGCGACCGCGAGGTGCACGCCAAGAAACACGAGCGCGAGCAGCACCCCGATCAGGATCGTCATTTCCACATAGCCGAACATGGGGGCGCCTCAGTGCGAAGAAGAGACAGCGCCGGCAGGCCCATGGCCTGCCAGTGCGGATCTGCAATTCTTGATGGCCAACAGCACATAGCTGATCGAGGCGAGCGCCGTGCCAACGACGATCACCAGCTTGGCCGGCCATGAAGGCACGCGTAGCGCCCCTTCCCCCTCGTATTCGTCGGAGGTCCAGGCGTGCCCAAGCGGCTCGATGCTGCCCCAGCACACCAGTCCGAAGAACAGCACACCAATGATCGCACCCGCTGCGGCAAGATAGCTTTGCACCGGCAGCGGAAAGTGGGTGGTAATGAAATCGACATTGAGCATCGAGCCCGAGCGGATCGCGTAGGCCGCCTGCAGGAAGCAGATCATGACGATCGAGATCGACACCAATTCGGGTGTGCCCTTGACCGGGCTGTTGAAGGCGCCGCGGCCGATCACATCGGCGACGACGAGGAATGAAAGCGCGAAGCCGAGCACGGCTGCCATGACCAGCAGCGTGCGGGCGATCGCGTCGAGCGCGCGTTCGATCATGGTTGATCGGATCCTTTGGGGTGCGAAAGCGTTCTTGTGGCTTTTACAGAAAAAACAAACGGCGCGATGCGACGCACCGTTTGCCGATCACGCGATTCCGCAGCTATTTGATCGTGTA
>JANMUI010000605.1:0-8981 GCA_031391405.1 Betaproteobacteria bacterium
ATGCCATTGACGGTTCGCGCTGCGCCCTTCTATGGGTGTTTGCTGGTGGGTCCGTGAGGGTACTTTGGCGCGCCACCTACACGCCTGGTTTACGAGGCGAATGGATATGGGCGAACGGAGGCTTGAGCATAAGCAAACTTAAGTAAGTGCCATTCGGCACGGACGACATGCTCTTCAATTCTGCGGACGACAACAGCGCAAGTGGGAGCCGCTGCAATTGCTCGCATTTATCCTGATCCTCCGCTTTTCCTCTGCGTCCTCCGCGTCCCCCGTGGTGAATTTTTGAGGTCTTAGGAGGGGGCCGCCCGAATTTCTATCGATGCAGCAGTGCCGCCGCGATCCGCGCAAACTCATGCACCGACAGCGCTTCCGGACGCAGCCCCGGATCGATACCGAGCGCCTCGAGCAGTGCCTGATCGGCAACACCCGCCAGCGCATTGCGTAACGTCTTGCGCCGTTTCGTGAACGCGCGCGTCACAACCGACTGGAACACCGGTTCGATTGCGCCCGCGACCAGCGAGACGGCGAGTGGTCGCATCCGTACGATTGCCGATTCCACTTTCGGTGCCGGCGTGAAGGCACCCGACCCCACCACGAACAGTCGCGCCATCTCGAAGCGCGCCTGCAAGGTCACCGACAAGCGCCCGTAGTCTTGTGTCGAGGGGCGCGCCACCATCCGGTCCACGACCTCCCGCTGCAACATGAAATGTCCATCGACGATTCGCTCGCTGAACCGGGCGAGGTGGAACAGCAGCGGGGTCGATATGTTGTAAGGCAGGTTGCCCACGACACGCAAAGGCTGCGGCAGGCTCCCGAAATCGAACTCGAGCGCATCACCCGCATGGATCGTGAAGGTCGCCGGATCGAAGCGCGCACGCAGCGATTCGATCAAATCGCGATCGATCTCGATCACATGAAGCGCGTCAAGCCTGTTCAATAGCGGCTCGGTCAATGCGCCCTGGCCGGGTCCGATCTCGACCAGATGATCGCCACGGCGGGGATCGATCGCCGCGATGATCTTCGCGATGACATTCCGATCGTGCAGGAAGTGCTGGCCGAAGCGGCGCCTCGGGACATGGATCATTGACTTAGCCACCGGCTGCTGATCTATACGCAGCGTCGTAACATCGCCCGGTCGGTGCCACTATTTCGCGTGGGTCGCCATCATCGCCGCGCACTCGATCGCTTCGATGAGGCTCGAAGGGTCGGCTTTCCCCGTACCCGCGATATCGAGCGCGGTGCCGTGATCAACCGATGTCCGCACGATGGGAAGCCCGAGCGTGATATTCACACCCTTGCCGAAGCTCGCGTACTTGAGGACCGGCAACCCCTGATCATGAAACATCGACAGCACGCAATCGGCCCCCTGAAGATGATCCGGATTGAACAACGTGTCAGCCGGCAACGGACCGATCAGATCGGCTTCGAGGTGACGCACCGACGCGAGGGCGGGTTGAATGATTTCGATCTCCTCGCGCCCGAGATGTCCCGACTCGCCGGCATGCGGATTTAGTCCGGCCACCAGTATTCGCGGACGCGCAATGCCGAATCGCTCGCGCAGATCGCGGACCAATACTTCGATGACGGCGACCAGACCTTCACGGCTGATCGCAGCGGACACCGCGGTCAATGCAAGATGCGTCGTCGCCAAGGCGACCCGAAGGCCGCCTCCAACCAACATCATCACCGGTTGGCGGGCGCCGGTGCGCGCCGCAAGATATTCCGTGTGCCCGGTAAAGGGAATGCCGGCGTCGTTGATGACACCCTTGTGGACCGGTGCCGTCACCATCGCGGCAACCGCGCCCGCCTGACATTCGTCGATCGCACGATCGAGAAGGTCGAGAACGAATCGGCTGTTGCGCGGATCGAGCTTGCCGGCCTCGACCGGTGCCAAGGCGGGAATGTGCAAGACCTCGAGTCCGCCGCGACGAGTGGGCGTTGTCGAATCGAACCGGCGCATGCGAATAGGCAGTCCGAGGCGCCTGGCACGATCCGCCAGCACTCGCTCGTCGCCCACCACAACGATACGTGCCGGCAGGCGCTTACCGGACAGTGCAAGACAGATGTCCGGACCGATCCCGGCCGGCTCGCCCATGGTGACCGCGATCAGCGGGCGAACCGGTACGACGTGTCGGCGCGGCGTACGCGGTGTGCGGCGAGTGATCTCGCGTTTGGCGGGACGAGGGGAGCGGGCGCGGGCCACCGTCAGCGATCGTCGAGACGGTATTCGACATAGGCACGGTCGCGCAATTGGCGGAGCCACTCCTCGTATGCTTCATCGGCCTTGCGATCGCGGAGGACCTTGCGTGCTTCGATCCGGCGCCGGTCCGACGATAACTCACCGGTGCGACGCTCCAGCACTTGAATCACATGCCAGCCGAACGGTGATCGGATCGGTGCGGACAACTCGTTGGGTTTCAACTGCGCCATCGCGTTTTCGAACTCCGGAACGGTATCGCCGGGATAAACCCAACCGAGGTCGCCACCGCGCGCGGCCGAGGCGTCTTCGGAGTTGAATCGCGCGATCTCCTCGAAGGTCGAGCCTTCGACGAGTCGCTGCCGGAGCCGATCGATCCGCCGGCGCGCTTCGGTTTCGGATACGGATTCATTGGCCCGGACGAGAATGTGCCGGGCACGCGTCTGCTCCAGCGGACGACCTTCCGACTTGACCCCGCGACGCTCGACCAGCTTGACGATGTGAAAGCCGGCGGGGCTTCGCAAGATGTCACTGATGTCGCCAGGCTTCATGCGATCGACCGCATCGGCGAATAGCTCCGGCAGGCGATCGCGCAGCCGCCAGCCCATCGATCCGCCCTCGAGTCCGTCCGGGGCATCGGAAAAGGCGACCGCCACCTTGGCAAATTCGGCGCCGCCGCGAAGCTCATCGAGCGCCGAGCGCGCCCGCGACTGCAAGCGTTCGAGCTGATCACCGCTTGCCCCCTCCGGCACCCGCACGAGCACATGCGAGAGGTTGAATTCAGTCATCGGGCTGGGCGAGGTCGCTTCATCGGCCAAGTGGTTGTCGATCTCGCTTTCGCTCACCTGGATCCGGCTGTCGACCTCGCGCTCGCGAAGGCGCTGAACGGTCATCTCGGTGCGAACGTCTTCTCGCAATTTTTCGAACGGCACACCATCGCGATCGAGGGTGCTGCGAAATTCAGCAAGCGAGAGGCGATTCGATTCGGCGATGCGCTCAATCGCCTTGTCCAGCTGCTGGTCGTCAATGCGCAGTCCCGATTCCTTGGCGAACTGCACCTGGGCGCGATCACCGATCATCCGCTCGAGCACCTGTCGCTCGAGCACTTCGGCAGGCGGCGGTTCGACCTTTTGCTGGCGCAGTTGCTGCAACACGAGGCGGATGCGATCGTCGAGCTCGCTCCGCGTGATCACCTCGTTGTTGACGATCGCGACGATCCGATCGATCGGCACGATCCGTGCGCGTTCGGCTTGGCCGGCGACCTGCATCGCCCACCCTGACAACAGGCACATCATCCACCAACGCATTGTCGTGCCCCGGGTCTGTTCGTGTAGCAATCGTCCAAGGAATCTGCGCGGCGTGCCGTGCGGATTCCTAGTTGTACAAATCAAGCGCCTGGCTGCTCGCGTTGCGCGGCGTTCCGATCGAATAGCCCGGCACATTGCGTCGCAGCACTTCCAGCGGGTTGGATCCCAGGCGCGAAAAACCATCCAATTCGAGCTGGATGAAGAACACCCGATTCTGGTCACCGGTGCTGGTAATGAACCGCTGCACCACGGTGCGCACGATCCAACACCCGGCATTATATTCAAAGCCCATCAAGGTCTCGATCGGCACGCGATCGGTGATCGAATAATTGTAGCGCCCGATAAAGGAGACACCCCTCGTGATCGGCCAATAGGCGGATCCATCCACTTGGCGGATGGCCGATCCCACGCTGCCGGGAACAGGCAGCGGATTCACGTTGTAGGCGGCATTCGTATAGCGATAGCTGAGGTTGAGGAGCTGATCGCGCGCGGGTTGATAGCGGGCGCCGATATTGAATCGCTCCGGATTGAATCGCTGCGAGTCGAGCTGCGCGGTGCTCTCGAGCGTGGTGCGGGGGAGAACCTGGCCGGTGAGACCGAACAGGTACGACGAATACCGCTCTTCACGCAGGGGAACCGCTGGCGACAAGCCCACGCGCTGGGGATCGAAGTAGTGCCGCTGGGCGAACAGGGCGCGAAATGTCTCCTGGCCATTGTCCGTGCGGATGAGCCGGGACGTGAGGGCGAGGGTAAGCTGATTCGCATCACTGATGCGATCCGACCCGACATAATAATTTTCCGAGAAGATCTGCGCGTAGTTGAAATCGGCAACACCGGTATCGAACAGCGGAAAATTATCCTGCTTGCGGTAGGGCACGCGCAAATAGTAGGCGCGGGGTTCGAGCGTTTGCACAACGTCGATATCGCGCACCTTGATCGGCCGCTCGAACGTAAGCCCGGAATCGACGGACAGTATCGGCACCGCGCGGCGTGGCTCCGGGTCGATGGCGGGATCGATGCGGGTCAGACTGTACTGGGTGAGGTGCATGCCGACCTTGGGCGTCAAGTATGCGCCGGACGACAGGATCGGAAAACTAAGGGTCGGATAGGCCACCGTTCTGCGACCGATCGGTAAGGTCGGATGCTCGAACACGACGAATTCGCCGGTCCCGGCCACATCGAATCCCGCAACATCGTACCGTTGCCCGGTGAGCAGGATCTGCGGTACGCGCTCGTATGGGGGCGTCACCGGGTTAACCGAATCCTGCAGCGTCTGGAATCGCTGCACCCGGGTGGTCACGTTCCACCACGGCGAGGGGATATATTGAAATGACCCTTCTCTTGGCAAATAGACCTGCGTCGACAATGACAGTCGGCCGGACAGCTCGCGAAAGTATGCGTCATCGGATACCTTGTTGAGATTGATGAGCCCGACACCGACGCCGGGCACGGTAAGGCCATGTCCCCACGAATAGGCATAGCGCTGGCTGCCAAGTAGGTGATCCTGCGGGAGATACTCGTACCGGAGCGTGCTGTTGTTGAACCGATCGAGATAACGTGCCTCGGTCAACAGTTGCACGCCGCGCAAGGTCATATAGCGTGGCGTAAAGGTGGCATCGGCGTTCGACGCGATGCTCCAGTAATAGGGCAGAAGGAACTCGGCGCCGACCTTGCCCTGCGCGCCCAATGTCGGGGGCAGCAGTCCGGACTTGCGCGCGTTCGACAACGGAAAATCGATCCACGGCAGGGTCGGCGTCGATACCCCCTTGAATGTGAGCTTGGCGCCACGTGCGACACCCAGATCCGCGGCGAAGTCGAGATCCATATTGCGGGCGCTCAAATACCAGTCGTCGACGCCTGGCTTGCACGACGTGAAGCGCGAATTTTCCAGTCGATACCGTTCTTCGCCGTCCATGCGGAGAACTTTCGCGTCCCCCCGCATTTCGACCGACGTGCCGGTATGCAATCGACTCGGACGCGCCGCCATCGTGAAATCCGGTTCATTCAGCACGCCGATATTCTCGTTGACACGCATGCGCAACCGCGGGCCGCGGAGAACGTCACCCTCGATCCACACCTGCACATTACCGCTCGCCTCGGCCTCGTTCAGGTCCTGCCAATAGCGGATGTGATCCGCTTGCAGGCGCAAGCCGTGCCGGCGCACTTCCGCCCTGCCTGTGAGCACCGACTCGCCGTCGGTAAAGCCCTCCATGGTGTCGCCGGCGATATGCAGCGGCGCGCGCTCCTTCGCGTCAGCCGGCAAAGGCGACAGTGATCGATGCAGCCTGAGCGCCGGCTCCTCCGCGCGCGCCTGGGTCACCGCCGTCGCGCCAAGAATCAGGAAGAGCGCAAGCGCGTGAAGTTGCATTATTGTTGTCGCATCTTGATTCGTAAATGACTAAGCTTTGGACCCATTTTAACCGCATGGTCGAGCGACGTTGACACTTCCCGCATCGAATCGCTTCAATCAGGTCCAACGTTGGGTCGAGATGCAGTTGCCGGCGACCGCGCATCACCTCGCCCCCGCATCGGCGGACGCGAGCTTTCGGCGCTATTTCAGGGTCATCCTGGACGATGGGTCCGGCAAAACGCATATCGTCATGGACGCGCCGCCCGAACACGAGGACTGTCGACCCTTCGTCCACGTCGCCGCGCTGTTCGCGAAGGCCGGCGTGCATGTTCCGCACGTACTGGCCCAGGACCTCGAGCAAGGATTCCTGTTGCTATCCGATCTCGGGTCGACTACCTATCTGTCAGCCCTCAATGGCGCCCCGGCGAGTACCGCGGATGCACTGTATCGCGACGCGATCGGCGCGCTCATCCGTATCCAGACCACAACCAGCCCGCGCGCATTGCCCGCGTACGATCGCGCGTTGCTCGAACGCGAGCTCCGTTTGTTTCCCGACTGGTACGTTGCCAAACAGCACCGCTACGCGCTCACGCCTGAGCAGCAAGCGGTACTGGATGAATCATTCAACAAAATTCTCGCCAATACGCTCGCGCAGCCGGCGGTATTCGTGCATCGGGACTACCACTCCCGCAACCTGATGGTCTGCGATGACAATCCGGGCATCCTCGATTTCCAGGATGCGGTGATCGGCCCGATTACCTACGATCTGGTATCGCTGTTGCGCGATGCGTATATCGAATGGGACGAGGCGCATCAACTCGATTGGTGCATCCGCTACTGGGAACAGGCGCGTAAGGCCCAATTGCCGGTGGCCGATGATTTCGCCCTGTTCTACCGGGATTTCGAATGGATGGGGGTGCAACGACAGTTGAAAGTGCTCGGGATCTTCGCGCGTCTCTCGCATCGCGACGGCAAGGCACAGTACTTGGACGACCAGCCTTTGGTGATGCGCTATCTTCGTGGCGCATGCAGGCGGTACATCGATCTGGCGCCCCTCGCGAAACTACTGGACGCGCTGGCCGGCGAGACATCGAGTAAAGGTTATACGTTTTGAAGGCGATGATCCTCGCCGCGGGTCTGGGTGAACGGATGCGGCCGCTCACTGATAAACGCCCGAAGCCCTTGCTCGAAGCCGGCGGCAAATCCCTCATCGAATGGCTGATTGAGCGTCTTGTGCGGGAAGGTTGGACGGACCTTGTCATCAACCACTCGCATTTGGGCATGCAAATCGAGGAACGCCTGGGCGATGGCCGCGCATTCGGGGTATCGATCGCCTATTCGCGCGAACCCACGCCGCTCGAGACCGCAGGAGGCATCGCGACCGCACTTCCTCTGCTTGGCGAAGGCGTGTTTCTCGCGGTGAATGCCGATATCTATTGCGACTACCCGTTCGCGCGTTTGCGACAACACGCTGCTCGACTGGGCGAGCGCGCAATGCTTGGGCATCTCGTGATGGTCGACAATCCCGCCCATCATCCATCGGGTGATTTCGGCTTGCATGACGGACTGATCACCACCGCGCGCTCGCCACGATTCACTTTCTCCGGGATCGGCCTCTATCATCCGGCGATGTTCATTGATACGCACGCCCATCACCGAGCCAGACTCGCGCCCTTGCTGCTCCGCGCCGCCGATGAACAGCGCATGGGTGGTGAGCATTTCGATGGCATCTGGCACGATATCGGAACGCCCGCGCGCCTCCAGGAATTGGATCGGATGCTCCGGGCAAGAATCCGCGCGGCGGACGGCGCGGATTCCTTATAAGCTGCGATGTTTGATTTTTTCAGGCTAGGCAACTGGGAACTTGCGTGGAGGGCCCCGCAGATTCCTTTGGAGTACCAATGAATGCAGTGACCCCGTTCGTCGAGCGCCGCGCGCGCCTGTTGCAAACAATGGGCGCTGGGATCGCGATCGTTCCCACCGCGCCGGAGCGCATGCGCAATCGTGACAGCGACTATCTGTATCGATTCGACAGCTATTTCTATTACCTCACCGGGTTCATCGAACCCGAATCGGTGCTGGTGCTGATCGCGGGCGCCGCGCCCCGATCGATTCTTTTCTGTCGCGAGCGCAACCTCGAGCGCGAACAATGGGACGGTTATCGGGTGGGACCCGAGGCCGCACGCGAGCGATTCGCCGTCGATGAGACGCATCCGATCAGCGTGATCGAAGAAGAGCTGCCCAAGCTCATCGCCAACCAACCAACACTGTTCTATGCACCCGGCGCCGATACCGCCTGGGACCTTCGCGTGATGACCTGGCTCAACCAGGTGCGGGCACAGGCGCGTACCGGCGTGACCGCTCCGCTCGAGATACGCGATATTCGCGGCGCGCTCGACGAGATGCGACTCATCAAAGATGCGCACGAGAAGGACACCATGCAGCGGGCAGCGGACATCGCTGCAGGCGCGCACGTCCGCGCGATGAAATCGACCCGTCCCGATGGCTGGGAATACGAGATCGAAGCCGAGCTGCTGCATGAGTTTCGGCGGCACGGCACGCAGTTTCCGGCGTACTGGCCGATCGTCGCGAGTGGGCCCAATGCCTGCATTCTGCATTATCGCGAGAACAACCGGCGCATGCGTGATGGCGATCTCTTGCTGATCGATGCTGGTTGCGAATTGGACGGCTACGCATCCGACATCACGCGCACGTTCCCGGTCAACGGCAAGTTTTCAGGACCACAGCGCGCGATCTACGATCTGGTCCTCGCGGCGCAAGCGGCCGCCATCGCCATCACAAAACCGGGCAGTCCGTGGATCGCACCGCACGATGCCGCGGTGAAGGTGCTGGCGCAAGGCTTCATCGACCTGGGCCTCTGCGCAGGGACCTTGGATGGCTTGCTCGAGTCGGGCGACTACAAAAAATTCTACATGCATCGCACCGGACATTGGCTCGGCCTCGATGTGCACGATGCGGGCGACTACAGAAAGTCAGGCGATTGGCGTCCGCTCGAGCCGGGCATGATGCTGACGGTCGAGCCCGGTTGCTATATTCGCCCCGGTGATGGCGTGCCGGAGCGGTTCTGGGATATCGGCGTGCGCATCGAAGACGACGCGCTGGTAAC
>JANMUI010000650.1:0-1707 GCA_031391405.1 Betaproteobacteria bacterium
CATCGGGCGCGAGACGACCGGCGAGGCACATGAGGAGCGTCGTCTTGCCGATGCCGTTCGGACCGATGATGGCGACCCGCTCGCCTGCTTCGATCGCGAGGTTGACGCCCGCGAACAATGCGTGCTCGTATCCTTTGCGGAGTCCTTTCACTTCGACCGCAAGCCGGCGCGGCATCGCTTTCTCGTCGATGTCGAAGCGAATGTAGGGGTACTGCCGACTGGATGGCTTGATATCCGCGATTTCGATTTTCTCGATCATCTTCTGCCGAGACGTTGCCTGCCGCGCTTTCGATTTGTTCGCCGAGAAGCGCCTCACGAATTCCTGAAGCTCGGTCACGCGTTCCTTGGCCTTGGTGTTGGCGGCGACGAGCTGCGCGCGCGCTTGCGTGGAGGCGAGCATGTAATCGTCGTAGCTGCCGGGATAGACGCGGATCTGGCCGTAATCAAGATCGGCCATGTGCGTGCAGATCGCGTTCAAGAAGTGCCGGTCGTGCGAGATGATCACCATCGTGCTCCCGCGGTCGTTGAGCACGTCTTCCAGCCAGCGGATCGTCGCGATATCGAGATTGTTGGTCGGTTCGTCCAGCAACAGAACATCGGGATCGGAGAAGAGGGCCTGCGCGAGCAACACACGCAGCTTCCACCCTGGGGCGACAGCACTCATCGGCCCATCATGTTGTTCGATCGGAATGCCGACACCGATCAGCAATGTCGACGCACGCGCCTCGGCGGTGTAGCCACCGTATTCGGCGAACCTTGCTTCGAGCTCGGCGGCGTGCAGGTATTCTTCTTCAGTCGAGTGCGTGTTCGCATAGATCGCATCACGCTCCTCGCGTGTGCGCCACATCTCGACATGGCCCATCATCACGACATCAAGGACGCGTTCATCTTCGTGGGCGAACTGGTCCTGCCGCAGCTTGCCGATACGCTCGTTGACGTCGAGCGAAACGTTGCCTCCGGACGATTCAAGCTCGCCACCGAGGATGCGCATGAAGGTGGACTTGCCGCTGCCGTTGGCGCCGATAAGGCCGTAGCGATTACCGCCACCAAACTTGACCGAGACGTTCTCGAACAGGGGCTTTTCGCCGAACTGCAGGGTGATACCAGCGGTACTGAGCAAACGGGACTCCGTGCGTGCTACAAGGAAAAATGGGTGCTTCGGCGACGGCGCGTGTCGCGGAGGGCGCGAATGGTACCTGCTTTTGGAGGGTATACGTTCGCCTGCCAGGGATGTTGATCCTTATTCACCGAAGACAAGGATTGGAGACCAGATTTTCGTCATCGCCAAGCGCGGGGGATTCAGGATCCCGGCTTATCGCCAAGATGGCCGGTTTTGGCGATCCGACCGTGCGGTGTATCATCTGCGACCTGCTGACAATCCGGGTTTGATCGAATGACTGGTATTGCTCGCGCGATGCAAGGACGCGTACGGCTCCGCGGTGCCGCGCTCGTGGCTCTGCTCCTCCTCATGCCTGCATCGATCCGGAGCCAGCCCGCGAACACTGACGCGAATGCTTATCCATCCAAGCTCATCAGGATCGTCGTGCCGACCGGAGCAGGCGGTATCACGGATATCGTAGCGCGATGGACCGGCCAGAAGCTCGCGGAAAGTGTTGGACAGCCGGTCCTGATCGAAAATCGGCCCGGCGCCGGCGGCACGATCGGGACGCAATTGGTCGCGAAGTCGCCGCCTGACGGTTACACGCT
>JANMUI010000662.1:0-8182 GCA_031391405.1 Betaproteobacteria bacterium
CGACCGCTCGGCCATCTCTCATGTAATATTTTCCAGCGTGGACCGTCTCGAAAACCACAACGTCCGCCCCGTAAGGGGCGATGAGGATAAACGACCGCGTTGTCACACGCAAATTTATGTCAACTCTGGGCTGATCATCACAAAGACTTACAGGAACGACTTGCCTTGCCAATTCTAGATCGGCTCCTTAAGCTGTTCGAGAATGGCCGGGTTCTCAAGGGTCGACGTATCCTGGCTGATCTCCTCCCCTTTCGCGATCGCACGCAATAACCTACGCATGATTTTCCCTGATCGGGTCTTGGGCAGATTGTCGCCAAACCGGATGTCTTTGGGTTTTGCGATCGAACCGATCTCCTTGCCGACCCACTCGCGCAGCAGCGAAGCAACTCTCTTTGCCTCGTCACCCGTCGGTCGCGGACCTTTCGTCACAACGAATGCAACGACCGCCTCGCCTGTCAAGTCATCGGGCCGCCCGACCACGGCAGCCTCCGCGACCAGTTCTTTGTTTGATACGAGGGCCGATTCGATTTCCATCGTACCGAGACGATGGCCCGATACGTTGAGAACGTCATCGATGCGCCCCATGATCCGGATGTAGCCTTCGAGGTCACGGCTCGCACCGTCACCGGCAAGGTAGTACTTCCCTTTGAAATCGTCGGGGTAGTAGCTCTTCTTGTATCGCTCCGGATCGCCCCAAATCGTTCGAATCATCGACGGCCACGGGCGCTTGATCACCAATATTCCGCCCTTCCCAAGAGGGACAGATTCGCCCGTCTCGTCGACGATGTCCACGAAGATGCCTGGCAACGGAAAACAGCACGAGCCCGGCTTCAAGGGTGTCGCACCTGGTAACGGTGTAATCAGATGGCCGCCCGTTTCCGTCTGCCACCATGTATCGACGACGGGGCAACGAAAACTACCGACGACCTCGAAGTACCAGATCCACGCCTCAGGATTGATCGGCTCGCCAACCGTGCCAAGAATCCTCAGGGATGAAAGATCATAGTGGTTCGGAAGATCTCCCCCCGCCTTGATCAATGAACGAATCGCGGTCGGCGCCGTATAGAACACGTTCACACGATGATCTTGGATGACCTTCCAAAACCGCCCCGCATCCGGATGGGTCGGAACCCCTTCGAACACAACTTGGGTCGCCCCGACAGAGAGCGGGCCGTATGTAATGTACGTATGTCCAGTGACCCAACCTACATCCGCCGTGCACCAGAACACGTCCGTCGATTTGTAGTCGAACGTCCACATCATCGTCAAGGTGGCGTGCAGGAGATACCCGCCGGTGGAGTGCTGAACGCCTTTTGGTTTGCCCGTCGACCCGGAGGTATACAAAATAAACAATGGGTGCTCGGCATTGACCCATGTCGGCTCGCATGTATCAGCATGGCCTTTGATGGCGTCGCTCCACCAGACGTCCCGCCCAGGTAGCATCGAGATGGGTGACCCGGTGCGCCGGTAGACAACCACCGCCTTGATTCCTTCGCAGCCGCCTAGCGCGATCGCCTCATCGACCGCTGGCTTTAGCGCGATCTCGCGGCCACCCCGCATCTGCCCGTCTGCGGTCAACACAGCGATCGCGCCAGCATCAATGATGCGCTCTTGCAAGCTCTTGGCGGAGAAGCCACCGAACACAACTGAATGCGTGGCACCAATCCTTGCACACGCCTGCATCGCGACTACAGCTTCTATCGACATCGGCATGTAGATGATCACCCGATCGCCGGTGCGAACGCCTTGAGCCTTGAGCGCGTTTGCGAACTGGCACACGCGATGATAGAGCGCCCGATACGAAACCTTCGTGACCTTGCCATCGTCCGCCTCGAAGATGATCGCGGTCTTATTCGGTTGCGTGTCCAGGTGGCGATCGAGACAGTTGTAGGATGCGTTGATCTCGCCGTCATAGAACCATTTGAAGAACGGTGCGTTCGACTCGTCCAGAATCTTCGTGAAAGGTCGATGCCATTGCAGATACTCACGGGCCAGGCGAGCCCAGAATCCCTCGAAATCCCGCTCCGCTTCCTGACACATGGCCTTGTAGACCGCCATCCCGGAAACGTTCGCACGCTTGACGAAATCCGGTGATGGCGGGAACACACGGCTCTCATGCAGGACCGACTCGATTGTCGCGCTCATCTAAAGAGTTCCTTCTGAATTTGCATGATTCCCCAGCCGGGCATGCTCACGCGCACCCAACACCCCACCGACGCGCGGAGAGACTTACACAACTCACTCGGCCGCGCAACACCCTATGTTTAGGACACACCCTATGTTTAGGACGCTTGCGTCCGCCTTTCCAAAACGAACAAGCAAGTCCCCCGCACGCCGATGATAAAATGGCTTGTTTGTATCTGCTCAGGACCCTCGCGCTCGATGCACGATATTGGTCCGCTCGCCAGAAGGCGCCCACTCCTAAAACCTGGAAACCCTGTGAATGAATAAGTCCAACAAAGCCATCGACGAACGCCGCCCCATGAGGCCGCTGCCGGCATTGATTTTTGCAAGCCGTTGGCTTCAGCTACCGCTCTACCTTGGCCTGATTCTCGCGCAAGGTGTTTATGTCTGGCATTTTTGGGTCGAGCTGGTCGATCTCATTGGCGCTGCGTTCGGCAACCAAGCCGCCTTGGAGCATGTGATCACGGCCGTCGCGGTCGAAGGGACAACTCGCCCCACCAAGCTCAATGAAGCGACGATCATGCTGGTTGTACTCGGCTTGATCGACGTGGTCATGATCTCCAATCTTCTCATCATGGTGATCGTCGGAGGCTACGAAACCTTCGTGTCCCGAATGAACCTGGAGCAACATCCCGATCAGCCGGAATGGCTATCCCATGTCAATGCCTCGGTGCTGAAGGTAAAGCTCGCAACTGCGATCATCGGGATCTCGTCGATACATCTACTCAAGACATTCATCAACGCGGCCGCCTACGACGAGAAAACGCTGATAGCGC
The DNA here is from genome assembly GCA_031391405.1 of Betaproteobacteria bacterium. Taxonomy (GTDB): domain Bacteria; phylum Pseudomonadota; class Gammaproteobacteria; order Burkholderiales; family SG8-39; genus SHXR01. The sequence continues at coordinate 2,961 of JANMUI010000662.1, forward strand.
AAACCACCATCCACATTACCTTCCTGTTCTCCGCCATTGCCATCGCGTACACCGACAAGCTCATGGCGCCCGCTGAACACGCTGCCCGGAAGAACGATGGACGCGAACACAACGACTGATCCCCTGAGCGGAATATCATGACCATCATCCAAGCAGAAGACCTGATCCAGAGCATCGCCGACGCTCTGCAGTACATCTCGTACTACCATCCTAAAGACTTCATTCAGCATCTGGCGAGAGCCTACGATCGCGAGCAGTCGCCCGCCGCCAAGGACGCTATTGCGCAGATCCTCACCAATTCGCGTCAGTGCGCGGAAGGCAAGCGCCCGATTTGCCAGGACACCGGGATCGTGAATGTATTCCTCAAAGTTGGCATGGCGGTGCGACTCGAGGGCTTCAGCGGTTCCCTGGCCGATGCGGTAAATGAGGGTGTGCATCGCGCGTACATGAACCCCGACAATCCCCTGCGCGGCTCGGTGCTTGCCGATCCGATCTTCACGCGGAAGAACACCAAGGACAATACGCCGGCGGTCGTGCAAGTCGAGCTCGTCGCTGGCAATACCGTGGACGTAGCCGTTGCGGCCAAGGGTGGTGGATCTGAAAACAAAGCGAAGTTCGTGATGCTCAACCCCTCCGACTCGATCGTCGATTGGGTGTTGAAGACAGTTCCTACGATGGGTGCCGGCTGGTGCCCGCCCGGCATGCTGGGCATCGGGGTTGGCGGCACGGCCGAGAAGGCGATGATGATCGCCAAGGAATCCTTGATGGATCCGATCGACATGCATGAGCTGCTGGAACGTGGCCCGAAGAGCAAGATCGAGGAGCTTCGCATCGAGCTCTACACGAAGGTCAACGCGCTTGGCATCGGTGCACAGGGCCTCGGTGGGTTGTCCACCGTGCTCGACGTAAAGATCAAGGACTACCCGACGCATGCGGCGTCCAAGCCGGTCGCGATGATTCCCAATTGCGCCGCGACGCGACATGCGCACTTCACCTTGGATGGATCGGGCCCAGCGGAGCTTGAAGTTCCTTCGCTCGACGACTGGCCGAAGATCGCCTGGACCCCATCAGCACAATCGCGCCGTGTCGACCTTGACCGACTGACGCCAACCGAGGTCGCCACCTGGAAACCCGGCGAAACGCTCCTTCTCTCCGGGCGAATGCTGACCGGTCGCGACGCCGCCCATAAGCGCATCGAAGACATGTTGGCCAAGGGCGAGAAACTGCCGGTCGACTTCAAGAATCGCGTCATCTACTACGTTGGCCCCGTCGATCCGGTGCGCAACGAAGTGGTCGGTCCTGCCGGCCCCACGACCGCTACGCGCATGGACAAGTTCACCGAGACGATGCTTGCCAAGACCGGATTGATCGGCATGATCGGCAAGGCCGAGCGTGGCCCCACCGCGATCGAAGCCATTCGCAAGCACAAGGCGGCCTACCTGATGGCGGTCGGTGGCGCGGCCTATCTCGTGGCGAAAGCCATTCGGAAGTCGAAGGTGGTGGCATTCGATGATCTCGGCATGGAAGCGATCTATGAGTTCGAAGTGAAGGACATGCCGGTCACGGTCGCGGTGGATTCTGCAGGTACGTCGGTGCATATCACCGGTCCGAACGAATGGGAGAAGCGGATTCGGGAATTCAAAATTCCGGTCAACGTCGCCTGAGTTTTTCAATCGCACAAGGCGAGGATTCCATGCATTCAATCAATGACCTCGCCTCATGCTCCGCCGTCGATCTGCTGCGGCTCTATCGCGCCAAGCAGGCGTCGCCTGTCGAAGCAACAAACGCAGTTCTTGCACGCATTCGCAAGCTCAACCCGGTCCTGAATGCGTTCTGTTTGATCGACGAGGAAGCCGCACTCTCGATGGCGCGTGCCGCCGAGGTGCGCTGGATGAAAGATTCGCCTTGCGGTCTGTTGGATGGCGTCCCGACATCCATCAAGGACCTCGTCGTGACGAAGGGATGGCCAACACTCAGAGGGTCCAAAACGATCGACCCCAAGGGCCCCTGGAATGATGACGCGCCAGTCGTTGCTCGATTGCGCGAGCATGGCGCCGTTCTTCTTGGCAAAACATGCACGCCCGAGTTCGGCTGGAAGGGCGTTACCGACAGCCCACTCACCGGCATCACGCGAAATCCATGGAATACCGCAAAGACACCCGGCGGATCATCGGGTGGGGCAGCCGCTGCAGTCGCGTCGGGCATGGGGCCGCTGGCAATCGGCACGGACGGAGGCGGCTCGATCCGCATTCCATGCAGCTTCACCGGACTTTTCGGGATCAAGGCCTCGTATGGTCGCGTACCAGCATGGCCGTTGTCGCCCTTCGGTACGATCGCGCATGTTGGGCCGATGGCCCGCACTGTTGCAGACACCGCGCTGATGTTGAATGTGCTTGCGCTGCCTGACCATCGAGATTGGACCGCCCTCCCCTACGACGCTCGCGATTTCCGCGTGGGCCTTGACGATGGCGTACGGGGCCTGCGCATCGCGTATTCGGCCGATCTGGGCTATGCAAACGTCCACCCGGACGTCGCGCAGCCGGTCGCCAATGCCGTCAAGACCTTTGAGCAGTTGGGCGCTCGGGTTGAGGCCGTCGATCCCGGATTCGCAAATCCACGCGATTGTTTCGACAGGCATTGGTTCGCCGGCGCTGCTTACCTCGCGTCGGGATTCACCGCCGAACAGAACGCGCTTCTCGATCCGGGTCTGCGGGACATCATCGCGGCGGGCCAATCCATTTCTCGGCATGATTTTTTTGACGCGACGATTCAGCGCGGCGCTTTAGGACTCACGATGCAGCGCTTCCACGAGCGCTTCGACCTGTTGGTGACTCCCACGCTCGCCGTGCCGGCGTTTGATGCAGGTCAGGAGGCGCCGGAAATTAAACCGGGAACTCGATGGATGGATTGGACGCCGTTCACCTACCCATTCAATCTCACGCAGCAACCGGCCGCATCGATTCCCTGCGGATTCACGTTGGACGGCTTACCCATCGGCATGCAGATCGTGGGAGCCCGTTACGCGGACGCGATGGTGCTTCGCGCAGCGCGTGCTTTCGAATCGGCACATCCGTTCAAGATGCCCGATGTCAGTCGCCTTGGCTAGCGTTTCCGCATACGGCACTCTTAACGATTATCGATTCAAGAGTTGAGTCCTACCCTCCGTTCGCCCTGAGCCCTTCGACAGGCTCAGGACAGGCCTGTCGAACGGGCGGACGCAGGCCTCACTCGCGACTCCACGCGAACGCGAAGTCTACGAACGTGCGCGTTCATCCTTCGACAAGCCTGTCCTGAGCCTGTCGAAGGGCTCAGGACGAACGGGCAACTATTGTTTCCGTCGCCCAAAATTGAACCCCGTGGCGGGAACACGGGAAATCGTACTGGAAATCAGAGTCGCATAGCAATCAGCGTTACACGGCGATTTCTTGATCGTCGTGTCCCGTCGAGTCGTCGAGCCGTCGAGTCGTCGAGCCGTCGTGGTGAACCGGAACCGTCTTTAACTCGCATCACCCAGCTTCAACAACCGCATCGCATTCTGTTTAAGAATCAGTGGACGCACTTCCGGCCGGAACGGTGCCTCCTCGAAATCCTTGAGCCAGCGATCCGGGGTGATGAGCGGCCAGTCGGAACCGAACAGCATCTTCTCCTTCAACATCGTGTTGGCGTACTGGATCAGTTGCGGCGCGAAGTACTTCGGCGACCAGCCGGACAGATCGATATAAACATTCGATTTGTGCAGGCACACCGACAGCGCCTCGTCCTGCCATGGCCAGGACGGATGCGCGATGATGATCGACATGTCCGGGAAATCGACGGCCACATCATCGAGGTGGATCGGATTCGAATACTTCAGGCGGAGCCCGCCGCCACCCCGCATGCCCGTGCCGATGCCCGAATGACCGCTGTGGAAGATCGCAGGCAACTTGTGTTCGGCGATCAGCTCGTACATCGGATACGCAAGTCGATCGTTCGGAAAGAAGCCCTGTGTCGTCGGATGGAACTTGAACCCTTTGATCCCTTCCTCTTCGATGAGGCGCTTCGCTTCGCGCACCCCCATCTTGCCCTTGTGCGGATCGATGCTCGCGAACGGAATGACGATATCGCTGTTTTCCCGCGCGAACTTGGCGACCTCATCGTTGCTCACACGCTTGCGGCCCATGACGGATTCCGAATCCACCGTGAACAGCACCAGCCCGATTTTTCGTTCGCGGTAATACGCGATCGTCTCGGGGATGGTCGGCCGCTTCTTCAGAGCGAACTTGAAATACTTGTCCGCGGCGTCGTCATATTCTTTGCCGAACAGATCAGGCGGCTCGCAACATGACACTTGTGCGTGGGTGTGGGTGTCGATGGCGATGAGGTCCTTGACGTTCATGGGTTCTCCGTTGTTATCTATCCAACGATCACGCGCTCGCCCGGCGGTTCCGCGAACAGCATGTCCACCAGCGCGGCCCGGTTCCTGAGGACCGCACGTTGACTGATCGACCCTTTGTCGGTGAGCTCGCCGCTATCGATCGAAACCGGGACATCAAGCAGCAGCGCCCGTTCGATTCGATTGGAGCTTCCGGTGCTGCGTTTCCTGAGCGCTCCGAGCATCTCGCGCAGCGCATGAAGCACGTTCGCATGCGTCGCAACGGCCGCAAGCGGGGCGTGCGCATCGAGGTCGTGGCACAGCACACGACAGGCATCCAGGTTGAGTACCAGAAGAACGCCGACATAATTGCGATCGTGGCCGGCAATCACCGCATCCTGAACATAAGGCGCGCATGCAAGAATGACTTCGCTTCTGAGCACGCCCGTGTTGACCCAGGTTGCCGTCGCGAGTTTGAAATCCTCCGCGATGCGACCATCGAATAACAGGCCTTTTCCCGGATCGCTCGGATCGACGAACGTCACCGCGTCACCCATGCGATAGAACTGTTCGTCATCGAACGCTGCAACGGTTAGATCGTCCTGCCGCCAGTAACCCGGTGTAATGCTGGGGCTCTTTACCCGGATCTCGAGCTTCTCCGCAATCGGGACCAGCTTCACCTCCACAGCCGGGCCCGGCAACCCCAGGATCCCCGATGCGCGGGCATCCCAGTTGGCGCCAAGCACATACGGTCCGGTTTCCGTCGCGCCGAGTCCGGTCATGATCAACACGCGTTCGCCACAGGTTTCGTAACTCAGCCGTTCGAGCGCGTCCCAGATGTGCTGCGACATGCCTGCGCCTGCATAGAACA
>JANMUI010000663.1:0-3867 GCA_031391405.1 Betaproteobacteria bacterium
CATCGACCCGCTCATCGATTGGGGCCCGGACGACTACGACTCGATGGGCGCCGAGACCTTCGAAGGAACTACCGACGCCCTGGGACGCTGTCGGATCCTGGGCATCCCACTCGAGCGGCGTTGGGTCATCGGCGCCACGCACGGCCACGCGGCCAGCGAGGCGTTGCGTGGGCTCACGGCAACGGCGGCCCAGCCGCGCATCCAGGCGACGCTCGTCATCCGATCGGCCACGCTCGTGATCGACCTCTCCGCCGCGACCCGGAGCGGCCCGCTAGCGATGGGGTCGATGATCGACCTTTGATGCAACCCGAACCACCTGCCCATCATCGCGTTGATCGGATGCCAGGGCGCTCATTCTTAAGGATCTGTAGAGATTCATAGAGATCCGTAGAGGGCCAAGCCGTCTGCGCGATGCAGGCAGGGCGTAGTAATACATCGAAATCGCGCTGAAGAATCAGTCGTCGTGGGATCTTCACCCACTTTTACAATCGCCTTCTAACGGCCCTATGATCAGTGACAGGAACTGCACACATCGACGCGCCGTTCCACCCATTTGATCGCGACCGATGCGGGTGGAAATCCGGGATTCTCGCGCCGACATGTCACCGCGCATGCGGGTAATCACCGCGCGGATTTGCCTATGAAAACAGACCAATTTTGAGATTCTGGCGTGCTGGTTTTCCGAATCATCCTTACGTGTCGAGCCCCCCCCTTCTTCCGCGTTAGGAGTGGGCGGATATTGCGTAAGGGAATTTCCGACATTTCGTGTGCCCGTCGTCCGCCTGGATTGGAGGGTCCAGGGCGTTGACACAACCTGCGGGCAGCGCACCGCTCTGACCTATCGATTGGGAGCTGCAAGTGTCGATACCGTGCCGGGGCCGCTGGCCGCCGAGCGCCGCGTTCCGAGCGGTCGCCGCAGGACAGAAAAATTTCAAGTGGCGCCATCAACCCGATGAACGGTTGCGATATGATCGAGTCAAACGAGGTAAATATTGTCCCGGATGATCGGGAAGTACGTTGAAAGAGCCGCCACGATTTCGCCCGCCGGCGGCTGCAGAATCAACGATGGGAGGTGTTCGGATGAACCGTGCATCGAGCCTGTTCGCGGCCCTGGCACTGGTGGCGTGCCCGCACTCGCATGCCACGACGGTGGTCGCGCCCTACGAGACGGGGGCGCCCGTCCCACCCACGGGGATGAAGGTATTCGGCCCCGATCAGAGCACACCATTCACCGACCCTTATTTCGCTTGGATCGGCAGGGTCGCCGGCGGATCGGGTAGCACGGTCGCTGATCGCGTCATACGTGAACGTGGTGACACGTCTGCGTCGCCAACCGTGATCGCCGGTTCCACGCCGATCATCCCGGACATGGGCGAGCTGTCCACCGAGCACGACCGTCCGGATCTGGTCATTCCAATCCCGGAGCCGGCATCCTGGTTGATGGTTCTCGCCGGCATCGCGATGCTGGGATTGGTAGCGTGGCGACGCTCGATGTTCCGATAGCGGAGACATCCTCCGTCAGCAAGCAAACCTTCCCCCGTGTTTGAGCAGGCAGCGAAGCGGGGGCAGCCCCTACCAGCCCAGGTACACCCGCCCCATCGCCATCGCCGCCGCCGCCTGCGTTGGCTCGACGACCGGGATGCCGATCACGGCTTGCAATCGGTCCCGATACTGGGCCATCCCTGCGCAACCCATGACCACGCTGTTGGCGCCATGCTGATCGCGCAATTGCTCGCCGCACGCCACCATGCGATGAAAGGTTTTGGATTCATCGGCAAGCTCGACCACCGGTAGGCCGACCGGGACTTCCGCGGCCAGCCGATCAGTCAGTCCCATCGCTCCGATCGCGCGCAGGTGGCGGGGAATCGAGCCAGCCAATATGGCGATCACACCGAACTTCTGCCCCAGGGTGAGCGCCGTGAGGATGCCCGACTCCATGATCCCGAGTACCGGCTTGGCGGTGGTCTCCCGCACCGAGTGCAACCCGGGGTCGCTGAAGCATGCGATGACGAAGGCGGCCGCCGACCCATCGAGATCCTTTACGAGACGACATAGCGGCCCAATGACGCCATCGACGTCGCGTTGGGTCTGAATGCCCGGCGGCCCTTCCTTCAAGGTAAGCGCCTTGAATGGTGGCCCGCCGGTGATGCGCAACGGGTCGAGGGCGCGGTCAATCCCGGCGGTGACAGGCTCCGACGAATTCGGATTGATGACATAGATTGTTTTCATTCCCGTTTCCCGTTTCCCGTTTCCCGTTTCCCGTTTCCCGTTTCCCGTTTCCCGCCAAATCATACGCGCCCTTCCCGGCCCGACCATCCGGAAGTATGCTCGCTGACTCCCGATAAGAGGCCCCGTCAATGGACAAGTTCGAGCTCACCATCCGCAACGGCACCGTCGCGACCGCAGCAGAGACCACGCGCTGCGACATCGGTATCTCGGGCGAGAAGATCGTCGCAATCGCCGATCGACTGCCGGCCGGTGCACGCGACATCGATGCAGGGGGCCGTTATGTGCTGCCGGGCGGTATCGACAGCCATTGCCATATCGAGCAGCTCTCCGGCATGGGCATCATGTCGGCCGATGATTTTTACAGCGGCACGGTCTCCGCGGCGTTTGGCGGTACGACGACCATCATTCCATTCGCGGCGCAACATCGCGGCACATCGGTGACCGCGACCCTCGCCGACTACCACGAGCGCGCCCGCACCAAAGCGGTCATCGATTACGGATTTCATTTGATCATCGGCGAGCCAACCGACAAGGTCTTGAACGAAGAGCTTCCCGCCGCGATCAAAAGCGGTGTCACCTCGTTCAAGGTGTACATGACCTATCCGATGTGGCGCCTCGAGGACTACCAGTTGCTGGAGGTTCTTCACGTCGCCGATCGCGAGGGCGCGTTGGTGATGGTGCATGCCGAAAATGACGACATGATCCGCTGGATTGCCAAACGCCTGATTGAGCGCGGACATGGCGCACCGAAGTTTCACGGCGTCGCACACGATGCGCTCGCGGAGGCCGAGGCAACCCATCGCATCATCATGTTGTCGCGCCTATTGAGCGTGCCGGTGCTGATCGTGCATGTATCGAGTCCGGAGGCGACCAACACGATCCGCTCGGCGCAAACCCTTGGCGCGAAAATCTACGCGGAGACCTGCCCGCAGTATCTCGTGCTCACCGCCGATGACATGGATCGCCCGGGTGTTGAAGGCGCCAAATGGTGTTGCAGCCCGCCCCTTCGCGACAAGGCCGCGCAGGAAGCCATCTGGGCCGGGCTCGCTAACGGCACGTTCCAGGTCTATTCATCGGACCACGCGCCATACCGGTTCGACGCAACCGCGAAGATTCCGCGTGGCGATCAAACCACATTCAAGGAAATGGCGAACGGCGTGCCCGGCATCGAAATGCGCCTGCCGATTCTCTTTTCCGAAGGCGTGCTGAAAGGCCGTCTCAGCCTCAACCAGTTCGTTGCGCTCGCCGCGACGAATCATGCGCGCATGTACGGCCTGTACCCGCGCAAGGGTACGATCGCGATCGGATCGGATGCGGACGTCGCCATCTGGAACCCCGATATCGAAAAGCGCATCGACTACTCGATGATGCACGACGCCGTCGGTTACACGCCGTATGAGGGACATGTCTACAAGGGGTGGCCGGAGATCGTAACGAGTCGAGGTCGTATCGTCGTGGAAGGCGGCAAACTGAACGCCGCGCGCGGCTCCGGGCAATTCATCGCGCGTGGCGCACCGGAGCCGATCGCGACGAAGCAAGGCGGCGGACGGCCGAGCGCGCTCAAGCGATTCATCACCTAGAGAAACGCTGATTAGGCGACTGACCGATCGCCCTGAGCCTGTCGACGGGTGAATACCA
>JANMUI010000424.1:0-8040 GCA_031391405.1 Betaproteobacteria bacterium
TCCCACGCTTTGCGCTCGAGTTGTTCATGCAAGGCGCGGTATTCGTCATGCTCGGCTTCCTGGTGTGGCACAACATGCCCATCCTCGAGCTCACTGCGCAGACCAATATGCTCGCCACCGGCGCGCCGGATTCGCTTCGCCATTGGCCGCTCTCGGTCGGGTGCGTGCTGATGGCGCTCTATCAGATACGGCAAGTCATTCACGCGATCGACGATTATCGTCAGGGCTACCCGCGGAAAGGTTGATCGTGCTCCTCGTCACGATGCTCGTGGTGTTGCTGGTATTCAGCCTGTTGGGTATGGAGATCGCCTGGGCGATCGGCTTCGCCTGCTTCGTTTATCTGGCGATGTCTCAGTTTGGGTCCAACCCGACCGAATTCGTGCTGTTCTCGCAGCAGATGGTGGTCGGGCTCGACGCCTTTATTCTCGTGGCGATCCCCCTGTTCATTTTCGCGGGCGAGTTGATGAACGTGTCTGGTGTCACGCAGCGCCTAGTGCGGTTTGCGAGTGCACTGGTCGGACACCTCCATGGTGGACTTGCGAATGTCGGCGTCGTCACGAATTTTCTGATGTCGGGCATATCGGGTTCCGCGCTGGCGGACGCGGCGGCAACCGGTACGGTGCTCGTCCCCGAGATGACGAAGCGGAAGTTTCCGCCGGCTTTCGCGAGTGGGGTGATCGCGGCGGCGGCCACGGTCGGGCCGATCATTCCGCCGTCGATTCCGCTGCTCCTCATCGCCTCGATCATGAACCTCTCGGTCGGGCAACTGTTTCTCGCGGGCATCGTGCCTGGTGTACTGATGTTCGTGTTCATGTTCGCCGTCACCTGGTGGATTTGCCGTGAGCGAGATTATCCGCGCGAGCCGCGCGCGACCGGTCCTGAACGGGTCGTGGCGCTGCGCGAAGGACTGCTGCCACTCCTTGCGCCGGTGATCATCGTCGGGAGCATCGTGGGCGGCATCGCGACCGCGACCGAAGCCGCGGCCATCGCGGTGCTCTACACGGTGCTGCTCGGCGTGTTCGTTTATCGGAATACGTCGATGGCCGACATCTTCGAGGCGGCCGGCCGCACGGCGCTGTCTTCTTCGGTGGTCATGTTGACGATCGCTACCTCGCAGATCTTCGCGTGGCTCGCCGTGCAAGAACGCCTGGGGGAATATCTGACGGCCGGACTGCTCGGTCTTTCAAGCAACGTTTATGTCCTGCTCGCGCTGGCGAACGTCCTGATGCTGATCCTCGGCATGTTCATGGAGATCGTGCCGGTCATGTTCATCCTCGCGCCGATCCTGTTTCCCTTGTTCGCGAAGATGGGCGTGAGCGAAGTGCAATTCGCGTTGGTCATGGTCTTGAATCTCATGATCGGCATGATCACGCCGCCTATTGGATTGAATCTCTTCGTGCTGTCGGCGATCAGTGGTGTCGACATCATGCGCATCTTCAAGGCGGCCGTTCCCTATTTCTGGGCGCTGGTCGCCGTGCTGATCCTGATCACGTATATTCCGGCGCTCACGCTGACGATCCCGCACCTCGTTTTCGGGCAGCCTTGATTTGAATCGAACGCTAATATGATGGATTGCCGATCTCACCAGGAGAGCTCCATGCAGCCCGACACCAGTCGACGTTCAATTTTGAAGGGCTTTGGCGCAGCCGCGATCGTCTCGCAGCTGGGACTATCAAAACCCGCGAAGGCACAGGTGAAGCTTCGCTACGCCAACGCGAGCAACGCCCAGTACCACGCGAATGTGGTGATGGGGCAGTTCTGGGAAGAAGTCAAGAAGCGCACCAACGGCGAGATCGTCGCCGAGACATTCTGGGGCACCTTGACAGGCAGCGAACAGGTGCTGCTCAACGGCGTCTCGCTCGGGACGCTCGACGGTTGGCATGGGGCCTATACCGGCTTGCGCGAATTCGATCTCTTCTATACCGCCAACCTGTTTCGCGATTTCGATCATGCGGCGCGTGTGGTCAACGGACCATTACACGCAAAGCTCGTCCAGGCGTTGGAGGCGAAGCACAAAGTCCAATTGCTCGGCTTGGGTCGCGCCGGCTCGTTCGGGCTTCATTTGCGCGACAAGGTGGGCGGTTGGGCCGAGCTCAAGAACAAGAAGATTCGCGTTGGCCCACTGGAAGGAATCGTGGAAAGCGTGAAGGCCATCGGGGCGAATGCCGTTCCGATGGCCTACGGCGAGGCTTACGGGGCGTTGCAGCAGGGTGTCGTGGATGGGCAAGTCAACTTGAACACTTTACTTTTGACCGGCAAGTTCCACGAGGTGGGCAAGTATTGGATCACCAACGAATTCGGCCTTGGCTTCGACAAAGTCGTCATTGCCCAGCGCGTATGGCAGCGCTTCAAGCCGGCACAGCAGAAGATGATGCGCGATCTGATGGTGGAGCTCGAACCGACAATCTGGTATCCGCCGCTCAAGCAGAAGCTCGAGGACGACCGCAAGAAGTGGCAGGAGATCCACGGCAAGGATTCATTGATCGCGCTCGATCCGGCCGAGGCCAACAAGATGCTCGCCCCGAATGCGGAGCGTCTGGCTGACCAGATATTCGGTGCTGGGACATACAAACAGATTCAGGCAACGGCGTAGGTGCGATCGGTGGCGAACCAAGGATCGTTGATTTGGTTGGGGGCGGCGGCGTTGATCGCGATCGGCGGCTGGCGGGACACGGTGCACATGCCCTGAGCGAAACGCCCGCATTCGCAAGAGCAAGTGTCGCTAAGCGCATCGCGATTTGGCTCGCAATGGCCGGGCATGAAGTTGTGATTGAATGTTCCGCGATTCAGGTCTAGGATTGCAGTTGTCGGGGTTCAGCAGACCCCCGGTATCTTGAAGACGGTGTCCCGTCCAAGCTCTGCGTCACTGCAGGCGCGATGCGCCGATGGAGCGAACATGGACACTGATCTCCCCTCTGTCACGACCCTTGATCTATTCTCTTTGCTCGGTTCCCCGAGTGCGCCGACGATCCTCGACGTTCGCCGGGCCAAGGCGTTCGACGAAGACTCTCGATTGATACCGGGCGCGGTGCGACGACTCCCGGAAGCGGCGGACGCCTGGGCGGCGTCGATCCCGCGCGATCGGCTGGTTATCGCCTACTGCGTTCACGGCCATGAAGTGAGCCAAGGCGTGACCCGTCGCCTTCGCGAACACGGCTTTGACGCGCGATTCTTGTCAGGTGGCGTCACCGGATGGAAAGAATCCGGGGCGCCGACCATGACCAAGCGCCCTGACTTCGGTGTTCCTGGCGAGAGCTCATCGCGATGGGTGACGCGTGAACGTCCGCGCATCGATCGCATCGCCTGTCCATGGCTGATTCGCCGCTTCATCGATCCGACCGCAACATTCCTGTACGTTCCAACCGCGCAGGTGTTCGATGTGGCGCGACGTGATAATGCGGTGGCCTACGACATCCCCGGTGCGCCGATCGAGCACGACGGGCCACTTTGCAGCTTCGATTCGATGCTCCGCGCGTTCGACTTGCACGATGCCGGGCTCGACCAGCTTGCGGCGATCGTGCGCGGCGCCGACACCGATCGGCTCGACCTGACCCCGCAATCGGCGGGGCTCGTGGCGATGTCGATTGGCCTGTCGCGTCTTCATGCTGATGATCAAGCGCTGCTCGAGCACGGCATGCTGCTCTACGACGCTTTGTACGCATGGATCCGCGCGGGACAAGGCGAACGACATAACTGGCAGGCCATGCGGACATGAGCACACCATTGAGTACGCGCGGTGCACCACGCCAAGCCACCGCCGCGCCTGAAACGAGCCCGCCCGAAGCGGTTTCATTCGCCGACGCCTTGCGTTTCTGGCTCAAGCTCGGCTTCATCAGCTTCGGCGGCCCGGCCGGGCAGATCGCCGTGATGCACCAGGTGTTTGTCGAACGCCGCCGTTGGATCTCCGATCGGCGGTTCTTGCACGCGCTCAACTATTGCATGCTGCTGCCTGGCCCTGAAGCGCAACAGCTCGCCACGTATATCGGCTGGCTCATGCATCGAACATGGGGCGGCATCGTCGCGGGCGGCTTGTTCGTGCTGCCGTCGCTGTTCATCCTGATCGGGTTGTCGTGGGTCTACATGGCGTATGGCCACCTGCCGCTGGTTGCCGGAGTGTTCTACGGGATCAAGCCGGCGGTGACCGCGATCGTCGTGTCGGCGGCGCACCGCATCGGATCGCGCTCGCTCAAGAACGAATGGCTCTGGAGCATCGCGGTCGCTGCATTCATTGCGATCTTCGTGTTCGATGTGCCGTTCCCGCTCATCGTGCTTGCGGCGGGTGTCGTGGGTTATTTTGGTGGACGCTGGGCGCCCGACAAATTCGCGGTCGGCGGCGGGCATGGCGCGAAGCAGACGAGCTACGGATCGGCCATCATCGATGACCACACGCCAACGCCCGACCACGCTCGGTTCACATGGGGGAAGGTGATCGGCTTCGCGCTTGTAGGCGTTGTAATGTGGGGCGCTGCCATGCTGGCGTTGGTCGTTGGCAATGGCTGGGACAGCACGATCACCCAGATGGGTTGGTTCTTCACGAAGGCGGCTTTACTCACCTTCGGTGGGGCATACGCGGTGTTGCCGTATGTCTATCAAGGCGCGGTCGATCATTTCCAGTGGCTGAGCGGCGCGCAGATGATCGATGGTCTGGCGCTCGGTGAAACCACGCCAGGTCCGCTGATTATGGTGGTCGCGTTCGTCGGATTCGTGGGCGGATGGACCAAGGCCCTTCTCGGTCCCGATGCGCTGTTCATGGCGGGCGCGGCCGCGGCAACGGTGGTCACCTTCTTCACCTTTCTGCCGTCGTTCATTTTCATCCTCGCGGGCGGGCCGATGGTCGAGTCGACGCATGGTGACTTGAAGTTCACGGCGCCTCTTAGCGGCATCACCGCGGCAGTGGTTGGCGTGATCCTGAATCTCGCGCTGTTCTTCGCGTATCACGTGTTATGGCCAAAGGGATTCAGCGGCGCGTTCGATTGGGTATCGGCGCTGATCGGGATCGCTGCGTTCGTTGCGTGGTTGCGCTACAAGGTCGGCGTGATCACCTTGGTCGGAGCATGCGCGGTCATTGGAATGTTGTTGACCTTGGTCCGCGTTTCGTAGGAATCTACGGGTCGTGACTGAACGAGGAGACCCCCAATGAGCGAAATCACGGTAGCAAAGTTCAAGGATGTGGCAGGTGGATTGCAGCAAGGCCAGTTCGCGGTGGGCGAGCGCGCGAAGATCAAGGGATTGTCCGATCTCGATCCGATCTACAAGTCGCTGCTGGATCGTCCGGTGACGGTGATTCTCGGCTTGATCGGTCCCGATGGCCGCATCGGCATGACACCGATGTGGTTCGACTACGAAGGCGACAAGGTCCTCGTCAACACCGCTTCGCACCGGCCGAAATGCGAGTGGATCCGCAAGAACCCGAAGCTCACGATGCTGCTGGTGAATCCGGACAACCCCTATCACTGGGTGCAGTTGAAATGCACGGTCGAGTCGGAAGAGCGCGAGTGGGACAAGGGCGGCGAGCGCGTTACGAAACAGTTGGACAAGATCTGGACGAAGTACACGAACAACCCGGCGCCCTACGGGCTTCGCGATCCGGCAATCGAAGAGAAGCGGGTGTTGTTCATCTGCAAGGTAGATCGGATCGCGACGTTCGGAAAACCCTAACGCGACCAAGAATTGAACCACAGAGGACGCAGAGGACACAGAGGAATAGCATGGAAGCGCAGAGCGTTCCATGTTGAACACAGCGTGCCGCAATGGGAAAGCATTGGCAACGATGCCCCCGGTTCCTTGGCATTCTCGCCTTCCTCTGAGTCCCCTGTGTCCTCTGTGTTTCAGTCCGACGTTTGAGGTCGGTAGGCTCTAGTTCCCGACAACCCCCGCCTCCTTCACCACCTTCGCCCATCGCGCGATGTCGGCTTTGATGAACGCCGCGAATTCTTCCGGCGACGTCGTTCGAATTTCGTTTCCGCCGCTCTCCAGTTTTTCTTTCACTTCTTTCGACTCCAGGGTCTTCACGATCTCCGCGTGCAGCCGCGCGATGACCGGCCGCGGCGTGGCCCCTGGTGCGAAGAGCCCCATCCAGATGCCTTGTTCGAAGCCCGCATAGCCCGCTTCGCTCACCGTCTGCATCTCGGGGAACGCGGGATGGCGCGATCGCGACAGGATTGCCAGGCCCAGGATCTTGCCTGCCTTCACCTGGTTGATCACCGTTGGCATCGTCAGTACGAGCAACGGCAATTGACCGCCCATCAAATCGTTCACCGCGAGGGCGCCGCCCTTATACGGGATGTGTGCAAGGGCGAGGCCGGATGCCAGGCGCAACTGCTCGCCGGTGAGATGCTGAACGGAACCTGTTCCAGGCGTACCGAAGTTGAGCGGATCAACCTTTCCGCGCTGCCGTGCGACCAGCTCGGTGAGGCTCTTCACACCGATGCCTGGATTCGCGATGAAGACCATCGGTATGGTCGCGATGGTCGTGATCGGTGCCAGGTCGCGCATTGGGTCGTACGGAAGATCCTTGCGCAGGGACGGCGCAATGGTCACCCCGCCGGGCTCGCCGATGAAGATCGTGTAGCCATCGGGCGCGGCACGCGCCGTCTCGCCGGCGCCCATTGTTCCCGCGGCGCCAGGCTTGTTGTCGACGAAAATCGGCTGCCCTAACAGCTCGGCGAGCCGTGGGCTCATGACGCGCGCGACGATATCGAGCGCGCCACCGGTCGGGAACGGGACGACGAATCGGATCGGCTTCGACGGATACGTTTGTGCCGCGCTGATCGCCGGTAGTAGCGCGAAGGCCAACATGAACGCTGCGAGCATCTTCATTGCGATGGGGTTCTCTCTCATGGGATCAAGACCAGCGACCCGGTGGTCTGCCGGCTCTCCAGCAATCGATGTGCACCGGCTGCGTCGTCGAGGGGGAATGTCTTGTGGATGTCCGGTTTCACAGGCCCGGCGCGGACCACGTCGAAGAACGTCGCGGCGCAAAGGTCAAGCTCCTCGACCGTCTCGGTATATTCGCCAAGGCGCGTCCACGTGGCCCACAAGCTGCCGCGATCGCGCAACAGATTGATCGAGATCGGCGGCACGATCCCTGATGAATTGCCGAAGCACACCATGCGGCCGCGCGGCGCAAGACACGCGATCGAACCTTCCCAGGTCGCTTGTCCAACGGAATCGAAGACTGCCGGGACGCCGCGACCGCCGGTGGCCTTGCGGACCTCCGCTGGCCAATCGTCCCGCCCATGCACGAACACCTGCGCGTAGCCTGCCTTCAACGCGACTGCGGACTTCTCGGGCGAGCCGACGATCCCCACCGCGTGCGCACCGAGTGCCTTGAGCCATTGACCAGCGATCAGTCCGACCCCGCCTGCGGCCGCGTGGAATACCACCACGTCACGTGCTTTCACCGTGTAGGTGCGACGGATGAGGTATTCCACCGTCATACCCTTGAGGAACGATGCGGCGACGATGTCATCGGCAATGCCGGCGGGCACCTTGGCACACAGATCCGCAGGATAGTTGCGTGTGTCGCAATATGAACCGAGCGGTCGTGATGCATAGGCAACGCGATCGCCAATCTGAAAGCGCGTCACACCGGCCCCGAGCGCTTCGACCGTTCCCATGGCTTCGATGCCGATGCCAACCGGCTTCTTCGCGGCCGCAAGCTCGGCGTAGTCACCGCGCCGTCCATGTACATCAGTGAAGTTGACGCCGATGGCTTGATGCCGGATGCGCACCTCGCCCGGACGCGGAGGCGTGTCGGGAACCGTCTCGACGGCGAGAACCTCCGGTCCACCATGACGATGCAGGCGAATGACGCGGGCCATATCATTGCTCCTAGGAATCTGCGCGTCAGGCCGCGCAGATTCCTGTTGGCAGGCGCTACCTGCCTTGTTAACGAGAATGGGCCAAACAATAGCGCCCTTGCGCCCTTCTGATCGTCTTGATTCGGAGGCGCTGCCGAAGCCATCAGGAATCCGGCCGGTCGCCGGGCGGATTCCTAGGCATTCTATTGGAGGATCGAGCATGGAACTTTCAAACAAG
>JANMUI010000787.1:0-5633 GCA_031391405.1 Betaproteobacteria bacterium
GTAAACGTTCCCGTCTTCTCGGGAAACGCCGTCGCGGGCAGCACCACATCGGCGAATGAGGCCGTCTCGGTGAGGAAGATGTCCTGCACGATCAGGTGATCGAGTGCGGCCAATGCTTCGCGCGCGTGGTTCACATCCGGATCCGACATCGCCGGGTTCTCACCCATGACGTACATGCCGCGAATCTCCTTCGCCGCGGCCGCATGCATGATCTCGACGACGGTGAGGCCCGGCTGCGGATCGAGCGCGATGCCCCATAACTTTTCGAACCGCGACCGCGATTCGGGATCGGCGACCGGCTGATAGTCCGGATACACCATCGGGATAAGCCCCGAATCCGACGCGCCTTGCACGTTGTTCTGGCCGCGAAGTGGATGCAATCCGGTGCCGCGCTTGCCGATTTGCCCGGTCACCATCGTGAGCGCAATGAGACAACGCGCGTTGTCGGTGCCATGGATATGCTGCGAGATTCCCATGCCCCAGAGGATCATCGAGGCGTCCGACTTTGCATAAAGTCGAGCGACTTCCCGGATCGTCTGCGCGGGAATACCGCAGATCGGCGCCATCGCCTCCGGACTGAATTTCTTTACATTCTCGCGAAGTGCCTCGTAGCCTGTCGTACGCTCCTTGATGAACGCCTCGTTCGCGAGCTTCTCCTCGACGATCGTATGCAGCATCGCATTGAGGAGCGCCACATCGGTATCCGCCTTGAACTGCAAGTTGTAGGTTGCGTGACGCGCCAACTCGCCGCGACGCGGATCGGCCACGATCAATTTGGCGCCGCGCTTGATGGCATTTTTCATCCATGTCGCGGCCACCGGATGATTCACCGTCGGATTCGCGCCGATGAGAAAGATCACGTCCGCGTGCAGCACGTCGCGAACGGGGTTCGACACCGCACCCGAATTAATGCCTTCCATCAGCGCCGCGACCGACGAGGCGTGGCAGAGGCGGGTGCAATGATCGACATTGTTCGACCCGAACCCGGTGCGCACGAGCTTCTGGAACAGATACGCCTCCTCATTCGATCCTTTGGCCGATCCGAATCCGGCGAGCGAGCGCTTACCGTATTGATCGCGAATCGTGCGCATGCCGTTGGCGGCGACATCGAGCGCTTCGTCCCAGGTCGCTTCCCTGAATACCTCGCTCCAGCGCGCCGGGTCGAGCAGGCGTTCAGCGGATTTGGGCACATCCGAGCGGCGGATCAAGGGCTTCGTCAATCGCTGCTTGTGGTGCACATAGTCGAACCCGTAGCGGCCCTTCACACAGAGCCGGTTCTGGTTCGAGGGCCCGGCGCGCCCACTCACCTGGAGAATGTGGTTGTCCTTGATGTGATAGGTGAGCTGGCAACCGACCCCGCAGTAGGGGCAGACGGAATCGACGGTCTTGTCGACTTGCTTCAGGCCGACGGAATTGGCCGGCATGAGCGCACCCGTCGGGCATGCCTGGACGCATTCGCCGCACGCCACGCAGGTGCTCTCACCCATCGCATCATCGAGATCGAACACGATCTTCGAATGTTCGCCGCGGAATGCATAGCCGATGACGTCGTTCACCTGCACTTCACGGCAGGCGCGCAGGCACCGCGTGCATTGGATGCAGGCGTCGAGATTGACCGCCATCGCAGGATGCGAGACATCGCATCCCGGCTGTGCGCGCGCGGCGAACCGTGGCACGCCCACCGAAAGCTTGCGGCCCCAGGCGTGCAACGCCGAATCCGGCGAATAGGGAGACTCGGATGATGTTGCATCACGCGCGCCTTCGGGCATGTCGGACAGCAACAGCTCGAGCACCATCTTCTGCGACGCGACCGCCCGCGTGCTATCGGAGGTGACATCCATGCCATCCTGCGGATACCGGCAGCACGATGGCGCGAGCACACGCTCGCCCTTGATCTCAACCACACATGCGCGGCAATTGCCGTCAGGACGCAATCCTTCCATGAAGCAAAGATGCGGAATCTCGATGCCGTGCTTCTTGGCGGTCTGCAGGATCGTCTCGTCCTTGCGACCGATGACCGTCTGGCCGTTGAGCTTGAACTCGACCGGCAGGGCGGCAATTTCGTGTTTGGTTATAGCCGTCATTTGGGGGCTCCTTCGGAGCCGGGAAAAGGAAAACGAGAAACGGGAATCGAAACACGGGAAGGGGGAAACGAGAAAAGGGAAACGGGAATCGAAACCCGGGGAATGGGAAACGAGAAAAGGGAAACGCCATGCCCATCGGTCGAACGACCGCACGCTGATACAGAAAATGAGAGAGCGCCGCTCAAAAATAGTCCCTCATTACGCATTTCCCGTTTCCCGTTTCCCGTTTCCCATTTCCCGTTTCCCATTTCCCGTTTCCCATTTCCCGTTTCCGATCAGGCGAGCTCATCCGAAAAATACTTCATCACGCACAACACCGGATTCGGCGCTGCCTGCCCTAACCCGCAGATCGAGGCGTCCATCATGGCTTGCGAAAGCTCCTTCAAGAGCGCCTCATCCCATCGCGGGGTGTTCATCAGTTGTACGGCTTTCGCGGTGCCTACGCGACATGGCGTGCATTGGCCGCACGATTCGTCGGCGAAGAATTTCATCATGTTACGCGCGGCGTCGGTGGCGCGATCGTGTTGCGACAGCACCATGACGGCGGCCGAACCGATGAAACATCCGTATTGATTGAGCGTGTCGAAATCGAGCGGGATATTACTCATCGAAGCAGGGAGGATGCCGCCCGATGCCCCACCCGGCAGATAGCCGTAAAGCTCGTGGCCGTCTTGCATGCCACCGCAGAACTCATCGATCAATTCGCGCATCGTGATGCCCGCCGGGGCGACATGGACACCGGGTTTCTTGACGCGGCCGCTCACCGAGAAGGAGCGAAGCCCTTTGCGGCCGTTGCGGCCATTCCCGGCGAACCAATCCGGATCGCGTTCGATGATCTCGCGCACCCATAACACGGTTTCCATGTTGTGCTCGAGGGTCGGCCGGCCGAAGAGCCCGACCTGTGCGACATACGGCGGGCGAAGGCGTGGCATGCCGCGCTTGCCCTCGATCGATTCGATCATCGCGGATTCTTCTCCGCAGATGTACGCACCCGCTCCGCGCCGCAAATGGATCGCCGGCATCTTGCAAGGTGGATTGGCGTGCAACTTGGCCAGCTCCTGCTCGAGCAGCGCGCGACAGCCGGCGTATTCGTCACGAAGGTAGACATACACTTCAAAAATTTCAACCGCCCACGCCGCGATCAGCATCCCTTCGAGAAACCGATGCGGATCCCGTTCCAGGAAATACCGGTCCTTGAACGTGCCCGGCTCGCCTTCATCGATGTTGACCGCCATCAGGCGGGGCGCGGGCTCGGCCGCGACGATCCGCCACTTGCGCCCGGTCGGGAACCCTGCGCCGCCCAAGCCACGCAGACCCGAACGCTCCATTGCGCCTATCACCACTTCGCGCGTCTTCTTGCCATCGACACACTCCTTCAGCAAGGCGTAACCGCCCGCGGCGCGATAGTGCTCGTAGTCGACGAACGCGGGGCTCACGACACCCGGCGCGTTGTATTCCAATGTCTTCACGCTCGCCGCATCGCTTGCGGCGAGCGACGGAGGATGCCGGATAGCGTTCTGTTCGACCAGCGTGTGCACCGATTCAGGCGTGGCGTTCAGCACCGGATGCTGTCCCACCACGCACGCGGGTGCCGATTCGCATCGTCCAATGCAGGGCGCCGGAATCACTCGCACGTTCGGACCCAGCATCGCGGGAAGGCGTTCGAGCAGATCGCGTGCTCCCGCCATTTCGCATGACAGCGATTCGCACACGCGAACGGTGATCGCAGGCGGCGCGGCCTCGCCGTCCTTCACGACATCGAAGTGGTGATAGAACGTCGCCACCTCATAGACCTCGGTCATCGAGAGCTTCATCTCGGACGCGAGCGCCACCAGATGCCGATCTGCCAGATGGCCGTACCGATCCTGGATCTTGTGCAGATGTTCGATCAGCAAATCACGGCGACGCGAGGCATGCCCGAGCAGCGCTTGAACGTCCGCCAACGCGGCCGGATCCACCTGACGCCCTTTCGGGGTCGAGCGCGCCTTGATCTGTTTGATCGGAATGACCGTGCTTGACATGCAGGTGCTCGCTGGAATCGGTCGGTTGACGGGTGTTGGCCTGCGGCGACGGGAGGGGTTGCAAGCGCGGTTATTGAAAACATTTCCAGCCCGCAAGCTCAGGCGAACATCGATGGCACCCATGTTAGCGCCTTGGCGCGCCTAGCGCGATTGACGCAAGTCAACCGACACAAGGGAACGCCACGCGGTGGGTGCGCAGCAGGAGCAGTCGATGGCCACGCACGATTCGCAGCGAAATCGCGGCTGCGTCCAATTCGGGCGTCGCCTCGAATATCCATCCCCCGCATCCACCAGCGGATTTAACTGAATGTTGTGAAATAAAGTTTCAGATCACGCGTCCGGCTTCACGGTCGCTCCGAAAGTGGGGAGGTGAGGCAAGCGAATGGTTCGCAAGCCCACGAAATCGAAACTCTCTCTAAAGGAAATTGATCATGAAATCCCTGAAGCAACTCGTTCTTGCCAAAAGCATCGCCGCTGCTTTCGTTGCAGCCGGCATTGCCGGCACTGCAATTGGCGCAACACCCGCCGGTCCAATCATTGTTGGCGGGCCCATTATCATCAACACCCCAAACCTTAAGAACGGCTCTCCGAATGATGGATCGCGATGCCTGAGCACGCCCAACGTTTATACCGCCTTGCTGGTCGGCAACACGACCTTCTGCGAGCGCGAAAGGTCGGTGAACCAGGCGCTGAGCTGCACCGATCAGGGTTTCACGGATAAGGTCATCCGCGGGGGTCCCGGCGGAGGTGGAAGGGACGTGTGCGCCGCGCCCAACCGCAACATCGGCTCGAATACCCCACTCACCGGACTGACCGAGGGCATTGATTACAAGTTCGTGGCCGTGGGGAGCAGCCAGGTCGCCACGATCCTTACGAATCAAAAGCAGCTGGAAGTGACGGCGGTGGGTGGGACGGAGAAGGATGTCGACGCCGTTGCGATCTCCTCGGAGATCGTAGTCAACCACCCCGATTTCGGTAGCGAGGACCGGGTGAAGGTCACGATCAAGTTCTCGACATTCCCGAGAGCGGTGTTCTTTTGACTCTTGACTTGAAGTAACGCGGTACGCCGGCGGCGAGAGCCGCCGGCTTTTTCTCTCACTCAATCGAACTAGCCGTTCCCAGCTGATCCGATTCGAAGCGTTGGGGCGCCAGGAGCATTGCCATGTTCAGGTCGAAACTCATTGTATGCGTAGTTGCGATGGCACTTGCCGCCTGCGCTACTCCGCAGAAGCGTGTTTCACTCGAAGTGAACCCCGCCGCGTCAGGACCGAAGACAACGCCTCAACGTAACGTGACGCACTTCGCCGAGGGCCTGCGCTGCATGGACGACATGCTGTACCGGTTCGGCGTGCGCGATGTAAGCGTGATGATCGAAGAGATGCAGGATCAGTCGCGGCGGCTGGGCGCAGGTACCCGCGACATGATGGTGTCGGCCTTCGCCGACATGACGCGCCGAAGCCGCGGCGTGCGGCTGGTCACATTCGGCCAGGACAACCAGAACATCGTGCAACTGCTCTCGATCGCGCAG
>JANMUI010000810.1:0-5405 GCA_031391405.1 Betaproteobacteria bacterium
GTCTATGCGCCGGTCGGTAGTCATCGCGATCTGTTGGCGTATCTGGTGCGCCGGATGCTCGAGAACGGCGCCAACAGCTCCTTCGTGCATCAGATTACCGACACGAGCGTGCCGCTCGAACAACTCATCGCCAATCCGCGCTCCAAGGTGCCGCGGCCCTACACCCCCAACCCGCGCGTACCGCTTCCCGCCGACGTGTTCTCGGACCGGCGCAACTCGAAGGGCATTGACCTCGCGGATGAGAGCGTGCTGCAGGCAATTCGCGCCCGCATCATGGAGGACCGCAAGGCGACCCTTACCGAGAAGCCGCAACCGCCGACCGTTCTGGTGCATGAACCGGCCAACATCGAGTACACGGTCGGCGCCATTCGCCAGCATTCACGTGAAGAGTTGAACACTCTGGTGCAAGGCGCGCAGGTCGGCTTCAAGACGTGGTCGACCCAACCCGCCGAATTTCGCGCGAGTCTGCTCGAGCGTGTAGCGAACCAGATCGAGGCGGAATGGCTCGAGATGGTATCGCTCCTGGTTCGCGAAGCCGGCAAGACATACAACGATGCGGCTTCGGAAATTCGCGAAGCGGTGGATTTTCTGCGGTTCTATGCGCAGGAGGCGCGCCGGCTGTTTGGTTCGCAAACCGTCATGCCCGGGCCAACCGGCGAGCGAAACACGCTTTCATGGCATGGGCGCGGCGTGTTCGCGTGCATCAGCCCTTGGAATTTCCCCTTGGCGATCTTCACCGGCCAGGTCGCTGCCGCGCTGGCTGCCGGCAACTCGGTCATCGCCAAGCCTGCCGAACAGACGCCGCTTATTGCACAACGGGTCGTGGCGATTTTTCATGAGGCCGGGGTGCCGCGAACGGTGCTCACCTTGGCGATCGGAACGGGTGAGGCGATCGGCGCACCGCTGGTTGCCGATTCGCGTATCGCTGGTGTTGCATTCACCGGCTCGGTGCAGGTTGCCCAACAGATCAACCGGACGCTTGCCGCGCGCAATGGACCGATCGTCCCGCTCATTGCCGAGACGGGCGGATTGAATGCGATGATCGTCGACTCCTCGGCCTTGCCCGAGCAGGTCGTGGCCGACACGATCACCTCGGCGTTTCAAAGTGCAGGACAGCGTTGTTCGGCCCTGCGCATTCTCGCGCTCCAATCGTCCACCGCGGAGCGAACGATCCAGATGCTCGCGGGCGCGATGCGCGAGCTCAAGTTGAATGACCCGGGCCTGCCCGACACGGACATTGGACCGGTCATCGATCCGCATGCGTTATCTGTCCTCGCGCACTACCGCGCGAAGATCGCGGCGCTCGGCAAGCAGATCGCCGAGGTCCCGACGCAGGCGAACGCACCACGCGGCTTCTACTTCCCACCGATTGCTTTCGAGGTACCGGTCAGCGCGCTACCCGATCGTGAAGTGTTTGGCCCGATCCTGCATGTCGTGCGCTACGAACGCGATGAGTTGCCGGCGCTCCTGCAGAAACTTGCCGCGACGGGATTCGGTCTCACCCTCGGTATCTCCAGCCGCATTGATCGATTCATCGACGAAGTAACGTCGGTCCTGCACGTCGGGAACACCTATGTGAATCGCAACATGATCGGTGCTGTAGTGGGCGTGCAGCCATTCGGCGGCGAAGGGCTGTCCGGTACCGGACCCAAGGCAGGCGGCCCAAACTACCTCACACGGTTTGCGACCGAGCGAACCCTCACCATCAACACGACGGCGATCGGGGGGAATGCCGCGTTGTTGAGTGAGGGGTGAGCGTGGCGAGCGCGATGCGCGCGGCGCGTGGGAAACGAGAAAAGGGAAAAGGGAAAAGGGAAGAGTGAAGGGTGAAGGGTGAATGGTGAAAAGACTCCCTCTCCACCGTCACCGGGGGAGAGGGTTGGGGAGAGGGGGATCACCCTTCACCCTTCACCCTCGCCGCGCGCATTGCGCGCCGCGAGCACGATTCCGCCAAGCAGCAATACCATGCCGCCAATCTTGACCACGCCGATCGACTCGCCCAGCATCAACCAGGCAAGGATGGTCGAGCCGATCGGCTCTCCCAGAATGGCAACGGCAACAACCGTCGCCGGAAAATGCTTGAGCGACCAATTGAACGCGGTGTGACCCAGTAGCTGCGGACCGAGCGCAAGCGCGAGCACGATGAGCCACGCCGTCGCGCTAATCGTCACGAGGGGAGCGGAAAACGCGAGCGCCGTTGCGACGAGAAACACCGCCGCCACCGCATAGACGACCCCGACATACGCAAGCAACGTCACACCCGCGCGCAACCTGCGTCCGATCATCAGGTACCCGCACATCGCCAGCGAACCGATGAGGGCAAGCGTGTTGCCCAACATCGGTTGGGGCGCGGAGGCAGTCGCGATGTTCTCGTCGGCAAGGAAGACGACCGTGCTCCCGGCGAGCGCCATGCCGATCGCAATCACCATTCTTCCGGACAATCGTTCGCGCAAGACGAGCCAGGAGCCGAGTCCGATCCAGATCGGATTGGTGGTCACCAGTGCGACACTGGAGGCGACCGAGGTGTATTCGAGCGAAAGGATCCATGACGCGAAATGCAATGCGAGGAAGGCTCCGGCCCCCGCGGCGAGCATCCAATCGCGCCGCGTGAGCTGGGCAAGCTCGTCGCGACGCATCGCGATCAGCATCGGCAGCAACACGATCGCGGCGATGGCAAGCCGAAGTGCCGCGACCGAAATGGCGGGCAGCCCCTCGGCGAGCGCATAACGAATAAGGATCGACGCGGCCGAGACGATCAAAACGCCGGCGCCAAGTACCGCAAGCGCGAAAGTGCGCGTTACATCCATCTAGGAATCTGCGCGCCGTTGCGCGCAGATTCCTGAATGCTGACGCGGCTCTGCAGTCAATCGATTTACTGGAAAGGCAAGTTGCGTCATTTGGGCATCAATTTTCCCCTTGTCAGGAATCTGCACGGCGCGCCGCGCAGATTCCTATTCAATCGGGAATGTAGAGCGTATTCCCCGAGAACGTGATCGCATTCGCCGCGATTGGTGATGCGCTGATTGGCGGAACGTTGGTCGCCTTGATTGCCGGCGCGGCGCCAGGAACCCCGCCTCGCGGACTCGTGCGTACCACTTGGCTCGCGGGCAGTGGCGTGCCGTTCTTCAGGTGTGCGTACATCATGTTGAGCGCCTGAATGCCGTAGACATGCAAAGGCACGAAGCGCGTGTCGTATCCGGCCAGCGGCAGAAACGCCTCGAAGTGCTGCGCGTTCGTGACCTCGTAATATCGAAGGTTGCTTTCCTTGCCTTCGGCGATCTGATTGAGCCCATAGTACGGCCGCGACGAATGACTGACCGGCACGAGATTGTCCGCGCGTCCGTGGACGATGATCGCGGGCTTCCCGTGCAACTTGCCGCGCTGCTTGACCTCATCGATTCCATCTTGAACCCGTTCGGCATGCTTATCATTCCCGGTGAACAACGCGCGAAGGCAGCGAGCACCTTCGGCGTTGTAGTCCTGCTTGCCCGACGTGGAGAACGAGACGGGATCAAGAAGCGGGCCGAGCAACGAATTGTTGTTGATCAGATTGATTCCGCTGTTCGGCGGGACGCCATTTCCGGTTGCGAAAACTTGCGCGAGTGCCGTCACACCAATTGGCGCAGGCAAACCGGTGGCCCCGGTCGCGCCCATGCTGAACCCGCACAGGTTGTCGAGCACGCTGAATCGTCCATGCGCGTTTGCGTAGGTGACCGACACGGCAGGCGCAACTTGGAACCCGTAATGCGATGGCCCTAGGATGTTGCTCTCGAGCTCCCACCCATTGTTGTTCAGCGTTGCTTGCGCTTCGATTGCCTGAGTCACCAAGGTCGTCGCCGCGAGAAGACCGGCGTCATGCAATGCGGCGCACCGGTTCGCTGCGAATACCGCGTTCACGAAAAAGCCAAACGGCGCTCCGACATTCGACGCAGCCAGCGCCGCGCACGGCTGATAAAGATTCGCGAGGGTGATGTAGTCGTACAGCCCCTTGCCGTGATTCTTGATGAGGGTCGACCCACGCATGATGGTGAGCTTGTCGGTGCGGCGCGGTTGAACTTGCGGCTCCGACACCACAACGCCGTCGATCAATCCGTCTTCATCCCGCTCGGCCGCGGCGAGCGATGCGCCACCGCCGTTCGACACGCTGGAGGCGATGACGATCGTGTTCTTCTTGTTGAAGGTGCGCCGATCGTCGTCCCCGTAGCGGCGGGGCGTGGCGAATTGTCCGTTCAGCACGAAGAAGGCGAAGCGGATGGAGTCGAGCACGTCATCGCCCCAGTCCTTCTCAGGATTCCGCCCGGTGTGCGCATGCTTGACGGCGAAGCGGTTCGGAAATTTCGCGTTGAATGCCTCGCGCTCGGCATTCGTGATCGGTGCGGTGAAATTCGCGCGTACACCGATCTGATTCGCAGTCGCCCGGCGCCCATCGATCAAATTGATCGTGTTCGCTTGCAGATCATGGACACCGCTTCCGGTACCCTTATCGGTATAGGCCACCGCGCAGCCGCGCTTGAGGCCCCATTCTCCCGTCGTACCGATCGCACCATAGACGCCCCGCGACCCGGACGACGGCCCGGCGACGATGCAGGCGTTCTTCGGATCGAAGCTCGAAGGGATTTGCACCATCATCGTGACGTCGCGCCGCTTGCGCCCGTTGTTGGCGAACGCGATGCATTCCACACCGGCAATCTTGCCTTCACCGAGCGTGTTACCGCCGCCGAGATCGATATTCGGTCCGAACAGCACGCCATAGCCGCCGTTCGTTGTCATATCCGTTAGCGCACGATAGTTGTTGTAGATCGCGCCACGCCGCAATTCCGCGGCGGTCGGGTTGTTCGGATCGGCGTAGGTGGCGGTACCGATTTGCAATCCGGTCTTGCCAAGACCCGCCGTCAGCAGATCATCGGATGCGCCATCGTATCGAACGCAACTGAGCGAGCTGGCAACGATGGACACCTCGTCATCATCATCTGCCAACACCGAAGTGATCGGCTGTGCGAGAAGTGCGACAAGGGATAGACACAGGAATTGGGACAGGGAACGCTTGCGCATGGCTTACCTCGTTCTAGTTGATGAAATCACCACCGCGCAATGGTACACATGCGGAACCGTTCTTGTGTTACTCCCGCATGAAACGTGCAAGCGCCGGACTGACACCTATGGAAGGCGTGACCATACCAAGCGGAAAGTGTTCATAGTGTGCCGGCGCGCCACGAGCGAGCGCCTCGGCCTGACGGGCACCTGCGATTACGTTGTCGATAAGCCGCACTTCGACGAGCGGCTGAACACGTTCTGCCAGTCCGGCCAGGGCCGCGCCGCCCAGGATCACCTCGCCTGCCCCGTCGACGCGCTGCGCTTTACGGCATTCGGTGGCCAACTGCTCAATCGCAGCATCGGGGTTCGCG
>JANMUI010000885.1:0-3560 GCA_031391405.1 Betaproteobacteria bacterium
GCTGCGTAACCCCAGGGCACGCATGCGCTCGCGGACCCGTTCGGCGGCGGCTTTCGCGCCGAGCGCCTCGAAGAGGTGAATCGCTTCGCGCTGATCCGTCTCGTCTCCATGCATGAGCGCCACGCCTTCTTCGTACCTGTAGCCGCGTTGCTTCCACACTTGTGACGCCGCATGCGCCTCGCCCGTGAATAATAGGGTATACGGTTCGGCGAAAATTCGCGTGCCGTCCGCCACGAACGGGGGATCGTCATCGCTTGCCAAGCGGAGCCAGAGGGTGGCTTCTCCGCATGCCCACGGATGCCCCCACTTGATCGCAATGTCGAAGGCGATCGCAGCCGAGGATCGGCCGGCATCGCGATCGTCGCGCAGCCACGCGATCTCGGCGAGAGTCCGGTGCAGGACGTACAAATTATTGATCGGCAACTCGTCTTGCCGATTCAGGGATTCGGACAAGCAGGCCTCGTCGACAGCCTTACCCTGTCGCGCGTGTATCAACGCGATCTGCAAGCGGCACAGGACGAGCCGCATCCACCACGGAAGCGTCTCACGCCGAACGATTGCTTCGAACCGCCCGATCGCATCTTGCCAGTCGCCTCGGGCCAACATGACTTCCCCGCCGTAACGTTCCAGGCTGTGCGTGAGCAGGTAGTCATGAAGCTCGCGCTCACGCGTGAAGTCGGACGCCGCGCGCACACACTCGTCCAAACGATCGAGCTCGCGTGACTGGAAGTGGAGTACCGCGCTCTGCTGATAGGCCCGCATCACTTCCATATCGTTTCTCGCGCGGCGTGCCTCGTCCATCAAGCGCCTCGCGGCCGTTGGGGTACATGCACCATGCGCCATCCATTCGGCCGACGCACATCGGCCGAGAATCCGGGCGCGAGCGTCGGCGTCGCCACTTGATTCCGCGATCGCAAGAGCCCGAGCCCGGAGCGCGGTCGACTCTATTGCATCATCGACCCCAATCTGCATCGCGAGCGCGGCATAGGCGACCGCGAGTTGCGAGCTTGCCGGAAATCGCTCGAGCAATGCGATCGCTTCGCGGGCAAGTGCCAGCGAGTCATCGCGGGGGATCGGGTCTTGCGCGCGACCGATCTCGTATCGGGAAACCAGGTTGCAGCCCTTCGCAAAGTCGTCGCCCAACTTATTCCACAACCGATAAGCAGCTTCGCTCATCGCGCGCGCTTCCGCACCCTGATTCATCACGATGCACGCCTGCATGCGTTGCTCGTAGAACGCCGCTTTCTCGGGGGTGGACAGTCGGTCCACGTATGGCAGGGCCGCGGAGAGCAATGCCGCTGCCTCACGGTGAGAGCGGCGCGTGGTGGCGATTCGTGCCGCCTGCGGGACGAATTGGATGATCGCCGCGACATCCTTGGCTGCGATCGCGTGATGCGCGATGCGAGCGAGCGTCGCGCCATCTTGTGTCGCAGAAGTCAGTACATCGAGCATCGTTCGATGGAGTCGCACGCGCTTCACGGGCGAGAGGGCATCCTCCACAGCCAATCGCGCCAACTCGTGGCGGAAATGGACGTGATCTGCGTCGCAATCGAGCAGGCCGCGTGCAATGCATTCCTCGAGTGCGTCCAGATTCGAACCGGATATTTGTTCAAGCATGACAAGTTGGAGACGATCAGGCACGACCGACACCAGGTCGAGCAACGAGCGAGCACGTTCGGTGAGATGGCGGGCGCGCGCCAACACGGCCTCCCGAATGCTGGGGGCCATTGCATCGGTGTCCGCGCGCAGCAACTCGGTCACGAAGAACGGATTGCCGCCAGTCACGCGAAACAGGTCATTGACCGGGCGACCGGCGTCGCTTGCCAACTGTTCGACCGTCGCGCGCGTGAGCGCCGGCAGCTTCAACCGGATCCGCCCATCCGGGGGCAACTCTCCCAGCACCGCGGCAAGTGGATGGTCGGCGCCGATCTCGTCGTCGCGATAGGTGAGTACCATGATCACCGGCACTTGCGTGATGCGGCGAGCTATGAAGCGAACAAAATCGAGCGTCGCATGATCCGCCCAGTGCATATCCTCCAGCACGATCATCGAGGGCGTGCCGAGGTTGCGGATTGCCTCCAACACGCCGTGAAAAAGATCGATCGGTTTCGCTTCGCTCTGCAATTGTGCGAGGACGGGCCCGCCGAGCGCGTGCACCAGATCGTGTACCGGCCCCAGCGGCTGCGGCGTAAATAGCGCCTCGCAGGCCCCGCGCAGCAGGCGCGCCCGAGTATGCACACCCTGCGCGAATCGATCGACGAGCGACGTCTTGCCGATCCCCGCCTCGCCGCTGACGAGTACCGTACAGCCGCGTCCGGTCTGCGCGGCGTCGAGCGCGCGGTGCAATTCGGCCAAATGGGTTTCGCGTTCGAGTAGCGCCATCGAGATTCAAGGTTGATTTGGGGCCACGGTAGGCTAGATGATAGGCGTCTTCACGCTGTGGCCGGTCGTCACGGAGGCATGCGTCGAGGCGAAGTCACGCGCTATCGACCGGTCGGGTGTCGTGGCGCAATAATGTATATCGGACTCACCTCCCACCACCAGGAGCAACCCATGGCCTATCGCATCGAAACCGTCCAGGTAAATGGCAGCGCGATGGAAGTGTTCGTATTCGAACCGCAAGGCCCCGGCCCCCATCCCGGCATGATTCTCTGCTGTCATTTCCCGCTCGCCAACACCGGCCTCGAGAATGACCAGTTCACGTTGAAGACGGGTGAGCGCTACGCCGCCAACGGCTACACGGTGGTGGCACCTTTCGTGTTTCACTGGTGGCCGAAAGCATCCGACCCGGATGTGAAGCGCAAGGAATTCCGCGACGATTGGACCATTGCCGACCTGAATGCGACATTCGATCTCATCGCCGGCATGAAGCGCGTGGATGCGAATCGCATCGGCATCGTGGGCCACTGCTTTGGCGGCCGCATTTCCTGGGTCGGTGCCATGTCTAATCCGCGACTCGCCGCGTGCGCTATCTTCTACGGCGGACGCGTCCGGGTCGCCATGGGCGAAGGCAACCCGCCCGCCATCGACCGGGCCCGCGATATCAAGTGCCCAGTGATCGGATTTTTCGGCGACCTTGATACAACGCCATCCCCCGAGGACGTCGATGCCTACGACGCCGCGCTCACCACGGCTGGTGTGGAACACGTGTTCCACCGCTACGCCGGCACCCAGCACGCGTTCCAGGATGAATTCAGCACGGAACGCTACCACCCGCAGAACGCCGAGGACGCTTGGGGAAAGGCGCTCGCGTTCTTCGATGCGAAGCTGAAAGCGCGATAGACGCTTGGCAGAGACCTTGGCAAAGACACGCATCGCTCGCGGGCATACAATTACGCTCCAGGGAGTGATCCGCCGCGTCGATCGCCAAAAGCGATCTCCAGGGGGCGGTTCGATGGAGGTGTGCGCATGATTCGATCGCTTGGCACGGTTCTCAGTCTGGCGTTCCTGGTGGCGGGAACGATGGCCGTCGATGATGCGAGCGCCGGGGGAGGACGGGGCGCGGGCGCCCGCAGCGGTGGGGGACACGCACATCACGGGCACCACGGGCATCACGGGCA